>JAIFMP010000043.1 GCA_020048405.1 Hydrogenophaga sp.
CCAACAAGCGCGTGGGCAACATCCTGAAAAAGGCCGAGGGCGAGGTGCTGGCGCAGGTCAACACCGCGCTGCTGCAAGAGCCCGCCGAGCAGGCGCTGGCCGCTGCGTTGGCCGCTGTGGCCCCGCAAGCCGACGCCGCGTTTGCCAAGGGCGACTACACCGCCAGCTTGCAGGTCTTGGCTGCGCTGCGTGCCCCGGTGGACGCGTTTTTTGATGGCGTCATGGTCAATGCAGACGACCCCGCGCTCAAAGCCAACCGCCTGGGCCTGCTTAAAACCCTGCACGACGCCATGAACCGTGTGGCCGACCTTGGCCGCCTGGCTTCATGACACACGCCTGATGGCCGCACCTACAAGTACCTGGTGGCAGCGCAACGGGTTGTTGGCGGGCATTTTTGCGCCGTGGCTGGATTTTCAGCTTGGTACACACGGCCTCGCGTTGCCCCCGGCCCTCAGCCCTGCCAGTGACCCTGACAGCGCCATGTTCTGGGTCTCGGTGGGTGTGGCGGTGGCGGTGGCGCTGGGTGCGCTGGTGTGGTGGTTGATGCGCGCCTCCACAGGTGCGCGGGCGCGCCACAGGGTGGGCATGGGTTTGCTGGTATTGTGGGTGTTGGCTTGGGTCGGCGGTGTCGCCCAGACCTTGCGCAGCCATCACAACCGGCTGGGCCTGCAGACCCCACGCGACGTGACGGTGAAGGTGGTGGCCGTGCAGGTGCAGCCCGCCTCGGTGCGCTCTGTGGGCGGTGCCAAGGTGTACGTGGATTGGCCTGCGGGCGGTGGCTTGCACACGGTGGTGCTGGAGTCGCCCACCGAAGACCTGCTTCGCAAACCTGCTGCGCTGACACTGACCCTGGCGCCCGGTCGATTCAGCGGCGAATTCGTCACAGCCTGGCGGGTGGACAATGCTGCTGCGTCCACCACCCCGAGGCCTGCCCCATGAAATTGCTGATATTGGACCGCGATGGCACCCTCAACGCCCCGCGCGATGACTTTGTCACCACCCCCGACGACTGGGAGCCTTTGCCCGGCGCGCTGGAGTCTGTTGCCCGGCTGAATCAGGCTGGCTGGCGGCTGGTGATTGCCAGCAATCAAAGCGGCCTGGGCCGTGGTCTGCTTGACATGGCCAACCTGAACGCCATCCACAACAAAATGAACAAGGCGCTGGCAGCGGTGGGCGGTCGGGTGGAAGCGGTGTTTTTCTGCCCCCATGTGCCCGACGACCACTGCACCTGCCGCAAGCCCGCCAGCGGACTGTTCCTGCAGATTGCCGATCGGTTCGGTGTGTCGTTGCAAGGCGTGCCTGCTGCCGGTGACTCGGTGGGTGACGCGCAGGCCGCTGCTGCCGCAGGCTGTGAGCCTCACCTGCTGATGACCGGCAACTCGGCGGGCTGCCGAGGTGGCAATCTGCCGGCCGACCTGCCCCCTGGCAGCTACGTGCACACTGACCTGTCTGCCTTTGCCGACTTCATATTGGCGCGTGAAAACGTCAATCAGCTAGGCCGTGGGAAGTAGCAAACAATTCAATATCAGCAAGCGCCAGAGCCATTTTTTACTTGAATATTCCCCATGCCCCTGATCCGTTCGCTGTTGCATTTTCTGTGGATGGGCCTCACGGTCATCCCCTGGGCCACGGTGGTGGTGGTGACCTCACCCTTCCTCAGCCCCACCCGCGTGTACTGGATGTGCGCCGGTTGGCTGAAGGCAGCGGTGTGGGGTGGCAAGGTGATTCTGGGCATTCACAACAAGGTGATCGGGTTCGAGAACCTGCCCACGGGTACCACCAGCCCGGCCATTCTGTTGGTGAAGCACCAGTCCACCTGGGAGACCTTCAGCATGGTGGCGCTGATGCCGCACCCGCTGGCCTATGTGTTCAAAAAAGAACTCTTGTACGTGCCGTTTTTTGGCTGGGCCATGGCGCGCATGGACATGATCCACATCGACCGCTCGCGTGGCCGAGAGGCCTTTGGCAAGGTCGTGGCGCAGGGCAAGCGCTTGCTGGCTCAAGGCACCTGGATCATCATGTTTCCTGAGGGCACACGCATTCCGCGCGGCGAGAAAGGCCAGTACAAAAACGGCGGCACGCGGCTGGCCATTGAAACTGGTGCACCGGTCATTCCGGTGGCCGTGACGTCGGCCAAGTGCTGGCCGCGCAAAGCCTTCATCAAAACGCCGGGCACGGTGGAGTTTTCCATCGGCAAACCCATTCCCAGCCAGGGCCGCGAGCCCGACGAGTTGATGCGCGAGGTGGAGGCTTGGATCGAAGCCGAAATGCGTCGCCTCGACCCCGAGGCTTACCGGTGACCCATTGACCAGTCTGGCCATGGAGCAACTCAGCCTTCTGGGCCTGGAGCCACCGATCGCGACAGTGCCACCGGCTGTAGCGGACCGCAAAAAAAACAAGCTAAAAGTGCCTTCACCGCTTGGTGGTATTGGATTTTTGGCTACACCCGTGGTAGCTCATTCGCCTCCCCTCCAAAGCGACTCACCCCAAGCGCTGCTACCGCCCGCTGGCCCCGGCGGGTTGCTGCAACACCCACAAGCCAACAGGCGGGCCGTGCTCCTCGGGCAGACGGTGGCTTACTGGTTCCGGCGCGGCCAGCGGCGCACCATTGGCTTTTCGGTCGGGCCTCAGGGGCTGAGCGTCAGCGCCCCACGTTGGACACCAGTGTCAGCTGTCGAGTCTGCGCTGCAATCCAAGGCAGCCTGGGTGCTGGGCAAGCTGACCCAGGTCGGGCAACGACACGAGGTGCTGCAGGCCGCCCGTGTGGATTGGGCCGACGGCACCGAGCTGGCCTGGCTGGGTGCAACCCTCACTGTGCGGCTGGGGCAGGCACCGAGCGTGGCAGAACCGGTCAGGGCCAATGTTCCAGTCATTGCTGCGAGGCGTGGCAGGGGCCAGCCCCTGGTGCAACGACTGGCCACGGTTGGTGGCCCTACCGATTCCGATGTGGTGTGGGTTGCCTTGCCTGCCACCGCCTCACCGGTGCAACTGCGCGATGCCGTACAGGCCTGGATGATGCAGGCTGCCCATGCCCACTTTGAAGCGCGGTTGAACCACTTTGCCCCCTTGCTCGGTGTGCGCTGGACGACACTCAAGCTGTCGGCCGCCGCCACGCGCTGGGGCAGCGCCAAGGCGGATGGGAGCATCCGCCTGCACTGGCGGCTGATGCAGTTTGCGCCCGAGGTGGTGGACTACGTGGTGGCCCACGAGTTGTCACACCTGCGCCACATGGACCACAGCGAGCGTTTTTGGCGCACGGTGGCCACCGTGGTGCCCGACTACGCTGTGTTGCGCGCCCGTCTCAAAGGCGAGCGCTTGCCCCCCTGGTGAGCGCTTGCGGCCTCGCGGCTGCTGTGCTTCGCATGGGGTGGGCTTATAGTGAGCGACCCGATACCGGCGTGGACACTGCTGTCGTCCACACACAACCCCACACGCAGCCAGCGCACTGGCGGAGAACACCATGGACCTGTTTGTTTGGGACCGCAGTTTTGGCACTGGCCTGGCTGAAATGGACGACCAGCACCGGGGGCTGATCGACATCTTCAACGAACTGCACCGCACGCTGTTCGATTCGAACTTCCCGCCCGACCGTCGCGAGGTGTCACTGCGTCGTGCCTTTGACCGGCTGATGTCGTATGCCCGCGCTCAGTTCGCCGCAGAAGAATCCATGATGCAAACCCACGGGCTGGATGCGCGCCATGTGGCGGTGCACCGCCGCCAGCACGAGCAATTCATCATCAACTTGCGCGAACTATGGGGTGAGCGCGACACGCGGGCTGAGTGGTCGGCCCGCATGATGGGGTTTCTGTCGTCATGGATTGGCTTGCATGTCTTGGGGGTGGACCAGTCCATGGTGCGCCAGTTGCGTTTGGTGCAAGACGGTGCCGCAGCCACCGAAGCGTACGACCGCGAGACAGTGTTGTCGGACAAAGGCTTGCGGTCACTGCTGAACATGGTGGGGCGGCTGTACCAGGAGCTGGATGCCCACACCACAGCCCTTGGCCAGGCCCGGCTCGACCTCAGTGCCTGCGAGGCGCAGGTGCAAACGGTGTCGCAGCGCCTGGAGGTGCATTCGCGCTTTGACGAGCTGTTGCAAGTGGCCAACCAACGCTACTTCGAGCAGCGCCTGTCCGAAGAGGTGGCCCGTGCTTTCCGGGGCGAGGAGCCTCTGGCGGTGCTGGTGGTGGATCTGGATTTTTTCCCCCATTACGGGGACCGACTGGGCCTGCCAGCTGCTGATGCCTGCCTCCAGACGGTGACCCAGGCGGTGGCCGGCGCCATGAAGCGCACCACCGATCTGGTGGCCCGTCACGACACCCATCGGCTGGTCGTCATGATGCCCGAGACCGACCTCCAAGGTGCCATGCAGGCCGCACAGCGGGTGGTGGACAGTGTCGCCCTGCTGGATTTGCCGCACCCCGAGTCGCCTGCGGCCCCGGTGGTTACAGCCAGTGTGGGCGTGGCGGGCTGGGTGCCTCGCAGCCGCGACGATGGCCCGCTGCTGGTGAGCGAGGCCGAAGCAGCCCAGGAACGCGCCCGCCTGCAGGGTGGAAACCGCGTGGGCCAGGCCTGATCTGTCCTGAGGTGCCCAGCAGGTGCGATCAGGCTGCCAAGCCGCTGTTGCGTACCCACGCCACAAAGTCGGGTGCGCTCAGCGGTGGGCTGAAAAAGTAACCCTGCGCCTCGTCGCACCCCTGCAGCCGCAGCCACGCCAGTTGACCGGGGGTTTCCACTCCTTCGGCGATGGTGCTCAGGCCCAGGCTGCTGG
The DNA here is from genome assembly GCA_020048405.1 of Hydrogenophaga sp. Lineage (GTDB taxonomy): Bacteria > Pseudomonadota > Gammaproteobacteria > Burkholderiales > Burkholderiaceae_C > UBA2334. Next base: position 4,769 of record JAIFMP010000043.1, read on the forward strand.
CCAGGCCGATGATGGCGCTGGCAATCGCCTTGTCGTCGGGGTCGGTGGTGATGTCCCGCACAAAACTCTTGTCGATTTTGAGTTTGCCCACCTTGAAGCGCTTGAGGTAGCTCAGGCTGGAGTAGCCGGTGCCAAAGTCGTCGATCGACATGGCCACGCCCAGGGCAGACATTTCGTCCATCGCCACCACTGCACCCAGTGGGTCGTCCATGGCCACGCTTTCGGTCAGTTCCAGCTCCATGAGGCCTGGGGGTACATCGGTATCTTGCAGAACCTGGCTGACCATGGCCACGAGGCCTGCATCGCGGAACTGAACGGCGGACAGGTTCACCGCCATGGTGATGTTGCCCAGCCCGTCTGCCATCCAGGCCTTGAGCTGTTGCATGGCGGTGCGAAGCACCCATTCCCCGATGGGCAGGATGAGCCCAGTGCTTTCCGCCAGCGGTATGAACTCCACCGGAGAAATGACACCCAGCGTGGGGTGGTGCCAACGCAGCAGGGCTTCTGCCCCCACCAGGCGGCCATTGGCCAGCGACATTTGCGGTTGGTACACCAACACCAATTCGTTGCGCTCCAACGCAAGACGGAGGTGGTTTTCAAGCGTCAGCGTGCGGGCCGAGTGCGTTTGCATGTCGGCCTTGAAGAATCGGTAGGTGTTGCGGCCTTCTTCCTTGGCACGGTACATGGCCACGTCGGCTGCTTTGGACAGCGCGTCGAAATCGGTGCCGTCTGACGGGTACAGGGCAATGCCCACCGAAAGAGTCACCACCACATCGTGCCCGTCCAGCGTGACGCTGCGTGCGCCGGACTCCAGCAGCTTTTCGGCCACCAGTGCGGCTTGCACATCACCGCAGCCGGGCAACACCAGCACAAACTCGTCGCCTCCCTGACGCGAGAGCGTGTCTCCCGCCCTCAGAACCGAGTTCAGGCGCAATGCGGTTTCGATCAACAGGGCATCGCCCGCCCGGTGGCCCAGCGTGTCGTTGATGTTTTTGAAATGGTCCAGGTCGATGAACATCACCGCCAGTGGCTCTTGCTGGCGCTCTGCCATGCTGACGGCTTGCTTGAAGCGATCAGCCAGCAACAGTCGGTTGGGCAGCCCGGTCAGGGTGTCGAAATAGGCCAGGCGGTGAATCTGCTGTTCACTCTCCTTGCGGTGGGTGATGTCTTCTTTGATGGCCAGGTAGTGTGTGACGCTGCCATCGGCCTGGTGTACTGGTGAAATACGCACGGCCTCGATGTATTCGCTGCCGTCTTTGCGGCGGTTGGTGAATTCGCCCGTCCAGGCGTTGCCCTCAGTGAGTTGCTCCCACATGCCTGTGTACACCTGCGGATCGGTTTTGCCGGACTGCAGCATGCTGGGGTTTGACCCCAGCACCTCTTCGGGCGTGTAGCCGGTGACCGCATAGAACGACTGATTGGCGTATTCGATACGCGACTGGAGGTCGGTGATGACAATGGAGTTGGGGCTTTGCTCCACCGCCTGCCACAGTTTGCGCAGCGTGGCTTCGTTGCTCGCACGCTCCAGCGCCAGGCCTGCCAGGTACGCCCCCCGCTCCAGCGCATTGGTTTCGTGTTTGTGTATCGGGCGCGTGGTCGGGACGTAGACGGCAAAGTCGCCCAGTCGTTGGCCTCGACCGTTGAGAATGGGAAACGTGCAGCAGGGCTCGGTGGTACTTGTATGGGTGTCGCTGTCGCTGTCGTCGGCGTCCAGGTGAATGGAGCAGCGCATGCCCTCCATCACAGCGGGGTAAGCGTCGGTGAGTTGGGTGAGCAGGGTTTTCAGCGGTACGCCCCGGGCAAGGTTTTCCAGCATGTCGCGCTCGATGCGGGCGGTTTGCTGCAGCGTATGGCTTTCGGTCACGTCGCTGAGCATGCCGTGTACACGCTGCATGCGGCCTTGCCGGTCGCGTTCGATCCAGGTGTGGTCGTCTATCCACAGCCAACGCCCGTCCGCCGCACGCAGGCGGTAGCGCTGGTCGTAGCTGTCGAGCGACTGGGCAAAAAAAGTCGCGATTTCGGCGTTGATGCGGGGCAGGTCCTCAGGGTGCACCAGCGACTCGTAATACAGTTCGCCGCCCATGAAATCTGTTCGCTCATAACCCCATTGGCGGATGTTGTCGCTCACGAACGTGACCGGCCAGCCGTTTGAGGTGGCCCAGGAGATGGCCACCACCGGGGAGCGGTTGATGGTTTGGGACAGTTGCTCCAGCAGCGATTGGCGTTGCTCCAGCGAGCCCACGGCGGCAGCCAGCGAAGCCTCCTGTTCTTTGCGCGTGGTGATGTCTGTGGTCACGCCCACGGCGCGCAGCGCCAGGCCTTGTTCGTCGCGTTGCACCACTTGGCCGCGTGAGTGCAGCCAGCGCAATGCACCGTCCAGGCGGTACACCCGGTACTCCATGTCGAGCGGCCTGCCTTCCCCTTGGCTCAGTGTGGCCTGCATGGACGATTTCACCTGTTCCAGGTCTGACGCGTGAACACGGGACAGGAACTGCCGCACATGGCTGTAGGCCTGCTCTGCTTGCACCCCCATGAGGTGTTGCATGTGCCCACTGAATCGAAAGCGGCTGTTCGGCACGTCCAGTTCCCAGAAGCCCATCTGGGCAGCATCTGCCGCCAGAGTCAGCCTCTCTTCGGCTTTCTGGGTTCGCATTTGCATGTCCATCTGCTCGCGCAAAGCGTTCTGGTGGCGCATGTTGCTGCTGATGCGCAGCATCAGGTCGTGTTGCTGCACCATGCCCACCACGAGGCCTTGATCATCCACCACCGCCAGGTGGCGCACGCTGCTGCGCTGCATGCAGGCGGCGGCTTCGGTCAACCAGAACCCTTTGCCTACGGCATGCACCGGGTGCGACGCCACCGAGGCGAGTTGCACCAAGGCAAGGTCCTGCTGGGCATGTTGCAGCATGAGGGCCGGTACATCCCGTTCGGTCAGGATGCCGAGAGCCCTGTGCTCCCGCGAAATCAGCACGTAAGACGCCCCGGCGCGCAGCATCAGAGCCAGCGCGTCAGCCAGGCTGGCCTCGGGTTCTAGCTCAGGGATTTCGTGCTCCATGACCTCTGTCACGCTGCCCAACCCTGTCAGCAGCGACTGCCCCAGGTGCTGACGGGCATCGGTTTCGGTGATCACCCCGACCAGTTTTCCGTTTTCATCGACCACGGGCAGGTGCCGCAGGCCTTGTTCCAGCATGCGGGGCCACGCCATCTGAAAACGCTCGGTCTGTTGCACGGTGGTCACGGGGGAACTCATGACCCCAGCCAGTTCGGTCGTTCCTTGGGCACCCGATGTCAGCAGCCGCAACAGATCGCGTTCAGTGAGGATGCCAACGGCTTCGCCGTTGATCTGCACCACCACACACGACACCCGCGCCTCTGCCATGCATTGCGCTGCCTCGGTCAGCGTGGCATCGGGTGGCAGGGTGCGTACCTGTCGGCTCATCACCTCGGCCACGGTGCGCACCGGTTCGGCGGGGACCGAGTGGCGTTGCGCGGGGTCGATGGGTGAATTCATGGGGTGTCTCGTGAACGGAGGTAGCGGTCTTCAAATTCCTGTGCGTCCACCGCTGGCCCGAGCAGGTGGCCTTGGCCATGTTCGCATCCCAGCATGAGCAGGGCTTTTTGCTGTTCAGGGGTTTCAACGCCCTCTGCCACCACGGTGTGCCCGAGTTTGTGGCCCAGTTCGATCATGGCATCGATCAGTACCTGGTTGCTTTCATCCACCAGCATGTCCTGAACAAAGCACTGGTCGATTTTGATGTTCGACACCGGCAGCAACTGCAAATAAGACAGGCTGGAGTAGCCGGTACCGAAGTCATCTATGCACATGGACACACCCAGCGCCTGCAGCTCGTGCAGTTGGGCCATCAGGTCTGGATCGGGCTTGACCAGTGCGCCCTCCTTGATTTCGATTTCAACGGTCCGAGGTGGTACGTGGTGCGCCGCCAATGTATGGGCGAGCGCGTTGGTGTAATCCCGGTGCCCCACGGTTTGGGCCGACTGGTTGATACCCAGCCGCCAATCGCGGGGCCACAGACCGGATGTTGCCCACTGGCTGACGAGTTGGATCGATTGTTCAAGCACCCATGCATCCAGCTCGCGCATCAGGCCGGCGCGCTCGGCAATGGGCAGGAACCCGTCGGGCAACATCAACCCGTGTCCGGGCTTGGCCCAGCGCACCAGGGCTTCCGCTCCCACCACCTTGAGCGTTTCCAGTTCGAACTGGGGTTGGATATGCAGCCGCAGTTGCCCTTCTGTCAGCGCGGTTTGGAGCTCCATCTGCACCGCAAGCGCCCTGGCGTTTTCCTCGCTCATGGTCGGCGTGTAGCTCACCGTGCGGTGGCGTCCGGTCATTTTGGCTGCATACATCGCGGTGTCCGCATGGGCCACCAATTCGCTGGCGGTTTCACCGTCTTCCGGGTAGACGGCCAGGCCAATGGAGGCCTCGGGCTGGTATCTGTCGCGCCCGGCGAGGTCCATGGGGGTCATCAGGTGCTGCTGAATCTGATGCGCAAGGGCCAGCGCCTCGCTACGCCCGGTGTGGGGAAGCAGCAGCACAAATTCATCGCCCCCCAGCCGCGCCACGGTGTCTGGGGCACGCACAGACTCTTGCAATCGCTGGGCGATGGCTTTGAGCAACTGGTCTCCGGCCTGGTGGCCCAGCGCATCGTTGACTTGTTTGAAGTGATCGAGGTCGACAAACAGCACCGCAAAGTGGCTTTGCTGCCGCGTCGAGAACGTCAGCAACTGGCCTATTCGGTCTTCAAACAGGGCCCGGTTGGGCAGGCCAGTCAGGCTGTCGGTGGACGCCAGGCGCTCCACATCGGTCAGGCTCTGACGCAGCTCTGACAAATCGGTTTGCACGGCCATGTACCCCAGCAATTCCCCGTCATCGTTGCGGATGGCGTCAATGCTGCTCCACACGGTGTAGACGCGGCCATCGGCACTGCGGTTGGACAGTTCACCGGCCCAATGCTGGCTGTCGGCCAGCATGGACCACATGTCGCGGTAAAACTCTGCGCTTTGTCGGCCCGAGCGCAGCATGCTGGTGCGCTGGCCCAGCACGGTGCGCTCGGAGAAGCCAGACATGCGTTCGAACGCGGGGTTGACCCTGAGGATGCGCGTGTTTGCATCCGTCACGATCAAGGCCTGTGATGTGTATACAAAGGCCAACTCGCTCCAGCGCTGGTTCAACTGCGCCCGCATCTCGGCGGTGACGTCACGCGAAATGCCGCCCACACCCCACACCTGTCCCTGCGTGTTGCGCAGCGGGAACTTGCGTGTGGTGAAGCTGCGCGCAGTCAAATTCGGATCACTGTGTAGCTCGTCCTGTGTGCTGAGCGGACGACCGCTTTGCAATACCTTCTGATCGCTCATGTCCTGCAGGATGGCTTCACGCAGTGGCAGCACTGCATCGCGGCGGCGGCCCAGCACCTTGTCCAGCGGAAGTCCGATCAGATCCAGCGTGGCACGGTTGGCCAACAGGCAGCGCCCGGTTTCGTCGGTGGCGTAAATCAGGTCATCGCTGCTGTTGAGCACGGTCTGGTAAAGCTGTCTGTCGTGCTCGCGGGCGGCTTCGGTGCTGCGGTCCAGCAGCACCACGATGTACCGGTGATCGGCGTGAAAGGCCTGGGGCAGCTTGAAGATGTGTGCATCCACCAGTCTCGTGTTGCCTTTGCTGTCGATCAGGCTGGTGCCATGCACCTGCTCTGCCGTGTTTCCATGCGCATCTGACAGGGCGGCCAAAAAGCGCGGACGCTCTGCCCGCAACACGCTGTGGGCCAGCCTGAAGTCCTGCATGCCGGGGGCGCGGCGTGCCCCCAGCCACTCCTGGGTCGCGTCGTTCGATTGCTGGATGAGCGCGTGCCGGTCAACCACAAACGCAGGCACGGGCAGCAGGTCGAACAGCGACTGATAGCGGCTGCTGGCCAGCGCAGCCTGTTGCTGCGCCAGGCGCAACTCTTCATTTTGCAACTCCAGCTCAATCTGGTAGATGCGCAGGTCTTCTACCAGTTTGTGTAAGTCGGCTGGGGTGGGCGTGCTGCGTCCAAAGTCCTGCGGGTGGTGCTGCAGGGCCTGTATGGCCTGTTCTTTGAGTTTGGCCAGGCGCTCGTTGCGGTCGTCGGTCATGTTGCGTTGATCACGGTGCTGTCTTTTTGTTGGTACCCACATGCCAGGGTGTGACATTGACGTGGCTGACCACCGCACCCGGGCGATCTCCGCCCAGGGTGGTGGCGTTCATGACAAACCAGCGCTGCTCAGTCTCCGAGTGGCAGGGGTATTCCATCGAGAAACGGTCTTGTTCTCCTCCCAGCACGGCGCGCAGACCCGCTTCTGCCGTGGCCGCACTGCTGGACTGGGTGCCGCTTTTTGCGGCGCAGGCGGTGAGGTAGTTCGCGCCCACAGCGCAGGTGCGCTGTTCCGGGTCTCCGTTGGCCTGCGCAAAGCGGGTCCACGCAGCATTCACCATCAGAATGCGGCCGGTGGTGTCGAGCACTGCGATGTGTTCGCTCAGTGAATCCAGGATGCGCTGCAGGCGTGCGGCGTCGTGCAACGACGTCACGTCCATGAAGGTCAGCACCACCCCCCGCGAGGAAGAAGAGGGAATCTGGTAGGGCAGCATGCGCACCAAGAAATGCCGCTGGCCGGGGCCCATCACGTCGTTTTCGGTTACCCGCGACGAATTTAGGGTCTGGCGCAGGTCGTCCATCAGCGCGGGGTACTCCAGCGTGTGCGTCAAGTCTTCCAGAGGGCGCCCAATGTCGGTGTCGCGCAACCGGAAAATCTGGGCGGCGTCGGGGCTGAAACGCGTGAGTTGCAGCTGGTCGTCCACGAACACGGTGCCCGCCGACACGGCGCGGGCCATGTTGTCCAGGTCGGCATTCACGCGGTTGAGGATTTCGATTTTTTCCTGGTACTCCGCGTTGACGGTGTTGAGTTCTTCGTTTACCGACTGCAGTTCTTCGTTGGAGCTTTGCAACTCCTCGTTCGATGCCATCATTTCTTCGTTGGTGGCCTGCAGTTCTTCGTTGGATGTTTCCAGCTCTTCAATGGTGGCTTGCAGGCTCTCGCGGGTGGCAGCCAGCTCGTGCTCAAGCAGTTCCAGCCGCTCCGATGTTTCGGTGTCAATGTCGATGCTCAGGGGTGCATCGGGCGAGTCGCTGACTTGCACGCGCTCGAACGCCAGCAGCGACATGCGGTGACCGTCCACTTCGCCCACGGGCCAGGCGCTCAGCTTGACTTGCAGGGTGGGCGCTCCGCGCTCCGTGGCCACGGCACCCAGCAGGGGCAGGCGCACCACGTCGGAGGTCACGCTGGAGTTTTCGCGTGCAGCCTTGAACAGCAGCGCGGCGGCCACAGGCACCAGCGGCTCGGCCAGGATGCGGTTGATGTCCAGGCTGGCTTGCCCCTCGCGCATGTGCATGTAGGGCTGAATATCGCCATAGGAGTGCACCAGTTCATGGCGTGCATCAATCAGCATGGCTGCAGGCGGCGCAAACGCCTTGAGCAGAGTGGCAAATCCCATGTCCACAGCACTGTTCCCCATGCGGCCGACACCAGGCATCGGGGGACGGCGTGCGCCCATCACCAGCGGGTATGCCGCAGCGGCTGCCGTGCGGCTGCCAAACTCCAGCGGCAACGATGTGGGACGGCTGACCTGCCAGATTTTGTGGCGGGCACTGAGCGTTTGAAAATCGCGTTGCAGGTCACCCAGCGACTCGCTGGACCCCAGGAACAGGTAACCCTTGGGGCTGAGTGCGTACTGCAACCGACGCAGCACGCGGTCTTGCGCCACGCTGCGGAAGTAAATGAGCGCGTTGCGGCACACCACCAAATCCATTTTCGTGAAAGGTGGGTCGCTCAGCAGGTTGTGGCGGGCAAACACGATGCACTGACGCAACTCGTTCTTGACCACAAAACTGGAGCCCTTGCGCACAAAGAACCGCTCCAGTTGCTGGGCGGAAATTTCGGCTGCAATCGATTCAGGGTAAGAGCCTGCACCGGCAGTCTCGATGTTCACCTGCTCCACATCGGTGGCAAAAATCTTCAGGCTTGGCCAGCGTTTGGCCTGCTCGAAAGCTTCCAGAAAGAGCATGGCCACCGAGTAGGCCTCTTCGCCGGTGGCCACACCTGCGCACCACACGCGAATGGGTTGCCCTGCGTCTTTGCTGGCCACTATCGCATCGACCACCTGGCGCGACAGAGCCTCGAAGGATTCGGTGTCACGGAAAAAACTGGTGACCGGAATCAGCAGTTCGCGCCGCAGCGTCAGTACCTCGGCGCGGTCTTCGTTCAGCAGTGCCAGGTACGACTCGATGGACGCCACCTGTCGGACCGACATGCGCCGCTCGATGCGCCGCATGACAGTGCCGGGTTTGTATTCTTCAAAGTTGATGCCTCCCAACTGGTACAGAAGGTGTTGAACCCCAGCCAGGGCTGCGTCGGGCCCCATGTTGAGCGACTGTGTCCTCAGTCGGTGTGATGCCTCCAGTTGAGGCGGTGGCTGGTTGTGGATGTGCGCCACGATGCGTTGCGCCATGGTTTCCACAGGCAATATGGCGTCTACCAATCCGGTGGAGATGACGCTGCGGGGCATCCCGTCAAACTTGGCATTTTCAGGGTCTTGGGCGATCAGCAGGCCCCCTGCCTCGTTGATGGCGCCGGCCCCACGCGTCCCGTCCGAGCCCGTGCCCGACAACACCACCCCCACAGCCTTGTCGCCATAGTGCGTGGCCAGAGACTGGAAGAACACGTCGATGGGCAGCGTGAGCGTGCGCGGGCTTTTGGGGGTGAGACGCAAGTGCCGATTGTCCATGTGCATGATGGAACCGGGCGGGATGAGGAACACCTGGTTGGCTGCAATGGGCATGTCGTCTTCCACCATGATCACCGGCATCTCGGTGTGGCGTGACAGCAGGCTGGCCATCATGCTTTTGTGGTCGGGCGACAAATGCTGGATCACCACAAATGCTGCCCCACCGTCTGGGGGCAGGCTGGCAAACAGTTTTTCCAGCGCATCCAGCCCTCCTGCAGAGGCCCCAATGGCCACGACATACAGCGGTGGCTCCGTGCCTGAGGGCGTCGGTGCCGATGACGTTGGCCCTGGGTCTGCGGTTTCCAGGGTGGTTTCCTGCTGGGTTGTGGATGGCGTGGTCATGACGGTAAAAATTGTGAAGCGCAGGGCGAGCCAAGAAAAGCTGGGTAAACCCCCAACCAGGGGAGACTTCCCACACGGTACCTGCGCCGTTCGACAGTGCCCTGACGCCCGTCAGTGGCGGTGACACTTGGTGTGTCAACTGTGGTGGCCCCACAACGCGCGATGCGCCCGCTCGCCCACTACCATTGGGACGGTTGACGTTTACGTAACGTCCCCGCGCATGGACAATGCCGTCGCCCCCCCCCGTGAAACCCCTTTGCACAGCTCATGGCATCCATCACCCACACCATCGGCGATCTGGCCCGGGAATTCGACCTGACCACCCGCGCCATCCGTTTTTATGAGGATATGGGCCTGCTGGAGCCTGCCCGAACCGGACCCGGGGGCCGCGTGCGCCAGTACAGCGCCCGCGACCGCACACGCTTGAAACTGACGCTGCGCGCCAAGCGTCTGGGGTTGTCGCTGACAGAGGCCAAAGACATCATCGACATGTACGACAGCCCGCGTGACACCGCTCCTCAGCTGGAAAAGTTCTTGCGCGTACTGGCCGACCACAAACGGCAGCTGGAAGAGCAAATGGCCGATCTCCAGGCCAACTTGGACGAAGTGAAGCTGCACGAAAAACAGGCCCGCGCATTGCTTGCCAAAGCGGCCAAACAGGCTTCATGACGACACACCGCACCAGACTCAGGTTTGGCTGTGGCGTGTCAGGCAATCCTTGAGTTGTTGACCGTTCAGCGGCTTGGGCAGGAAGTCGTTCATGCCTGCCGCCGCGCATGCGTCGCGGTCACTTTGCATGGCGTTTGCAGTCAATGCCACGATGGGCAGGTGCGCCTCGGGGCCTGCCAACTGGCGAATGCGGCGGGTGGCTTCCAGTCCATCCATTTCGGGCATTTGCATGTCCATCAGCACCAGGTCAAAGGGGCGCTCGCTGACCATTTGCACAGCTTCAACGCCGTTGGCCGCCACAGTGACATCCCAGCCCAACCTTTCGAGCATGGTCTGAATGACTTTTTGGTTGATGGGGTGATCTTCGGCCACCAGGACGCGACCAGAACTTGGTTTCGGTGTGCCTGATGGTTGTTCGGGTGGGGAGGGGGTGGCTGCGTTGATGTCACGCAGTGGCACCTCTTCGGGCGACAAAGCCCTGAGGGGCAGCCAGACTTCGAAGCAACTGCCCTCACCCAATGTGCTTTTGACGGTGATACACCCACCCATGGCTTGGGTCAGGCTTTGGCTGATGGCCAGCCCCAGGCCGGTGCCGCCGTGTTGCCGTGCAATAGACGCGTCTGCTTGGGTGAACTTGGTGAAAAGCTTGTCCATGGTCTCCGCTGACATGCCCATGCCTGTGTCTCGCACGGTCATGCGAAGTCCTGGGGACTTCTCGGCCAAGCATGCTTCCAGGGTTACCTGACCGTGCTCGGTGAATTTGACCGCGTTGCCCCCCAGGTTCAGCAAAATCTGGCGAATGCGCAGCTCATCTCCCTGCCACCAAACCGGTAGACCTGCTTCCAAGTGCACTTGCAGGTTCGTTTTCTTTTCGTTTGCGCGAACGCTCAACAGCGCGCCCACGCTGTGCACCAGGCGAGGTAGCTGGAATGGCTGCGGATCAAGTTCCAGGCGGCCCGCTTCGATTTTGGACAAATCCAGAATGTCGTTGAGCAATGCCAGCAGCGACTCGCCCGATACCTGAAGCAGGTTGACCAGCGTTGCCTGCTCTGGATTCAACGGTGTGTCTCGAAGCAACTGGGCCATGCCCAGCACACCGTTCATGGGGGTTCGGATTTCGTGGCTCATGGTGGCCAGGAACTGTGACTTCACCGTGTTGGCGTTTTCTGCCGCCCTCCGGGCACCTGCGCTTTCTTCTGCCAAACGAAGCAGGGACTGCTCGTGAGCTGTGCTCACGCCGTGTGCGTGAACCATGAAAAAGCACAGGGCTGCGTACACCGCCAGGAAAATCAGCAGCAACGTGCTGCCAAACGCGGTCAGCGCCTGGTCTGTGCTGCGGATGGCGTCGGTGCGGTCTGTGTAAATCTCCGCTACCGCTTCCATCACACCGTTGTGGGTGATGGGGACATATGACGACACCAAAGTACGGTCGTACACCTCGCCGTTGAGTGTGTTGAAGCTGCCTCGTTGGGTCAACTCACTGGCGGGGGTTCCCCCCAGGGCCTGACGAAAGCCCGCGCTGCCCGATTTGTTTTCTCCGATTTGTCGCTCTTCAGATGAATAGACGGTGACCCCTGCCAAGTTGAAAATTTTGATTTTCACGATGTCGGTCTTCAACCCGAATTGCTTGACCATGAGGTGCACATGGTTCAGCTTGGGGTTGGGCGCGGACGCTGCTGGCTCGTCGAGCGCCAATGCATCCCGTATGGGTTGCCATGCCTGGTTCACAAACACCTGTGTCAGTGCGGTATTGGCAGCTTCGGTAGATGCTTTCACGCTCTGGTGTGCCGCAGCCCGCGCTTGGCTGAACGTGAGCCACCATGCCAACCCCAGGCAAACCAGCACCACGGTCGCAAAGAGCAGCACCCCGCGTTTGAGGTAAAGGGATTTCAATGAGTCAAGCATTCGGTGCGGCTGATGTCAAAAGTGTTGAGTGCGGGGCGGGAGGTCATGGTTTACGTTTACGTAAACGTCAATTAAGATACACAAATGACCCCAAACCATACACCGATGACAGACCGCGTGGCCAACAGCCTGGCCCGCCAGGGTCTGATGCAGCACCTGGGCACCCGCTTGCTGTCTGTGGCCCCTGGGGAAGTGACGCTGGCGCTGCCTTACAGCGACCGGGTGACGCAGCAGCAGGGCGGTTTTCACGGTGGTGCCATGGGGGCGCTGGCCGACATTGCCGGGGGATACGCCGGCTTGACCGTCGCGCCCGAGGGCATGGAGGTGGTGACGGTGGAATACAAAATCAATTTCCTCAACGCCTTTCAGGGTGGCGAGTTGCAGGCCACCGGCAAAGTGGTGAAGGCGGGCAAACGCAGCATCGTCACCACGGCCGAGGTGACGCACCTGGCCGCCGACGGCAAACGCACCCCCTGCGCGGTGATGCAGCAGACCCTGATGCCCGTGCCCCAAACCTATTGATTATTTTTCAATGAAAAGTGCCTCTTGCGCTTTTCTGTATTGCTTCTCAAGCTCATATTTTAAATTCAGGAGACCTTCCATGACCCAGCTCCCCGGCCTCAATTTCATGCTCGGTGAAGACATTGACGCGTTGCGCGACGCCGTGCGCGACTTCTGCGCCGCCGAAATCGCCCCCCGCGCAGCAGAAATCGACAAGACCGATCAGTTCCCCATGGACCTGTGGGAAAAAATGGGCTCGCTGGGCGTGCTGGGTATCACCGTGCCCGAAGAATTCGGCGGCGCCAACATGGGCTACATGGCCCACATGGTGGCCATGGAAGAGATCAGCCGTGCCTCTGCATCGGTGGGCCTGAGCTACGGGGCGCACAGCAACCTGTGCGTGAACCAGATCAAGCGCAATGGCACCCAGGCGCAGAAAGAAAAGTACCTGCCCAAGTTGGTCAGCGGCCAGCACGTGGGCGCGCTGGCCATGAGCGAACCCGGTGCGGGCTCCGACGTCATCAGCATGAAGCTTAAGGCCGAAGACAAAGGCGGCTACTACCTTCTCAACGGCAGCAAGATGTGGATCACCAACGGCCCTGACGCCGACACCATGGTGGTGTACGCCAAAACCGAGCCTGAAATGGGCGCACGCGGTGTGACCGCCTTCATCGTCGAAAAAGGCATGAAAGGCTTTTTCACCGCCCAGAAGCTCGACAAGCTGGGCATGCGCGGCAGCCACACCGGCGAAATGGTGTTCCAGGACGTCGAGGTGCCCGAGGCCAACATCCTGGGTGGTCTGAACATGGGCGCCAAGGTGCTGATGAGCGGGCTGGACTACGAGCGTGCGGTGTTGGCCGCCGGCCCCATCGGCATCATGCAGGCGGTGATGGACAACGTGGTGCCCTACATCCACGACCGCAAGCAGTTTGGCCAGAGCATTGGCGAGTTCCAGCTCATCCAGGGCAAGGTGGCCGCGGCCGCGCCTTCTGCTACCAGATCGGCAAAAACCTTGACCAACTGGGCAGCGAGCACGTGCGCCAGGTGCGCAAGGACTGCGCCAGCGTCATTTTGTGGTGCGCCGAGCAGGCCACCAAGATGGCTGGCGACGGCGTGCAGATTTTCGGTGGCAACGGCTACATCAACGAATACCCGCTGGGCCGCCTGTGGCGCGACGCCAAGCTGTATGAAATTGGTGCGGGCACCAGCGAAATCCGCCGCATGCTGATCGGGCGCGAGCTGTTTGCTGAAACTTGCTGAGCCACAGGAAACCCCGACTGCCGTCAGCCAAAATGGCCGCATGAGCACATCACTTTCACACCTTCTCGACAACAACGTGTCCTGGGCTGCCCGTATGGAGCAGCAACGGCCGGGGTTTTTCAGCACACTGGCGCGCCAGCAAAGCCCCAAGTACCTGTGGATCGGCTGTGCAGACAGCCGCGTGCCTGCCAACGAAATCATCTCGCTTGACCCGGGCGAGGTGT
>JAIFMP010000016.1 GCA_020048405.1 Hydrogenophaga sp.
GCAAGGTGTATTTGCCGGGCGGCACATCCAGCGTGACCTGGCCACTGGCTGGTGTGGTCGCAAAGTACGGTGTGTCCACCACCACCACCCAGGCCACCATGTGGTCGTGGATGTTGCAACCCAGCACGGCCACGCCAGTGCGGTCAAACACCACGGGGTTGGCGGGTGTACCGGTGTAGAGCTTGAGTTCGAACTTCTTGGCCGGGGAAAACGAATACACGTGGTGGCGCACCGTGTCACGGTTGGGGAACGTCACCGAGGTGCCACGGGTGACCACCAGCACGTCGGGCACAAAGGCTTTCTTCTCCTGGGCCATTTCTGCAGCGGCCAACGGCTTGGCTAGTTGCGCGGCCTGTGGAGAGTCCAGAAAAACCACGGCACCCGCCAGCGGGTCGCCTGCGGTGCCCAGCGCACTGACCACCACTGGGGCTGCTTGCGCGGCCGTGACCCACGCCAGCCCCAAAGGCCACCAACGGGCAAACTGGCGCAAGCTCATGGTTCGATGGCCATGCCAACCAGGGGCTGGCCTGTGCCCACGGTGCCCACAAAAGTGGCTTGACCGGTGGACAGGTCCACTCGATACAACCGGGTCGAGGGGTGCTGCGCACTGCGCACGGCTGTGAGGGCCGTGTTGCGCACATCGGAAATGTCAAAGGCGGCATCGGTCAAGGGCCCCGTGCCCAGAGAACCCACGGTTCGCAACACACCGAGGTTGGGAGACTCCACCGGTGCAACCCCTTCACGCGAACCCTGTAAGGCCAAGGTTCCACTGGCGCCATCCAGCACAAAGTTGGTGGTGAGTTTTTCGTCTTTGGTGTTGTAGGTGTACGCAGCCGCCAGCACCCGGGGCTTCTGGCCTTGGCGGACATCGCCTGGCGCATAGGCCAAGTCGGGATCGGCCTGACCGCCGGGTGTCTGGGCGTCAAAGTCGATCTGCGCACCGGTGTCCGGGTGGAAGCGCAGATTTTGCCCGGCATCGCTCACCACGCGGATGCGGTCCAGCGCAGGGTTGAAGTCCATGCCAAACAGTTGGCCACGCAAGGCGACTGGCGGTTTGCCCGTGCCCACCGGCTTGAGCTGCCCGGTGCCCACATCGAGCGTGAAGATCTGCCCGCTGCGGCTGAGGGCATACAACACGCCCTTGGCCACGCGAAAGTCGATACCCACCAGCGCGTCACCCGTTTGCAGGCCCTTGACCGCCACGCTCGCCTGAACCCGCCGGGGCTGACCGGCATTGAACCGGATGAGATCGCCAGCGGTGGTCAGCGCCCATACCGTTTCTGGTGCTGGAGGGCCCTCAGTTTCGGGTGGGTTGTGTGTGGTGGAGGCACACCCGATCAACAGTGCGGCACACACGGTCGAGGCACACCAAGCAGCCACTCCCGAACGGCGGCGGCATGCTGTGACTGGAGCGGCCTGTTCAACAGGCCGGACAGGCAGTGTTTTCATGGGGGCACTCCGGGAAAAAACAGGAAAAACAGGAAAAACAGGAAAAAAGCAGGTGATCAAGTCACTGTACACGGCTGCAGGCATTCGCGCTCTTGCGGCGACCACCACCGGTCACCGCCGCTGTGCCGTGCGCAACGCCATCAGATCCAACACACGCAAACCGCCGTACTCAACACGTATGGTGCCTTGCGCTTCCAGCGTTTTCAGGGCTTCGTTCACACGCTGCCGCGACAAGCCCACCAGGTAGGCGAGTTCTTGTTGTGTGATGCGCAGCACTTCACCCACGCTGGGGTAGAGCACAGGATTGACCAGTGAAGCCAAGCTGCGGGCCACGCGCAAATCGGGGTCGTTCAGGCGGTCAATCTCGCGCGCAGCAATGAATTGACCCAGTCGTTCGTTCAACTGCAGCATGACGAAGCGATTGAACCCCAGCGAGTGTTCAATCAGCCAATGGAACGTGTCTGACGGCAGACCCGCCACCCGGCTTTTGCGCAGGGCCTGGATGTTGTAGCGGTAGGCCTCGCGTTTGAGCACTGTGCCCTCGCCAAACCAACCACCGGGTGCCACGCCAGTGAAGGTGATGACGGGCCCCTGGCTGTCGTCGTTGCTCATTTTCAGCAGGCCATCGACCAAGCCGAACCAGTAGGTGGCCTGACGGCCAATGCGGCAGATGGTGTCGCCGGGGGAGGCCTGAGTCACCACCAGCGCGTCGCATGCGCGGTCCTGCTCGGACTGCGACAGCGCCGAAAACCACGGTATCCGGGCCAACTCTTCCTCAGTGGGCGGGCGGGCACGTTCACGCAAGGGAATCGTCGTCATGGTGACAAAGTGGCCTGAAAAGACCGTTGGACGGTCGAAATCTAGGGAAAGTCCTAGGAGGGTTGACCCTTCAATTGTCATCGCAACGACAACAAAGCGTCAAATCAAAGAACAGAATGCGCCCCAGAACAAGTGTTGCAGGTTTGGGACAGAGCGGTCCCGGCCCGTGCAGCGCGCACATCAGGAGATGCCATGCGGACCACGTTCCCTCAATTGCTGATAGACCACGCGGCGCGGCGCCCCTCAGCGGCAGCCATGCGAGAAAAGGAATATGGCATCTGGCAAACCACCACTTGGACCGAGATGCTGGACCTGGTGACCCACCTCGCCTGCGGTCTGCACCAAGCCGGGCTCAAGCGGCACGAACACATGGTGGTGGTGGGTGCCAACCGCCCTCGGCTGTACGCCACCATGCTGGCCGCTCAGTCTTTGGGTGCCATTCCGGTGCCGCTGTACCAAGACGCGGTGGGTGCCGAGTGTGTGTTCCCCATCAACAACGCCGATGTGCGCTTTGCGGTGGTCGAAGACCAGGAGCAGGTGGACAAAATGCTCGAAATCCGCGAGCAATGCCCCCAACTGCAGCACGTTTTTTTTGATGACCCGCGTGGTCTGCGCAACTATGACGAGCCCGGTCTGGCCGCCCTAGACGAACTGGCTGCCGCAGGCAAGGCGTTTGCACAGGTTCACCCGCAGTTTTTCAGCAACGAAGCTGCGCAAGCCCAGCCCGACGATGTTGCGGCCATGTTTTTCACCTCGGGCACCACGGGCAACCCCAAGGGTGTGGTCCACACCCACAACACCTTGCTCAACCGAGCCGATGTGGGCGCTCGCTTTGACAAGCTGACATCCGACGATGAGGTGTTGGCCTACCTTCCCCCCGCCTGGATTGGCCAGAACATCTTCAGCTACGCACAGTGGTTGGCCGCTGGCTATGTGGTGAACTGCCCCGAGTCATCAGCGACGGTCACGATCGACCTGAAAGAAGTGGGGCCCACCTACTACTTTGCCCCGCCCCGCGTGTTTGAGGGCCTGCTGACCAGCGTCATGATCCGCATGGAGGATGCAGGCGCCCTGAAGCGCAAGATGTTCCACTACTTCATGGACGTGGCCCGCAAGGTGGGCCCCACCAAGATGGACGGCAAAAGCGTGGGTTTCATGGACAACCTGCTGTATGCCGTGGGCAACATGTGTGTGTATGGCCCGCTGCGCAACACACTGGGCTTCTCGCGTGTGCGGGTGGCCTACACGGCGGGTGAAGCCATTGGCCCTGACCTGTTCAGCTTCTATCGCAGCATTGGCATCAACCTGAAGCAGCTGTACGGCTCCACCGAAACTGCAGTGTTTGTGTGTCTGCAACCAGACCACGAAGCCCGCGCCGACACGGTGGGTGTACCGTGTGAGGGCGTGGAAATCAAGCTGGCTGACAACGGTGAACTGCTGGTGAAGTCGCCCGGTTTGCTGAAGGAATACTATAAAAACCCCAAGGCCACCGAAGAAGTGCTGACGGCAGACGGCTGGTACCACACCAGCGATGCGGGTTTCATCGACGCGCACGGCCACCTGAAAATCATCGACCGCGTGAAAGACGTGGGCCGCATTGCCGGTGGACCCAACGACGGCGCCATGTTTGCGCCCAAATACGTTGAAAACAAGCTGAAGTTTTTCAGCCACATCAAAGAGGTGGTGGCGTTTGGTGACAAGCGCGACCGGGTGTGCGTGATGATCAACATCGACTTCGATGCCGTGGGCAACTGGGCCGAGCGCCGCAACCTAGCCTACGCAGGCTACACCGATCTGGCCCAAAAGCCCGAGGTCTACCAGCTCATCAAAGAATGCATTGAAAAGGTCAATGCCGACCTGGCACAGGACACCCTGCTGGCAGGCAGCCAGATCAGCCGCTTCCTGGTGCTGCACAAAGAGCTGGACGCCGACGACGGCGAACTGACCCGCACCAACAAGGTTCGCCGTGGCTTCATTGGCGACAAGTACGGCGTGCTGGTCGATGCCCTGTACGGCGGGAAAACCGAGCAGTTCATTGAAACCGTGGTGAAGTTTGAAGACGGTCGCACCGGCAGCGTGAGCGCCACGCTCAAGCTGGGTGACACCAAAACATTTGCCCCAGTGAAGGCAGCAGCATGAGCAAGAAGATTGGCGACGTCATCCTTGACGTGAAAAACATCAGCCTGCGCTTTGGCGGCGTGAAGGCGCTGACCGACATCTCTTTCAACGTCAAAGAGCACGAAATCCGCGCCATCATTGGCCCCAACGGTGCCGGCAAAAGTTCGATGCTGAACTGCATCAACGGCGTGTACCAGCCGCAGGAAGGCTCCATCAGCTTTCGGGGCCAGACGTTCAAACACATGAACAGCCGACAAGTGGCAGAGATGGGCATTGCCCGCACCTTCCAGAACCTGGCGCTGTTCAAGGGCATGAACGTGATTGACAACCTGATGACAGGCCGCAACCTGCGCATCAAGAGCAACCTGTTCATGCAGGCGCTGCGCATCGGCCCTGCCGAGCGTGAAGAAGTGGCCCACCGCGAAAAGGTGGAACACATCATCGACTTCCTGGAAATCCAGGCGCACCGCAAAACCGCCGTGGGCCAGTTGCCTTACGGTCTGCAAAAGCGCGTTGACCTGGGTCGCGCCCTGGCCATGGAGCCGCAGGTGCTGCTGCTCGACGAACCCATGGCCGGCATGAACGTGGAAGAAAAGCAGGACATGTGCCGCTTCATCCTCGACATCAACGACGAGTTTGGAACCACTGTGGTGCTGATCGAGCACGACATGGGCGTGGTGATGGACATCTCCGACCGCGTGGTGGTGCTGGACTACGGCAAAAAAATTGGCGATGGCACCCCTGAAGAGGTGCGCAACAACGAAGAAGTGATCAGTGCCTA
>JAIFMP010000079.1 GCA_020048405.1 Hydrogenophaga sp.
GGCATGACCATCCGGGTGAACACGCCAGATCACCGTCCACCCCATGTGCATGTGGTCATGGCAGACCGGCGTGATGCCTTGGTGGACCTCGCCACATTGGTCATCACCAGCCGCACCCTGCGCGCCTCTGACATCGACGATGCACTGGCATGGATCGAGGCCCATCGCGCACACTGCCAACGCATATTTGAGGAGTGCAACCCATCATGATCCACGACCCCCAGCACACCATTTCCACGTTGTCTGTTCTTGCACCTGGTGGATTGGCGCTCACGTTTGCCGATGGTGTCACGCTGCGCGTTGATCTGACCGCTGTTGCCAAGGCATACCCAGCACTGGCACCCCTTCAAGACCCCACGCTGTTTGCCACCGCCCGGGTGGATGCGCTGGGCGGCTATGTCGTCTGGGTTGACGATGAGCTGGAAATGGCCGCTGACAACTTGCGCAACCTGGCCCTCGAACAATCCGGGGGTATTGGCCCCGAACGTGTGCTGAACTGGATGGCTCGGCATGCACTGACGCAGGAACGCGCCGCGCAGGCCATTGGTGTATCCCGCCGCATGCTGAACTATTACCTGTCGGGCGCAAAGCCCATACCGAAGACGGTGTGGCTGGCGTGCTTGGGTTGGGAAACCTTGCAAGGAAATGAGCGCTTGGCTTTGGCGGCTTGAAGACCCCTTGCCAGCGGTTCAGCGCTGGCCGTGCCGTTCGGCGTACAGGGCCAGTTCCACGTCGTTTTTGGTACCGGTTTTGTCGAGAATGCGGGCGCGGTAGGTGCTGACGGTGTTGGCGGCCAACCCCAGTTGCGCACCAATCTGGGTCACGCTTTGGCCCTGGGTGAGCAGGCGAAACACCTGGTGCTCGCGGTGCGACAGCGCCTCGGGCCCCGCCTGTGCACCACGCTGACCTACGGCGGCAGCCAGCGCCTCAGCGGTGGCGGGCGTCACATACACGCCTCCGGCAGCCACTTTACGCACCGCAGCCAACATGTCGTCGGGGTCGGCACTTTTGTTGAGATACCCGTTGGCCCCCAGCTTGATGCAGCGCACGGCGTATTGCTTTTCAGGGTAGGTGCTGAGCATGAGCACGGGCAGGCGGGGGTGGGTGCGGCGCAGCGCCTGCAACAGCAATGTCGAGCAGCACCACGTCCAGCGCGCCGGCCAGGGCTTGCACGCGGTCCACCACCTCGGGGCCGGTGGCGGCTTCGGCCACCACTTGCACCTCGGGTGCGTCGGCCAGCACCTGTTTCAGGCCTTCGCGCACGATGCGGTGGTCGTCGCCCAGCAGCACACGCACAAGGGGAATGGATGCGGTCATTTTATATACAAAATATGGCTTTTTTGCTTACTGGTATTGTACAGACAGCTCTACTTTCAGGATCAGCTGAGTGCCCTGGCCCGGGCTGCTGTGCACCTCCAGCCGCCCGCCCCAATGCCGTGCACGCTCGCGCATGCCCATGATGCCGTAGGCGTTGCCTGCCTCGAACACCTGGGGCGCGGCACCCACGCCGTTGTCGGTCACGGCCACGCACAGCTCGCCGTTTTCATGCGTGATCGACACCGCCAAGTGGCTGGCCCGCGCATGGCGGCCCACGTTGCTGAGCATTTCCTGAAAAATGCGGAACACCGCCATCGCCTGACGTTCGGGCAGGTCCAACGCGGGGTCAACGGCCAGGTGCCAGTCCAGCTCCAGTTCGGCGCTTTGCACAAATTCTTGCGCCTGCCACTCCAGCGCAGCCCACAGGCCCTGGTGATCAAGGATGCTGGGGCGCAGGTCGGTGATGATGCGGCCCACGTTGTCCACCGCCGTTTCAATCAAAAGGCTCATGTTCTGGCATTTGCAACGCATGCGGGTGCGCATGTCTTCGGCGGCCTCGGCGCTGCGTTGTTGCTGCTCGGCCAGACGCTTGTCCATCCAATTCACGTCCATTTTCAGGGCCACCAGCAGGCTGCCGAGTTCATCGTGCACCTCGCGGGCGATGCGGGTGCGCTCGTCCTCGCGCACGCTTTCGCTCCAGGCGGCCAGCTGGCGCACCTGGGCCAATGCCGTTTCCAACGCCTGGGTGCGCTCGCGTACGCGCAGCTCCAGTTCGTCTTTGGCCTGCTGCAGCGCAACCTCGGCCTGTTTGCGCTCGGTGATGTCCACAAACGTCACCACCGCGCCCAGCACCTGAGTGCCATTGACGATGGGGTGGCTGGAATACTCCACCGCAAATGCCGAGCCGTCGCGCCGCCAGAACACCTCGGTGTCAATGCGGCACGGCAGGCCCTGGCGAAAGGCGTTGAAGATGGGGCACTCTTGTTCGGGGTAGGGCGTGCCGTCGGCCCGGGCGTGGTGGGTCAGGTCGTGCATGTTGCGGCCCAACAGCTCATCGGGTTCGTACCCGATGAGCCGCGCCCCGGCGGGGTTGATGAACACGCACAAGCCCTCTAGGTCCACACCGTATATGCCGGCCCAGTGGGTCACGCCAGGGGTCATGGGCTTGGAAAGGCGGCGGAGGTGACACAGCATTGAAGGACATGCGACAAGCTGCAAGCAACGCTTGTGCCAAAACAGTGCGCGGCGCAGGTACACACAGCAGCAGTCAAATGGCGAACTGAAAAAGACATCAAATTAGCCTCCAGAGCTTGCGTTACAAACACCTACCACTACCCAATAGATTGGGGTCACAACGGGATGTTTGACCAGATGTTGACGCAGTTAAAGTTGGGCTGTGAAATCCGTCCGTTGACATGATTCCCACCACCCTTCCCACCCCTGGGCATTCCGACGCTCTGCTGAGGCTGGCCGGCCTGTCCGTCTGGCGGTTTGACCACACCCGGGGCCTGTTGATGGCCTCGGCATCCACGTTGTCGATGATGGCAGGGCGCACCTGGTCTGGTGAGGACATGGGTTTGGATGAATGGTGTCTGGCCCTTGCCGCTGAGGACCGCCCGGTGGTGTCAGCCTGGTTCAGGCTCTCGGCGCACCCCGACCACCACACCTTGCGCTTCAAGCTCAGGGGCGCGCACGGCGTGTGGACGTGGCTGGAAGTGCAGGGCCAGGTGCTGACCCGCGCACCTGACGGCACCCCCACACTCAGCGAAGGCCTGGTGAGCGACGTCAGCGCCGACGCGCGGCGCGAAGAACATTTCCGCCTGATGCAGGCCTTTTCCGATGTGGTGAGTGCCAGCCCTGACCGGCACACACTGAGCCAAGCCATTCTGGACGCGGTGCTGGCACTGCCCGACCTGGATGGCGGCGGCCTGTACTGGAGGCAACCTGACGGTGCTTACGTATTGCACGCCAGCCGCGGCTTGAGCGACCACTTTGTGGCCAGCGTCGCACGGATAGAGCCAGGCTCTGAGCGCGCATCGATCATTGAAGCAGGCGGTTTGGTGTGCAGTTGTGCCGACGTGGGTGTTCCGACCAGCGACACCTACCTTAAAGACCCCCGCCTCGTAGACCGGGCCGATCCGCTTGCGGAAGGCATCGTGTGCCTGTTGGTGCTGCCCATTCAGGCCAATGGGCAGTATGTCGCGTGCCTGAATCTGGCCAGCAAACACGCACGCCTGCTGCCAGACACCACTGCTGCGCTGTTGCGCCAGTTGGCCAGACAGTTCGGGCTGGCGCTGGAACGCCTGCTGGCGCGCGAAGACGCCAACGCAGAGCGGGTCAACCTGGAGGGGTTTTTCAGCAGTTTGCGCGATTACGTGGTGGTGTTGGATGTGCAAGGCAACATCATCTACAACAACCCAGCCGTGAGTGACAAGCTGGGTTACGGCGACCGACTGCTGGGCCAGCACGTGCTGAACATGCACCCACCTCGCGTGCGCGAACAAGCGCAACACCTGTTGGCCGATATGCTGGCCGGCAAAACAGACTCCTGCCCGCTGCCGTTGCTGACCGCCAGCGGTGAAGAAATTTGGGTAGATACCAAGGTGGTGTACGGACAGTGGAACGGTCATCCCGCCTTGCTGGGCGTGTCGCGCGACATCGGAGAACTTCGGGCCTTGCAGGCCCAAGCGCACAACCGGGAGCAATACCTGCGGGCCGTGCTGGACAACTTCCCGTTCCTGGTCTGGATGAAAGATGAGCAAGGGCGGTTCCTGGCGGTGAATGCGCCCTTTGCCCAGCTCTGTGGCGTGAAAACCCCGCAAGACCTCACCGGGAAAACCGACCTGGATGTCTGGCCAGAAGACTTGGCCCGGAGTTACCAGGCCGACGACCGCGCCGTGCTGGCCAGCGGCACCAGCAAGCAGGTGGAAGAATGGGTCCAGGGTGAGGCCGGGCGGCATTGGATAGAGACCTACAAATCACCGGTGCAGCTCAACGGCAACACCATAGGCACCGTGGGCTATGCCCGCGACATCACCGACCGCAAGACGCTGGAAACACAACTGGCGCAAGAGCACAGCCTGCTCAAGGCACTGGTCAACGCCATGCCCGATCTGTTCTGGCTGAAAGACCCCAACGGGGTCTACCTGGCCTGCAATACACGCTTCGAGGCGCTGTACGGATGCACCGAAGCCGAGATACTGGGCAAAACCGACCTGGACTTTGTCACGCCCGAGGTGGCTGCGTTCTTCCGGGCCAACGATCTGAAGGCCATCGAAGCCGGTGGCGCCATCACCAATGAAGAACTGTTGAGGTTTGCCTGCGATGGTCACGAAGAACTGACGGAAACCATCAAGACTCCCGTGTACGGGCCAGATGAAACGCTGCTGGGTGTGCTGGGCATTGGCCGCAACATCACGCAGCGCGCTGCCGATGACGCCCAGCGCCGGGCGCTGCTGGAAAGGCTGCAGAAAATCGCGGCGCATGTGCCCGGGGTGATTTACGAGTACCACCTGCGAACTGACGGGACGGCCCACTTCCCCTATGCCAGCGCAGGCATGAAAGACGTCTACGGCATTGAACCGCAAGACACCGAGCAAGACAGCACAAACGTGATCAATGCCTTGCATCCCGACGATGTAGGGGGCGTGGTTCAGTCCATCGCGCAATCAGCCCAGGACCTCACCCCGTGGCGCGAGGAATACCGCGTACTGCTGCCCGATGGGCGCGAACGCTGGCTGCTGGGTCAGTCCACGCCGCAACGCCAGCCCGATGGCAGCACGCTGTGGCACGGCTACATCCACGACATCACGGAAGACCGCATCAACCGCGAGCGTTTGCGCCTGGGTGCCAGCGTGTTTGCCAACAGCTACGACGGCATCATGATCACCGATGCCCGCAACGTGATCGTCGAGGTCAACCCCGCCTTCACCCGCATCACCGGCTATGAAGCGGCCGATGTGGTCGGCCGCACCCCAGCCGTGCTGGGCTCGGGCAGACAGGGCGCAAGCTTTTACCAGGGCATGTGGCAATCGTTGTCAGCGCAAGGCCACTGGAGCGGCGAGGTCTGGAACCGGCGCAAAAACGGTGAGTTGTATGCCGAAATCCTGTCCATCACTGCAGTCAAAAGCGACGACGGTGAACTCTCGCATTACTTGGCCGTGTTCAGTGACATCACCCAGCTCAAGACCCACGAAGCAGAGCTGGCCCACATCGCACACTACGACGTGTTGACCGGCGTGCCCAACCGCCGTTTGCTGGGCGACCGGATGAAGGTGGCCCTGGCCCGTGCACGCCGCGACAAGTCGACGCTGGCAGTGTGCTTGCTTGATCTGGACGGCTTCAAGGAAGTGAATGACGCACACGGCCACGGGGCAGGCGACCGCTTGCTGGTGGAAGTGGCCCAGCGCCTGCAGAGTGTGCTGCGCGAAGACGACACCTTGGCCCGTTTGGGCGGCGATGAGTTCGTGCTGCTGCTGTCCAACCTGCAGCACCCGGAGGAAAGCCACACCGTGCTGGACCGGATGCTGAAAAAAATTGCCTACCCGTATGTTGTGGGAGACATGCAGGTGCAAGTCTCGGGCAGCATCGGGCTCACGCTGTACCCCGACGACCAGTCAGACCCGGACACCCTGCTGCGGCACGCTGACCACGCGATGTACAACGCCAAGCAGGCAGGCAAAAACTGCTACCAACTGTTCGACCCCCGCCAGGACCAGAAAATCCGCGTTCACCGCGACCAGTTGCTGCGCCTTGAGCGAGGTTTGAACAAAGGCGAACTGGTGCTGTTCTACCAACCCAAGGCGAATCTGGTCACAGGTGAGGTCACGGGAGCAGAGGCATTGATCCGTTGGCAACACCCGGAGATGGGGCTCCTGCCACCCAGTCAGTTCCTGCCGCTGCTCAACGGGCAACCGCTGGAGGCGGCCCTGGGCGAGTGGGTGCTGCACGAAGCGCTCAAGCAAATGACTGCCTGGAAAGAGCAGGGCCTGGAGTTTGTGGTCAGCGTCAACATCAGCGCCGACCACCTGCTGGAACCCGGCTTTGACACCCGCCTGGCGCAGACACTGACCAGCTACCCGCTGGTCAACCCGCACTTGCTGGAGCTGGAAATTCTGGAAACAGCTGCCATCAGCGACCTGGACAGAGCGTCGCACGTGCTGAGTCTGTGCCGGGCATTGGGCGTGCGTTTTGCGCTGGATGACTTTGGTACCGGGTATTCGTCGCTGGCGTACTTCCGCAACCTGCCAGTGGATGTGATCAAGATTGACCAGAGCTTTGTGCGAGACATGCTGGACGACCCCAACGACCTGAGCATCGTCGATGGCGTGGTACGGCTGGCACTGGCATTCAACCGCCCGGTGATTGCCGAAGGCGTGGAAACCCTGGAACACGGTGCCGCATTGGTGCTGATGGGCTGCCCCATGGCACAGGGCTACGGGGTATCGCGCCCGATGCCCTCCGGCCAGATGCTGGCTTGGATCACCGATTGGCACACCTGCAAACCCTGGCAGCACTTGCCATCAGTCTGCCAATCCACCGAAAAGCTGGCGCTGCAAGCCGCTGGCCGAAGCCTCAGTCAATGGGTCGTATCGGTCAAACACACGGTTGCAGCCATCAGGGGCTACACCGATGTGAACGCGGACTACCCTCCGTGCCGCTTTGGCCATTGGTACCGCAGCAGCGGCGCGGCCCAGTACGGCAACGACCCCACTTTTCAGGCCATTGCACGGCAACACAGCGAGTTGCACCGCGTTGCCGATCAGCTTCTGTCACTGGCCAGAGCAGGTCGGGCAGAGGACATTGAGCCCCTGCTGAAACGCCTGGAAGAAGAAACGCTGGCCATGCAGTCCCTGCTGGAGCAGTTGATGCAGTGACTTCGGTAGGCCAAGGCCCTCTGCACCGCAGGTTCAGCGCACGAGCAACACGGGTACCTTGCAGTGGGCCAGCACCTGTGTGGCCACCGATCCCATCACCAGATTGGCCAACGCACCGTGTCCGTGCGAGCCCATCATGACCAGGTCGAACCCGCCTGCGGTGGCCGCGCGGGCAATCATCTCGCCTGCGGGACCGACCTCGTGCACCACAGTGGGCGCGATGGTGTGGCGCGCCAGAAACGTGACCACCGGCTCAGCCACCTTGGCCGCTTCTTCGTCGTAATAGCTGTGAGCCACATCGGCACCCACAGCAGCCCGGGCCCGGGGCGGGAGGGGCGAAATGGCCGTGAACACCGTGAACTCGTTGTGGGCCCCGAACAGCTCCGGATGCGTGACCACATAGGCCAGCATCTTCTTGGTGAATGGGCTGCCATCAACAGCCAACAAGATTTTCATGTGTGTGCTCCCCGCTCAGGTGTTGGGCGGAGTTTTGGCGCTCCACACCATGGTGATGGCCAGAATGCCCAACACCACACCCAGAGACACAGCGACCGGGATCTTGAAGATGTCGATCAGCATCATCTTGGTACCAATGAACACCAGAATCACGGCCAGGCCGTAGTTCAGCAGGTGGAAGCGGCTGGCCGCTGCCTGCAACAGGAAGAACATGGCACGCAAGCCCAAAATGGCAAACACGTTGCTGGTCAGCACAATGAACGGGTCTTTGGTGATAGCGAAGATCGCGGGGATGGAGTCCACCGCAAAAATCACGTCGGTCAGGCCCACCAGGCAAATCACCATCAGCAGCGGGGTGGCAATTTTTTTGCCGTTTTCCACGGTCCAAAACTTTTCGCCGTCGTAGTGTTTGCTCACGGGCAGCAACTTGCGCAACAGCTTGAGCGCAGGGTTGTCGTTCAGGTCAGGCTCTTTGCCGGCCGCCCACCACATCTTCACACCGGTGAGGATCAGGAACGCACCGAACACATACAAAATCCAGTGGAACTGGGCCAGCAGCCAGCCACCCACCAGAATCATCACGGTGCGCAACACGATGGCGCCAATGATGCCGATCATGAGCACCCGCTTCTGGTACGCCGAGGGCACCGCGAAGTAGGTGAAAATCATCAAAAACACAAAAATGTTGTCGACTGCCAGGCTCTTCTCAATGAGGTAGCCAGTCAGAAATTCGAGCGATTTCTCGTTGGCGATGGCGTTCGAGCCGGTTTCGTTCTTGACCGCGAACCAAAACAACGCATTGAACACAAAGCTCAGGCCAACCCACAGCAGCGACCAGTTCAGCGCTTCTTTCACGGTGACGTCGTGGGCACCCTGCTTTTTCAGAACAACGAAATCGACAAACAGTGCCGCCAGCACGAAGCCGACGAACACAATCCAAAGCCAGAGTGGCGCAATGGTTTCCATGGTGTGACCTTGCAAATAGTTGGTGTTGAACAAACACCCGCAAGGTCTTGCAACACGCCGGTCAAACCTGCGTGAATCAGCACCGGCGGCCCCTCCGAGGTGCTGTTGCCATCTGACCGCTGTGCGCGGGCAAAGGACTTGCTACTCCCCTTGAAGGGAAGCGCGATTGTCATTGCCCGGCATGACAAGGAGCAATAGGAAATACAGTCAGCAAAAACCGAAACGTTGGTTCTGAAACACACATTCCAGGCATTGGCTGGCCCATCAGTCGAGTGAGACCATGGGCAGTGCGCCTGACTCCAGTCCTTTGAAATCGAAAGCACGCGGGTCCATCAGGTGCGAAGGCATCACATGTTTCAGCGCCGTCACCATCGACGCGATGCGCCCCGGGTGCTGTGTTTGCCAATCGGCCACCAGCTGGCGCATTTGCTGGCGTTGCAGGTTGTCCTGGCTGCCACACAGCGTGC
>JAIFMP010000020.1 GCA_020048405.1 Hydrogenophaga sp.
TTGCCCAGCTGGGCGCTGGTGGACACGACCAAGCCGGTGCAGAGCGACTTTTCCGTGCCCACCGACGGGTTCGAGTCGCCCTGGGGCACGGCACAGCTCACCTTTCTGGCTGACCGTGCCACCACCGCCACGCCCCCGCGCTCGGCGGCTGAATGGTTGGCCTTTGCGCGCGCCAACCCCGGGCGCACCAGCTACCCAAAGCCGCCTGATTTCCATGGCACCACCTTTCTGAAGCAACTGCTGCTCGAACTCACGCCCGACCGCGCCGCCCTGCAGCAGCCGGTGACTGCTGCCGCTTTTGCCAAAGCCACTGCACCGCTGTGGCCCTACCTGGAGCAGATGCACCCGCTGCAATGGCGGCAGGGCAAAGCATTCCCGGCCAGTGCCGCAGACATGCACCGCATGCTGGCCGATGGCGAGCTGCGTATGTCGCTCACCTTCAACCCCAATGAAGGGGCCAACCTCATCGCCACCAAGCAGTTGCCCGCCACGGCGTACAGCTTCGGGTTCACGGGCGGCACCATTGGCAACGTGCACTTTGTGGCCATCCCGGTCAACGCCCGCGCCAAGGCTGGCGCACTGGTGTTTGCCAACTTCCTGCTGTCGGCCGAGGCCCAGGCCCACAAGGCCGACACCGCTGTGTGGGGCGACGGCACCGTGCTCGACAAAGCCAAACTCCCCGCCGCCCTGCAGGCCCGCCTGGGCAAAATCGCCCCCGGCGCGCTGGCCGAGGCTGTGCCCACGCTGGCTGAACCGCACGCCAGTTGGGTGGAGGCCCTGGAGGCCGAGTGGCTCAAACGCTTCGGCAGCCGCTGACGCCTGGCGCTCGCCCGATGGTGGGTCTTGGCTGGCCTGCTGTGCTGGCCGTGGCACTGGTGGGGCTGGTCGTGGCCCCCCTGCTGCCGGGCCTGTGGCTCACGCTGGCCCCCGCCGCCCATGCGTCTGTGTGGGCCGCCTTGTGGGCAGACCCGCAATGGCCACAGGCACTGCAAGCCACGCTCACGTCAGCCCTGCTGGGCACGGCGCTGGCCTGTGCGCTGACAGTGGGCGCTGCCACGCACCTGTACCCCAGCGCCACCTGGCTGCGGTTGCAACGCCGCTTGCCACTGCTGCTGGCCGTGCCCCACGCCGCTTTTGCCGTCGGCCTGGCGTTTTTGCTGGCCCCCTCGGGTTGGCTGGCACGCCTGGTGGCCCCGGTGGCTGGCTGGGCCGCTCCGCCTGCTTGGGTCACGGTGCAAGACCCCCACGGCCTGGCCTTGGCGCTGGCCCTGGCGTTGAAAGAAAGCTTCTTTTTGCTGTGGGTGCTGATGGCGGTGCTGGCCGAACAGGCCACCGCCCGCCACCTGCTGCTGGCCCGCAGCATGGGCTACAGCCCTGCGCAGGTGTGGCGAGTGGTGCTGTGGCCGCAGGTGCTGCCCCGCCTGGCGTGGCCGTTGGCGGCGGTGCTGGCCTACAGCCTGTCTGTCGTGGACATGGCCTTGGTGTTGGGCCCCGGCAACCCGCCCACCGTGGCTGTGCTGGCGTGGCGCTGGCTGGGCGACCCCAGCCCGGCTACCCAGGCGCAGGGCGCAGCGGCTGCGCTGGTGCTGCTGGGCTGGTGGGCAGCGCTGGCATTCACAGCCTGGGCGCTGTGGCGCGGCTGGCGGGTGTGGCAGCGCCGTGCCACCCCCAGTGGCATCCGTGCCGACATTGGCATCTGGGTGCCCACCGC
Organism: Hydrogenophaga sp.; assembly: GCA_020048405.1. Taxonomy (GTDB): domain Bacteria; phylum Pseudomonadota; class Gammaproteobacteria; order Burkholderiales; family Burkholderiaceae_C; genus UBA2334. The sequence goes on from JAIFMP010000020.1 coordinate 1,712, forward strand.
CTGGCGGGTGGGCGTCGTGCCGTGGTTCGGCGTGGGCGCTGCCGTGGTGGCGCTGCTGGTGCTGTGGTCGGTGGCCGATGGCTGGTTTTTCCCCGCGCTTGTGCCCCAGGGCCTGACGCTGCGGCATTGGCAAGCGGCCGATGTGGCCCCGCTGCTCACCACCCTGTGGCTGGCCGCCGCTGCCAGCGCCGTGTGCCTGCCCGTGGCTCTGGCGTGGCTGGAATGGGGCCCGCAGCGGGCCAACGCCGTGTTGTACCTGCCACTGGTGCTGCCCGCGCTGCCGCTGGCTGCCGGGCAATACACCACGCTGCTGCACACGGGGCTGGACGGCACCGCCACCGGCCTGCTGTGGGCGCACCTGCTGTGGGTGCTGCCCTACACCATGCTCACGCTAGTGGGCCCCTACCGGGCACTGGACCCGCGCCTGCTCACCACCGCCCGAGCCCTGGGGCTGACCCGCTGGCAAGCCTGCCTGCGGGTGAAGTGGCCCCTGCTGCTGCGCCCGTTGTGTGCCGCCGCTGCCGTGGGCCTGCCCACCCAGTTTGCCGGGGGCGGGCGGTTTGCCACCGTCACAACCGAGGCCGTCAACCTCAGCGCCGGTGGCCACCGCAGCGTGTTGGCTGTGCAGACCTTGTTGCAGGTGGCGCTGCCACTGGCCGCGTTTGCATTGGCTGCTGCCTGGCCGCGCTGGGCCACCCGTCACCGCCTGGGGGTGCGCTGATGCCCGACGCGCTGCACATCCGGGGCTTGAGCCTGTGGGTGGCTCACACCCCATTGCTCCAAAACCTGAGCCTGCAGGTGGACCCTGGCGAGGTCTTGACACTCATGGGCCCCTCGGGCTCGGGCAAGTCCACCCTGCTGGGCTGGATGGTGGGCGACGCACGTGCCGCCGTGCGCGCCCAGGGCGAGCTGTGGATGGGCGCGCGCCGCATCGACACCCTGCCCACCGAGCAACGCCGCTTGGGCATTTTGTTTCAGGACGATTTGTTGTTTGCCCACTTGAGCGTGGGCCAGAACCTGGCTTTTGCCCTGCCTGCCAGCGTGGGGGGCAAGGACCAGCGCCGCGCCCGCGTGGAAGACGCACTGGCCAGCGTGGGGTTGGCTGGCTTTTACGACCGAGACCCGGCCACCCTCTCGGGCGGTCAGCGTGCCCGCGCCAGCCTCATGCGCGCCTTGTTGGCCGAGCCGTTGGCCTTGCTGCTGGATGAGCCCTTTGCCAAGCTCGACATGGCGCTGCGCGCCCAGTTCCGCGCGCTGGTGTTCCAGCATGTGGCCGAGCGTGGCATACCCACCCTGCTGGTCACACACGACCCGGCGGATGTGCCCCTCCAAGGCCGCGTGCACCACCTGGAGCCGCCCCGTGTTTGACCGCGCCTTCAACGCCCTGGCCCGGCACCCCCTTCACCGCGGCGCCCAGTGGCTGTACGCCCGAGGTGTGCGGGCAGACGCTGTCACCGTGGTCGGGTTTGCCGTGGGCCTGCTGGCGCTGCCGCTGATTGCCACTGGCCACGCGCTGTGGGCGCTGGCCGCCATGGCCGCCAACCGCCTGGGCGATGGGCTGGATGGCGCGCTGGCCCGACTGGGTACGCCCACCGACCGGGGTGCGTTTCTGGACATTGCCTGTGACTTTTTGTTCTACGCCAGCATTCCCTTGGGTTTTGCCCTGGCCGATCCGGCGGCCAATGCACTGCCCGCCGCCGTGTTGCTGTTCGCGTTCATGGGCACAGGCAGCAGCTTTCTGGCGTTTGCCGTGTTGGCCGCGCGGCGTGGTTTGGCCAGCACGGCCTTCCCGCAAAAGGGGTTCTATTACCTGGGCGGCTTGACCGAAAGCACTGAAACCATGGCCACCTTCACTCTCATGTGTGTGCTGCCCGGCTGGTTTGGTCCGCTGGCCTACGGGTTTGCGGCGCTGTGTGGCCTCACCACCGTCACGCGCATCGTGGCCGGGGTGCAGGCCTTCGGGAACCCGCCGCCCCGGCCCTGACTCTGTCCACCACTTGCCCCGTTTTTTTGAAAGAACCCCATGACCCTTCGCCCCGCCCTCAAAACCCTGGCCGTACTGACCGTGGCCGTGTCCCTCACGGGTTGCGGCGCCATGCTGGCGCAAAACCCCGGCTCTGCTCTCAAGCCCGTGAACGCCGTGCCCGCTGAGCCCGAAAGCCGCTTGCTGCTGAAAGGGGCCGACGTGGTGGCTTACTTCACACAAGGCCAGTACGTGCAGGGCAAGCCTGAGTTCCGCAGCCAGCACGAGGGCGTGGACTTCCGCTTTGCCAGCGCCGAGCACAAAGCCCTGTTCGACAAAAACCCTGCGCAGTACCTGCCGCAGTTCGGCGGCTACTGCGCCAACGGCATCGTGTACGGCATTCCATGGGGGGGTGATGCCGATGCCTGGAAGATGATCGACGGCAAGCTCTACATCTTTGGCGGCAAGGCTTCGCAAGAAGCATTCGAGCTGGACACCGCAGGCAACCTGGCACTGGCCCAGCGCTACTGGGACACAGAGATCAAGGGCAGCAACAGCTTCATCCAGCGCACGCAGCGCCTGGTGTTCAAGGTGCCGCACTACAAAACGGGTGAACAGCTGGCACAGGCCGTGGCGGCGGCCAAAGCCACAGCGGCCACCCCGCAAAAGCCCTGAGGCTTAAATTTCAAGGAAAAAGTGCCTCTGGCGCTTGATGGTATTGCGTAGGCAGCTATTGTTTCAGTGCTTTGCAGGTGCGGTGGCCTTGGCTGCGGCGTCAAACCCGCCCTTGGCTTTCCACTCTTCCATGCCGCCTTGCAGGATGCGCAGGTTCTCCCAACCCGCCACACGCATGGCAAACCCGGCCTGGGCCGACAGGCTGCCGGTGTTGCAGTACACGATCACCGGTTTGTCTTTGGGAATGGTGTTGCGCTTGGCCAGAATCTGGCGCCAGTCCATGTTGATGGCACCGGGGATGTGGCCTTTGGCAAACTGGCCCGCGTCGCGGGCGTCGATGATGACCATCTTTTTCCACTCGTCGGCCGGGATCTGCTCGGCAAAAATCACGCCACCGCCGTAGTCCACAAACTCCAGGTAGGCCTCCATTTCGTCGATGGCAGCGGCCTTGTCGGCCCAGGCGGCGGGGGCAAAAACGGTGGCGGTAGCCAGAGCGATGGCGGAAAAAAGGCGGTGTTGCATGTCTCGGTCCTTGCTGATCAGCTTTGGAATATAAGCAATTGTTGATGTTCTCGCGCAGCGGGTTGACCCTGCCTGATCGCAAACACCTGCTGGCGCTGGTGCTGTCGGTGGGCTTGCACGTGGGTGCCATCCTGGGTTTGAGCCACGCGCTCCTGCCTGTGCCACCGTCGCCGCAGCCCCCCGCCGAGCCCATCGTGTTCATTGACGTCCAGCCCCCGCCCCAGGCTGCACCGCCCCCGCAACCCCCCGAAAACAGCCCGCCACCTCGCCCGGCCGAGCCCACCCTGCCAGCGGCCCCGCCCGATGTGGCAGAACCCAAGCCCGACGACGACCGCCCCCGCGCCTATCAGGACGCACCCCCTGCCCCCACCGCCGAAGACTGGGCGCTGGCGTCCACCTACAAGCTCAAAAACAGCAAGCGCTACCGCCACACCTGGGCACAGCAGGTGCGCAGCATGATGGGCACCGCCTTTGAAGGGGCCGACCAGGGTGTGGTGCGCTTTCGCATCGAAATTGCGCCCAATGGCACGCTGGTGAGCCTCACCACCCTCTGGAGCACCTCAGGCAAAGCCGAGGCATTGGCCCGCCAGGCGGTGCAGCAGATGCCGCCCCTGCCACCCACGCCCAACGGCAAGCCGCTGGTGTTTGAGAAAACCATTTCCTTCCAGCCGTTTGATGCCGACGTGCCGCCCGTGTACAAGAACGACTGCCTGCCCGACCCGCCCAGTTACCGCAACCGGTTTGCGTGGGATGGAAAGTCGGCCCGAACGCCGGTGCAGGCCGAGCCGGAACGCGAACCGCCTTTGAGCCCGGAAGAATTGGCCGAGTGCCTGAAGCAATTGCCTCAAGACTCGATAGAGGCCGAAGCCGCCCATGACCAGCGGCAACTGGAGCAATGGGCCTCCGACCGCTTGAAGCAAGCGCAGGAGGCGGCGGGCAACAAATGACAGTCCTCAGCGCGTCATGACGCGGCGCGAGAGGTGGCTGGCTGCGTCCACCATGGCCACCATCAACAGCATGGCGGCCAGGATGGTGGCGGTTTTGTGCATCTGGAACAGGCCCATGTGAAAGGCCAGCAACTGGCCCAGGCCGCCCGCGCCCACCACCCCCAGCACGGCGGCGGCGCGGATGTTGTTTTCCCAGCGGTAGAGCGTGTAGCTCATGAGCTGGGGCAGCACCTGCGGCAGCGTGGCATACCAGAACACCCGGCCCGCAGGCACACCCTGCACGCGCAGCGCATCGGCGGGCCCGGGCGGTGCGTTTTCAATCGCCTCGGCAAACAGGCGGCCCAGCACGCCGGTGGTGTGCAGCGCCAGCGCCAGCGTGCCTGCAAACGGCCCCAGACCGGCAGATATCAGCAGCAGCGCCGCCCACACCAACTCAGGGATGCTGCGCAGTGCGTTCAGCAGCAAGCGCGTGAAGGCCTTGGCTTTGCCTGCCGGAGCCACAACCGCGTGTTGGGTGGGCGCGTGGCTGGCTGGCAGGGCCAGTGCCAGCCCGGCCACCGCTGCCAGCAGTGTGCCCAGCACCGACATGGCCAGCGTTTCCCAGGTGCCCACCAACACTTTGTGAACAAAGGGGGCAGACAGGTCGGGCGGGAAAAACTCCGCCACAAACCGGCCCATGCTGGCAGCAGCCTCCAGCGACAGAAACTGTGCCCACTGCAAATCCAGTGACCAGAAGCTGGCCACCACCAGCACCAACAGTCCGGCGGTGAACCAGCAGGCTTTGCAGCGTGCGTCAAACAAGGGCGGGGGCAGCTTGTAAGGCTGGTTGGCGGCTTGCGGCTTTTTCATGCTGTGTCTCGCTTCGTGCGTCAATTCAGCCGAATCAGCCCAGGGCGCGGCGCAGCCATGCGCTCACGCGGTCGGCCAGTGCCACCAGGGCCATGAACACCAGCAACATGCTGGCCACTTCGCCGCCGTTGAACATCTTCATGCTGTTGTCCAGTTGCTGGCCCAGGCCACCTGCACCCACAAAACCCAGCACCACCGACGAGCGGATGGCGCACTCCCAGCGGTACACGGTGTAGCTGGTCAGCTCGGCGGCGCTGGTGGGCAGCAGCCCGTAGAAAAAGGCCTGCAGCCGCCCGCTGCCATTGCGCAGCAGGGTTTCGGTGGGGTGGGCTTCGCTGCTCTCCAGAATTTCTCCGTACACCTTGCCCAGCATGCCGCCATAAGTCAGGGCGATGGCCAGCACCCCGGCGGTGGGTCCCAGGCCCACCACACGCACAAACACCAGTGCCCACACCAGTTCGGGGATGCTGCGCAACACAATCAGCAACCACGCATAGGGCAGCGCGGCCATGCGGCCCGACAGGGCGGACACCGACAGCACCCGCGTGTTCAACAGCGTGAGTGGTATGGCAATGACCAGTGCCAGCGTGATGCCTGCGGTGGCCATGGCGACCGTGCGCCAGGTTTCTTTGGCCACCATGGCCAGAAACTCGCCGCTGTGGGCCAGGGGCCAGAAGCTGGCGATGAACTGGCCGCTGATGCGCAGGTTGTCGGGCTCCAGCAGCACCCAGGGTTTGAACTCGGTGGCCACGCCCAGCGGCCACAGCAGCAGCACGCACAGCAAAGCCCAGGTCAGCCGACCCATGGTGGGGGGCGCTCAACGTGTTGGCGGTCATGTCCAAGCCTTCACCGGCAATGCATCACCACTGGCTGCGGCGCGAGGGCGGGTGCCTCCGCAAGGGCGACCGGCGGCTCACCGCGCAACTCGTGCTCGAACTGGTCGTACAGCTTGGCCAACCGCTCGGGCGTGACTTGGGCTGCGGGCAAATCAAACGCCACTGCGCCGTCGCGCATGCCCACCACGCGGGGGAAGTGAGCCAGGGCCACGTCCACCTGGTGCAGGGTGGCCACCAGCGTCACGCCGCGTTCCCGGGCACCCGTGAGCAAGGTGGACACGGCCTGGCGCGAGCGGGTGGGGTCGAGGGCCGACAGGGGTTCATCAATGAGCCACAGTCGCGCCGGGGCCAGCAGGCCTCGGGCCAGGCCGACGCGCTGGCGTTCGCCGCCGCTCAGGCGGTCCACACGTTCAAACAGCTTGGGGCCCAGGTCAAAACGCTCCAGCGCATCAAAGGCTGCGGGAATGTCGGCCGGGTAAAACAGCGAGCGCAGGCTGTGCCACAGCCCCCAAGCTGGCAGGTGGCCCGCCAGCACGGCTGTGACCACGCGCTGGCGCGGGGGCAATGGCGGCACTTG
>JAIFMP010000008.1 GCA_020048405.1 Hydrogenophaga sp.
GGAAGAACCCGCCGTCGCGGCTGTTGAACGCCGTCATGGCGCGCGTGCCGTTGATGCCCACCATCCAGTCGGCCTCGGAGCGGCTGCGGGCGGCATCGGCCAATGGGCGCATCTGCTCGTCGCTGCGCAGGTGCGTGAAGCCGTCGCGGATGGCCTGTGGCGTCATGGACTGCAGCCAGAGCCGCTGCACAGGCTTGCCCAGCGGTTTTTTGCCACCGGCGTACTGCTCGATCAGCCGGAAAATCAGCTCCCCCTCGCGGCCCGCATCGCATGCGTTGATGAATGCGGTCACGTCTTTGCGCTTGGCCAGTTTCACCACCGCGCTCAGGCGCGACTTGGTTTTGTCGATGGGCTTCAGGTCAAAGTACGGTGGCAGCACGGGCAAATGGGCAAAGCTCCATTTGCCTCGCTTCACGTCGAATTCTTCAGGTGCTGCAATTTCCACCAGGTGGCCCACGGCGGACGTGACCACGTACGTGTCGTTCTCAAAGTGGTCATCGTGTTTCTCGAACTTGCCCGCCACAGAGGTCAAGGCCCGAACGATGTCTTGAGCCACTGAAGGCTTCTCGGCAATCACCAAAGTTTTCATCTCTACAATTCGCCTCGTCGTGCGCGCAGTGCGCAGGTGCGCACATGCATGACAAAACCTTACCAAAGTTTGCCGCCCGTGCCGAAAACCCCCACAGCCCTTGCAGCCCCCTCACCTTCGGCCACCCGCCGCACTCAGGTTCGCCGCTCTGGCGTGCATGGCAAGGGTGTGTACGCTGAGGTGGCACTGAAAGCAGGCGAGCGACTGCTGGAGTACACCGGAGAACTCATCTCCTGGGCCGAGGCCTTGCGCCGCCACCCGCACGACGTGGCACAACCCCACCACACGTTTTATTTCCACATCGACGAGGAACGGGTGATCGACGCCAAATTTGGCGGCAACAGCTCGCGCTGGATCAACCACAGCTGCGCCCCCAACTGCACAGCCACCCAGGAAGGCCAGCGCGTGTTCATCGACGCGCTGCATGACATCGCCGCTGGCGAGGAGCTGTTTTACGACTACGGCCTGGTCATTGACGAGCCTCTGACGCCCGAGCTGAAGGCCGATTACCCCTGCTGGTGCGGCCACGGCGTGTGCCGGGGCACCTTGCTGGCCAGCACGGCACCTGCGGCCAAGCCTCGGCGCTCACGCGCCAAATGCCCACGCCGTTGGCCACCTGCGTGGCATCTCTCAACCAGGCCGCCGAGGCCGTGTGGCCCGCCATGGCCCAAACACTGGCCGACCACCCTGCAGAAGCCATGCAAGGCTTCACGGTCGAGGTGGTGCCCACCATTGGCTCAACCAACGCCGAACTGATGCGCCGCGCCCGCAGCGGCCCCCAGGGCCAGGCACCCACCCTGCTGGTGGCGGCCGAGCAAACCGCTGGCCGTGGCCGCATGGGCAAGACCTGGCTCAGCCAACCCGGGCAAAGCCTCAAGCCTGCCCACTGGGCAGGACTGTCGCTGGCGGTGGGCGTGGCCGTGGCCGATGCGCTGGCTGCGGTGCTGCCCCCTCCGCTGGGCGAGCGACTGCGGCTGAAATGGCCCAACGACCTGTGGCTGGAAGGTGCCAAGCTCGCTGGCATCCTGGTAGAGACCGCACACGTGGGCTCGGGTGCCTGGGTCGTGGTGGGTGTGGGTATCAACATACAGCCGCCCGTGCCAGACCCCACCGTGGCATGGACGGGTGTCGAACCCACCGGGCTGGGTGTTCACGCTGCGGGCCAGGACAGCGCCGCCGTGTTGCGTGTGGTAGCCCCCGCCCTGCTGCGTGACTTGTTGGCCTTTGAAGCCTTGGGCTTTTCAGCCTTTGCCCAGCGTTTTGCGCAACGCGATGCCTTGCGCGACCAAGCCTTGGCCTTGTCCGATGGAACGCTGGGCACCGGCTGCGGCGTTGACGAACAAGGCGCTCTGCTGGTGCTCACCGCCATGGGCATGCAAACGGTGCACAGCGCGGAGGTGAGCGTGCGTCCGGTGGGGGTTGCCACATGATGCGGCTGGCCGTCCTGGTGCTGTTGCTGGCGAACGCGGGTTACTTTGCCTGGAGCCAGGGTCATCTGCTGAGCCTGGGGGGCACAGGCAGCTGGGCAGACCCCATCCCGCTGCAAGAGCCGCAGCGGCTGGAACAGCAAAAACAGCCCGAACGCCTAACCGTGCTGCCATCCGCAGCCAAGCCTGCCACCTCAACCAGCGGGGCTGGCAATGCAAGCAGCACCGCGGCGTCGCCCCAAAGCCCACCCGAATGCCTTCAAGCCACCGGCCTGACAGACCCGCAGGCGGCAAGCCTGCGTGAGGCACTGGCCAGCGCCCTGCCAGAGGGGAGCTGGCAACTGGAAACAACGGTGCAACCCGCCCGCTGGGTGGTTTACCTGGGTAAGTTTGCGAGCGCTGAGGCGCTTCGCGCCCGCAAGGCCGAACTTCGTGCAGCACGCGTGGACCACCGCGACGTGAACAACCCGTCATTGCAACCCGGACTGGCACTGGGCACCTTTCCCACCGAGGCTGCGGCCAATCAGGCGCTGCGCGACGCCACGCGCAATGGCATCAAGAACGCCAAAGTCGTGACCGAGCGCCCAGAAATCCGTCAGCACACCCTGACCCTGCCGCAGGCCACACCCGCGCTGCAAGGCAGCGTGCGCGGCATCAACAGCGGGCTGGCAGACAGCCCTTCGCTCGACTGGCTGGCCTGCCCCGGCTGAGCGCCAGCGCAGCCAGCCAGGCCCACAAGCCCAGCCCCCATGCCCAGCCGGTGTGACCACCACCGCCGCTGTCAGCCACCGGTGTGGTTGGTGCCGTTGGAACGGTTGGCACCGTGGGCGCCGGGGTAGGCAACACCACTGTTGTGACGGCTGCCAATGCCAGCTGCGCATCCAGCAGCCCGGCACCGCAGGTGGTGACGGTGCAGTTGCACACCGCCTGAGACAACGATGCCGCTCTGCACATGGGCAGGTTGGGCTGGGCGGTGTGCGGGCGCACGGACGCTTTCAGCAAACGGGTCAGATCGGCTGGGGTGAGGCCCGGCTGCACGCTGAGCATGAGGGCCGCAGTGCCTGCCACCAGCGGGGCAGCAAAGCTGGTACCAGCGAGCGCTTCATAGGTGTGGGCCGCAGACACGGTCCGCCCGGCGTTGAGCGTGGTCAGCAACCCTGCGTCGGCCCCGATTGATCCGGAACCGCCCGGCACAGCCAGTGCCACGTTGGGGCCGTAACTGGCATAGCTGGTTTTGGCTCCGTCGCCACGCACCGCGCCCACGGTCAGCACCCCCGCGCAGTCGGCAGGGCGCGTGATCGGCCCGGCGCCATTGCCCGCCGCCACCACCACCAGGGCTCCGGCTGCCGTCACATCGTTGACGGTTTGCTGGTAGGCGTTGTCACACGGTCCGGAGCCGCCATAGCTGAGGTTGATGACCTTGGCCGGGTTGGGATTGGGCGGAGCGCCCACCACATCCAAACCGGCCGCCCAACGCACGCCATCGAGCAAATCGCTCAGCAGCGCCCCGCATTTGCCCGCCACCCGAACGGGCAGCACCCGAGCACCCCAACTGACACCCGCAACCCCGACGCTGTTACCGGTGGCGGCAGCGATTTGCCCCGCAATACCGGTGCCGTGCCATGAACTGTCGGATACGTCGCAATCTTCATAGGGAGAATCCGTTGCCATCACCTCGACACGCGTGACCCAGTCGCCCGGGTCACTCGCATCGGCATCGCGGCCGTTGCCGTCGTTGGCAGAGTCCACCTCGCTCACAAAGTCGTATCCGGGCAGGAGGCGTCCCGCCAGGTCGGGGTGGTCGTACCGCACACCACCGTCCACCACGGCGACCACCGGGGCATTGGCCACGCCCGTGTTCAATGCCCAGGCTGCCGGCAGGTTCAGGGCCGATGCAAATGTGGTGGGGGCCTGCAAGTGCCATTGCTGGGCAAACAACGGATCGTTGGGCACGGTGAGCGCTTGCGCGCGCTGCCAGCGCACGTTGGGGATGACGCTGGCCACGTCCGGGTGCAGGCGCAGGCGGCGCATGGCGGCCTCCAGTGCTGTCCCCTGGAGAGGCAGCGCAAAGTCCAGCCTCAAGGCCGCACCTGCCGAGCCCAGCAGGCGGGCGGGAACACCCGCTTCCACCGCCACCTGGCTCAGCCGTTCGGTGCGCAAGGCATGCTGGCGCTGCCACGCAGCCAAGGCTTGCTCACGCCGTGCCTGGGGGTTGTCACGCAGGCCAACGCTGGCGGAAGCTGCGGGCTCAGCGGCCAGCGGTACGGCAGCTGACCGAAGCTGAACGATGACCCCTGATGCCGGCAACTCGCGCGCCACCGCACCTGAATTGAACGATGCCAGCACAGCAGCACAGGCCAGAGAACAGGGGAAAGAAAAACGGTCCATGCCACTTTCTAGCATGGACCGCCAAAGGCTGCGCAACAGCCCCGTGTAAAGACAACCGTTATACAGACACCACGCGCGCCATTTCCAGACACTTGTTGGAGTAACCCCACTCGTTGTCGTACCAGCTCACCACCTTCACGAAGGTGCCATCGAGTGCAATGCCAGCCTCGGCATCGAACACGCTGGTGCAGGGCTCGCCGCGGAAGTCGGTGGACACCACTTTTTGCTCTGTGTAGCCCAGCACGCCCTTCATGTCGCCTTCGCTGTGGGCCTTCATTTCAGCGCAGATCTCGGCGTAAGTGGCGGCGGTGTTGAGTTCAACGGTGAGGTCAACCACGCTCACATCGCTGGTGGGCACGCGAAAGCTCATGCCGGTCAGCTTCTTGTTCAGCTCGGGAATGACCACGCCCACCGCCTTGGCGGCGCCGGTGCTGCTGGGGATGATATTTTCGAGGATGCCGCGACCACCGCGCCAGTCTTTGTTGCTGGGGCCGTCCACGGTCTTTTGCGTGGCCGTGGCGGCGTGCACGGTGGTCATGAGGCCGCGCTTGATGCCCCATTTGTCGTTGAGCACCTTGGCCACAGGTGCCAGGCAGTTGGTGGTGCAACTGGCATTGCTGATGATGGCCTGGCCAGCGTAGGTATGGTGGTTGACGCCGTAGACGAACATGGGCGTGTCGTCTTTGCTGGGGGCAGACAAAATGACTTTCTTGGCACCGGCGGCGATGTGTTTCGCACCTGTTTCCTGGGTGAGGAAAAGACCGGTGGATTCGATGACGACGTCGGCACCCACTTCATTCCACTTCAGTTCTGCCGGGTCTTTCACGGCGGTGAGGCGGATTTTTTTCCCGTTGACCACCAGGTGGCTGCCATCCACGCTCACATCGCCCTTGAAGCGGCCATGCACGCTGTCGAACTGCAACATGTAGGCAAGGTAGTCGGGCTCAAGCAGGTCGTTGATGCCGACGATTTCAATGTCGGAAAAGTTGTACACGGCGGCGCGAAACACCATGCGCCCGATACGACCGAAACCGTTGATGCCTACTTTGATGGTCATGTGAAACACTCCAGGGTTGAAATAAAAATGCAAACGAAATTTGGCCTTGACGCTTGATGGCATTGACTTGGATGCTATCAACCGTGTCGCCCATCAGCCATCTGCAATCAACATCAGAGTTTAACGAGGGCCTCCTGCAGGCGGCTGACTCCCCCGCATTCGCGGGATGTTCACACTGCGGCCACCGGTGCAGCCACAGGCAGCACCCGCAGCAACATGACCGTCAGCGGGGACAAAACCTTCAACGGACAAAGCGACCTGATGGAGTTTTTCCAGGACCAGACCACCACCTACACCACCCCGGCCAAACAGCGTCGCGCCTCAACGGTGCCCCGCTGTAAAGCCCCGCTCCGCAGCTGGCTGCCAGGCCACCCCCACGGGTGGCCTTTTTTTGTTCTACAGTGCCCCCATGCAAGGCCTGCACCTCACCGCCGATCTGTACGACTGCCAGTGCGCCCCGCACTGGCTGACCGACGCCACGGCGCTGCTGGCTGCCTGCGAAAACGCCGCCACCGCCGCCGGCCTGACCCCGGTAGCGCGTTTGGGGCACTCGTTTCCCGCCACGCTCCATGGCCCAGGTGGGGTCACCACCACCGTGCTGCTGGCTGAAAGCCACGTGTGTGTGCACACCTGGCCTGAAAGCGGCAGCGTGACGCTGGATGTGTACGTGTGCAACTTCAGCGCCGACCACAGCCCCCGCGCCGAGCAACTGCTGACGCGGCTGATCGCCCTGTTCCGCCCCATGCGTGTGCACGAAAACGCCTTGCAACGCGGCACATTGCCCCCCACCCCTGCCACATGACCCTTCCTGCCATCGTCCTGGCCGCCGGGCGCGGCGAGCGCATGCGCCCGCTGACGGACACCTGCCCCAAACCGCTGCTGCCCGTGCGCGGCCACCCCTTGCTGGCCTGGCACGTGGGGCAGCTGGTGTTCAACACAGCGTGGCTGGAGAGTGAGATTACAAGCTTTTTTGCCACCTACCGCTTGTTTGACGGTACTTTCAAGCTACCAAATTCAGACTCCTTCAGCGCCGCTTTTTCGCACGAACAGGCCGACTTTGGCGGTGCGTTGGAAACCGCTGGAGGCATTGCCCGCGCCCTGCCCCTGCTGGGCGCGCACCAGCCACCACAGCCGAATGATGCGTTTTGGGTGGTGGCTGGCGATGTGTTTGTGCCAGGCTTTGCCTTCACACCATCCAGCGTGGACCGCTTTCTGGCCACCGATGCCCTGGCCCACCTGTGGCTGGTGCCCAACCCGGCACACAACCCCAAGGGCGATTTCGGCATCGGCCCGTCGGGCCTGGCACTGAACCTGCCCCCCAGCGACACCAGCACACCCCGCTTCACCTACAGCACCCGTGCGGCACTGTTTGCTGCGCCGTGGTGCGACATCCCGCCCGGCAATCCAGATGGCAAGAAGGCCCCTCTGGCGCCGTTGCTGCGCCGCGCCATGGATGCCGGCCGCGTGAGCGCCGAGCTGTACCACGGCCCCTGGACCGACGTGGGCACGCCCGAACGCCTGGCCCAACTCAACACGCCCTGAAGTAAGCTGCCCGCACCATGCCCACCTCGCAAACCACCCCCGCCGCCGCCCTGATCCACCCAGGCCCAGCGCCGGGCGCGCCTGGCCTCGCAGCTCGGCCCAGGCGGCGTCGCCATCGTGCCCACAGCTCCCGAGCGCCAGCGCAACCGCGACAGCGACTACCTGTACCGCCACGACAGCTACTTCTATTACCTGAGCGGCTTCACTGAACCCCATGCGTGGTTGGTCATCACGGCGGAAGGCCACACCACCCTGTTCTGTCAGCCCAAAGACCTGGAGCGCGAAATCTGGGACGGCATCCGCCTCGGCCCCGAAGCCGCCCCCATGGCACTGGGCGTGGAAGCCGCCCATCCCGTGGGCGAACTGAACCAGCACCTGCCCAAGCTGCTGGAGAACCGCAGCACCGTCTGGACACCGTTTGCCACCCACCCCGGCCTGGAAACCCAGGTGGAGGGCTGGCTGAAACAGGTTCGCGCCCGCGTGCGCTTCGGAGCCATCTGCCCCGACACCCAACGCGACCTGTGCGGCCCCCTGGACGAGATGCGGCTGGTGAAAGACGCTCACGAACAAGACACCATGCGCCGCGCTTCTCAGATCAGCGCGCAGGCACACATCCGCGCCATGCAAACCAGCGCCCGCAGGACTTGCGCGAATACCACCTGGACGCCGAACTGCTGCACGAGTTCCGCCGCCACGGCAGCCAGTACCCTGCCTACGGCAGCATCGTGGCCGCCGGGGCCAACGCCTGCGTGCTGCACTACCGCGCCGATGCTGCGCCTGTGCGCGACGGTGAGTTGGTGCTGATCGACGCCGGGTGCGAACTGGACGGTTACGCCAGCGACATCACCCGCACCTTCCCGGCCAACGGCACCTTCACAGGCCCGCAGCGCGCGCTGTACGACCTGGTGCTGGCCAGCCAGGACGCTGCCGTGGCAGCCACCCGAGCGGGTGCGCGCTTCACCGACCCGCATGAAGCCACTGTGAAGGTGCTGGCACAGGGCATGCTCGACGTGGGACTGCTCGACCGCAACAAGGTGGGCACGGTGGATGATGTGATCGCCAGCCGCGCTTACTTTCCCTTCTACATGCACCGCACCGGCCACTGGCTGGGCATGGACGTGCACGACTGCGGCAGCTACGTGGAGCCCGGCGAAGTCGGCCAGACCAGCGAGCGCAAAGACCCGCTCAGCGGCGAAACCATCACCAACCGCCCCAGCCGCATCCTGCGCCCGGGCATGGTGCTGACCATCGAACCCGGCCTGTACGTGCGCCCCGCCCAAGGCGTGCCGGAACAGTTCTGGAACATCGGTATCCGCATTGAAGACGACGCCATCGTCACGCCTGAAGGCTGCGAACTCATCACCCGGGGCGTGCCCGTACACGCCGACGAAATCGAGAAACTGATGGCCAATTGAGGTGGTTATCGGCTGAATACCCCAGACCTCAGGCACCACAATGCCGGGGTCAACCCATCAACCCACACACAGGAACATCCATGATCGGCTACACCACCCTCGGCACCAACGACATCGACCGCGCCGCCACCTTCTACGACCCGCTGCTGGCCTTGCTGGGCCAACACCGGCTGTGGGCTTATGAGCGCGGCATTGGGTGGGGAACCACCGCCGATGCGCCCTCGCTGGGCCTGCTCAAGCCGTTTGACGGCCAGCCCGCCACCGTGGGCAACGGCACGATGGTCGCCCTGCAGGCAGCCAACCCCGACGACGTGGACCAGGTGCACCTGCTGGCACTGACGCTGGGCGGCCAGAACGAAGGTGACGTGGGCCCCCGTGGCGAAGGTTTTTACGGCGGTTACTTCCGCGACCTCGACGGCAACAAACTCTGCGTGTATTGCCGCACCTGACCCAACCCCCTCATGCCCCTGCTGTTTTCGCCCACCTACAGGTGGCCTGACGCTGTCCAACCGGCTCGTGGTGGCGCCCATGTGTCAGTACGCCAGCACCAACGGCCTGGCCAACGACTGGCACCTGACCCACTGGACCAACCTGCTCAACAGCGGCGCAGGCCTGGTGATGCTGGAAGCCACAGCGGTGGAAGCCGAGGGCCGCATTTCCCCTGGCTGCCTGGGCCTCTGGAGCGACGATACCGAGGCCGCCCTGGCCAACGCCCTTCCACAGGCCCCGGGCGACGTGCGTGTGGCGATTCAACTCGGCCACGCCGGGCGCAAAGCCAGCAGTGCCAAACCCTGGGACGGCGGTGCACTGCTGGACATGGCCGAAGGCGGCTGGCCCACCAGCGGGCCGTCGGCCTTGCCGCACCTGCCCACCGAAACGCCCCCACACGAACTCACCGAGACCGACCTCGACCGCATTGAGGCTGCCTTTGTGTGCGCTGCCCAGCGTGCCGCCAAGCTGGGGATTGACGTGGTGGAGATGCATGCTGCCCACGGCTACCTGCTGCACCAGTTTTTGTCACCCCTGTCCAACCAGCGCACCGACGCCTGGGGCGGCAGCTTCGACGGTCGCACGGCCTACCCCACGCGGATTTTCAAGGCCATGCGCCGCGTGTTCGACGGCCCGCTGGGCGTGCGTGTGTCGGCCACCGATGGAGCGCCGAAGAAACCTGCCGCTGGGCCACGCAGCTGAAAGCCCTGGGTGCCGACTTTGTGCATGTGTCGTCGGGTGGTGTGTCGCCGCAGCAAAAAATTCCGGTCGGACCAGGCTACCAACTGCCACTGGCACGTCAGGTGCGCGAGGCTTCGGGCCTGACCACCCTGGGCGTGGGCCTGATCACGCAGGCGGCACAGGCCGAGGCTGCCCTGCAAAACGGCGATGCCGACCTGGTAGCCCTGGCCCGCGCGTTTTTGTACAACCCACGCTGGGGCTGGCAGGCCGCTGCGGAACTGGGCGGCACCGTGCAGGCCATGCCCGCCTACTGGCGCTGCCTGCCCAAAGAAGCTCAGGCAGCCTTTGGCAACGTGCGCATTGGCATGCGCTGAAGCGCACGTGCACGTCAGCCACGTCAACACCGGCACCGCGCAGCCCCTGTCCATCCAGGGGCGACGCATCCTGAGTGCCACGGGCAAACAACCCGTGAAGGGTCCGGTGGCGGTGGGGCGCATGGGGCTGTCGGGCGACGAACAGGCCGACCCCAGCGTGCACGGGGGCCTGAGGAACACCTGGCGTTTTGGCAAGCGCAGCGGCGCGAACACGGCGTCAGCCTGTTTGACGAACCCCTGCCCCCCGGCTTCATGGGCGAAAACCTCAGCCTGCACGGCCTGCTGGAAACCGAGGTGTGGGTGGGCGACCGGCTGCAATTTCCCCACTGCGTGCTGCGCGTGACCGAACCACGCCAACCGTGCTTCAAATTCACCGCTGTGATGGGCTTTGCCCAGGCGGGCAAGGTGATGGCGCAGAGTGGTTTTTGCGGCTTCTACCTTGCGGTGGACGAACCCGGCACGCTGGAGGCGGGTGACGTCTTCAGCCTGGAGCCAGGCTCACGCGGGCTGGGCATTGCACAGGCGTTTGCGGGCAAGCGGTGGAAGCACTTGCGGTGACGGTTTGCGGTTGGCTGGCGGCCCGCGCACACGACTACAGCAGACCCTCGATGGGCAACCACGACAGTACCTGAACACCCAGCCGCCGCCACAGGCTGGCCTTGGGTTCGCTGGTGTGTAGCTGCTCGCCTTCAGGGGTGGCCTCGCGCCATTCCAGTGCCCCATCTGCCGACAGCGCCAGCCGGTAGGTGGTGGCTTGCAGGTCGCGGTTGATGCCTGCCACCAGTTCCCGGGCCAGGGTTTCGCTGTTGACTGTCAGGCCCATTTCGGTGTTGAGCTGAGCCGAGCGCGGGTCGAGGTTGAACGAGCCCACAAACACGTGCCGTCCGTCCACCACAAAGGTCTTGCCATGCAGACTGGCGGCCGAGGCCGACCCCAGCCGGAACCGCCAGGGCAGTGCAGACCGACGCTCCGGTGCATCGGCATCGGGCTTGAGTTCAAACACCTGAATGCCGGCGGCCAGCAACGCGTGCCGGTGCCGGGCATACCCCGCGTGCACAGCCATGACGTCGGTGGCGGCGAGCGAGTTGGTGATGATGCGCACCTTCACGCCCTTGCGGGCCAGTTCAACCAAGCCCTGCACCCCCACCTCGCCGACACCAGGTCCAGCGTGTGCTGCGAGGTGCCCAGCCACGCACTCAACAGCGGAAACATGCGCTGCCCTGTGGCTACTGAGGGTGGCAGCCCCTCCACCTTGTCTGGTGAATCGGCCATCATCTGCACAGGAGCCCACTGCAGGTGGGGGTAGGAGGTCAGGGGCGATGTCAGCCACGGCGTTTGCTCCAGGCTGGCGTGCAAACGGGAGGCCTCGGCGTCAAGGCCCAGGTTAGCCAGTTGCTGCTGCTGGAGGGCCAGGGCGTCGGGTTCGGCCGGGGCGACGAGTGTCGACAAGGGGTAGGCCAGGGCGCTGTTCCAGTAGCCGTCAAACTGCGCTGCGGTGGTTTGGGCCACCGGGCCCAGAGCTAGCAGGTCGAGGTCGGAGAACAGCAGCGATGCATCGACGCCAAAGTACACATCGCCCACGTTGCGCCCGCCCACGATGGTGGCCAAGCTGTCAGCGGTGAACGACTTGTTGTGCATGCGCCGGTTGAGCCGGTCAGGTAACCGATGGCCTTGAACGCGCGTTGGCCAAAGGGGTTGAACAGGCGCACTTCGACGTGGGGCTGCGCGGCCAGCGCCTGCAGCCAGGTGTCCATGCCGGCGCTGCCGTTGTCGTCCAGCAGCAGGCGCACGCGCACACCGCGCTGGGCGGCGCGCCACAGTTCGTGCAGCATGACCCGGCCCGACACATCGGGGCGCCAGATGTAGACCTGCACGTCCAGTGCGCGCTGTGCGGCGCGGGCCAGCAGCACGCGGCTGGCCAGGGCCTGCACAGGGTCGCCCAGCAAGGCGACACCGTTCAGGCCCTGGTTGCCTTGCGGTGGCTGGTAAGCCTTGGCCAGAGGGCTGTCGGCCGTGGCCGTGAGGTGGGTAGAGGGCGGCCGCTCTGGCAAGGGCGGCAGGCCCGAGGCGCAGGCCGTGAGGCCCGCGCATGCCCCGGCAATCAGCAACACGCCCAAGCCTTGCCATGCTTGGTGAACTGTTGCAGCGGCCCGTTGTGCCACGGCTTGCAGTGGGCGGGCCGGCAAGCGTCGGTTCATGGGCGGGGGCATTCGAAGGCGAAGCTGGCGTAGAGGCCGGTCGCCTTTTCGCCCGTGTTGTCGGTGTCGGTCATGGCGGCAATGGCCACCACGGGGCCGGGCGCCGCTCCGAAAGCGCGGCGGTAGTCGTCGCGCAGGTTGCGACGCACATCGTGCCATTGGCCCAGGCCATCGGTGCCCGACTGCACCACCACCATCTTGATCTGGCTGGTGTGGGCCGATGGAATGATGGTGCCCGGTGCCTCGTTGCTGCCCCAGATGTACATCAGGGCCGCATATGGGGGTGGCCGCCCGGTCATGGTCTGGGCCAGTTTGCGCTGGGTGCGCTCGCCAAACGGCAGTTTGGAAACATCGCCATCGAAGGCCACCACCACGCGCAAGGGGGCGTCTTCGCGGTGGCGGTCGGCGTTGTCGGCGCGGGGCACCAGGGCATCGGTTTTCCATGACCAGCGCAACCAACTCCCCGCCGGACGCACGGGCTTGAAAGCGGTGCCATACAGCGAGGCCGAGCCGTCGGCCTGCGCCTGCAGCACTCGGCGGCCGTCTTCACTGATCAGTGTGTACCGGGTGTCCTCCTTGAACTTGGACAGTGGCGCATGTCCCCATTTGGGGAATGCAGCGTCGAATGGCAGCACACGCGGGGCGCAGCTTTTGGTTTGCGCCCACACCGGCGCACCGAACAGCAGCACGCCTGCCAAACCCCACCCGACGCCCCGTTGGTTGAACCGAATGCCGATGCACGCCTCCTGACGCTTGCGTAAAAACCGCACCGCATTGGAACACCGCCGCACGCGCCCCAGCAAATGGGCAGCTCAGCGCTCAGGAACGCTTGCGCACCACCGACACCACCAACGTGATGACGGTCAGCGGCACCACAAACCACAGCATGACGTTGCTGAAGGTCCCCAGCGCGTCGTGCGCCTGCGCGGCCAGGATCAGGTAACTGACGTAGGCCACGTAGTAACCGGCAAACACGCCACCCTCCCAGCGGGCAATTTCGCCGCCGGTGGCAAACATGGGCAGACAGGCCAGTGCCACGGCCAACATCACCCACATGTCAAACGCCAGCAGCGACGGAGCCACGGGTAAGCCGCTGCTGCCCGCCACCAGGCCGCTGATGCCCAGACACCCCAGGATGTTGAAGGTGTTGCTGCCCACCACGTTACCCACGGCAATGTCACGCTCCCCCTTGATGGCCGCCGTGACGGAGGTGGCCACCTCGGGCATGGAGGTGCCCGCAGCCACGATGGTCAACGCAATGACCACGTCACTCACGCCGAGAGCCTTGGCAAATGCCACGGCAGACGTCACCAGCCAGTCGGAACCCAGCACCAGCAGCACCAGGCCTGCCGCAATGAGCGCCAGTTGGGCAGGCAGCTTGGCGTCCCACGCGCCGGGGGCAGAGGGCTGCAACTCGTCGGCAAACTCGTCGCCCTGACCCGCCTGCGCAGCGCCAGCGGCAGCTGACTCGCGGCGCGACTGCACAACCAGAAAACCGGTGTACACAACCAACAGCCCCAGCAGCAGCGCCGCTTCCCATTGAGCCAGATTGCCATTGCTGGCCAGCGCAACCATCAGCAGGGAGGCTCCAAACATGATGGGCACCTCTTGCCGAATGAGCTGCCGGTTGACCACCAGCGGCACGATGAGCGCGCTGATGCCCAGAATGAACAGCACGTTGAAAATGTTGCTGCCCACCACGTTACCCACCGCCATATCGGCCTTGCCGTCCAGCGCGGCCGACACCGACACCGCCACCTCGGGTGCGCTGGTGCCAAAGGCCACCACCGTCAAGCCCACCACCAGGGGCGATATGCCAAACGACAGGGCCAGCTTGCCCGCGCCGCGCACCAGCAGGTTGGCACCCACCACCAGCGCGACAAGGCCCGCTGCAAACAGAAGAAGGTTGGTCATAGAACAAAAGTATCAGTCATTGAAGTGACCAGCATACCCGGCGGCTGAAAAATGCTCTAGCCCAGGGGACTCCATGCAGCCAGCGCCCGGAGCTGTGGGCGCTTTTTGATCTGGTGTGCCTGCATGCGCTGCAGGATGTCGTCCAGTGTGCGCATGGCGTCAAGGATGTGGGGGCCCTTGTTCAGCATCACGCATTCGGCCCGCTCACCCATGGCGGCGTCGGTGATTTCCGCGCGCGAAGGCACGCCTGTTTTGGCCAGCGTCTCCAGCACTTGGGTGGCCCAGATCACGGGCATGTGCGCCGCCTCGGCCGCCCACAGGATTTCCTCCTGGATTTCAGCCAGCCGCTCGTAACCACACTCCACCGCCAGATCACCCCGCGCAATCATGATGCCCGCCGCCGGGCTGGCCATGGCCGACAACAGCAGCCGGGGAAGGTTCTCGAAGGCTCGGCGGGTTTCAATTTTCAGCACCAAGCCTACGTGTGCCGCGCCCAACCCTGCCAGGCGGGCACGCAGCTCTTCCACATCCTGCTCGCGCTGCACAAATGACAGGCCCACCATGTCGGCCAGTCGGGCCACGGCGCTCAGGTCGTCCACATCTTTCAGGGTGAGGGCGGGCAGGTCGAGCTGGCTGTCGGGCAGGTTGATGCCTTTGTCCGACATCAGCTTTTCGCCCCCGTCGCGGGCCTGGGTGATTTCCACCACCAGCCCCTGCGCACTGGCCTGGCGAATGACGCCACCGATGCGGCCATCATCGAACCAGATCCGTTCACCCTCGTTCACCTGTGCAAACACCTCGGGCAGCGTGCAGGGCACACGGGGCAAGCCGCCCAGCGCGGGTGCTGGGCTGTCGGTCATGGCTTCGTCTTGCGCCATCAGCCGCAGCCGGTCGCCCCGGTGCAGCACCAGCTTGCCGTCCAGTACCGGCAGTCCGCCGAGCCGTGTGTTGGCAGGGGCGTGCCGCGCATGGCGCAGGCGGGTCAGGCGGGTGTGCGGCAGCAGGTACACCGTTTGGTCGGTGTGCGCCAGTGCGCCTTCAGGTGACACGGCCACCACGCGCAAGGTGCGGTGGGCATCACGGGCATCCACCAGCTCCAGCTTGTCGCCCACCTCCAGACCGGCCAGCCAGTCGGTGCGCACCCGGCACCGGGGCAACGGATCCGGCTGTACGCAAGCCCACCGCAGCGGGCACCACTGGCCTGCCGAACTCGTCGCGCTGGGGCCGCAGCTTGAGCACGGCAGGGCCAGGCAACAACGTGCCAGTTCGCAATTTGGGGCCACCCAGATCCATGAGCACGCGCACCGGCCGGCCCAGCTGCCGGGCGGCCTGCCGCACGTGCTCGGCCATGGCTTGCCACTCAGGCGCGGCATCGTGGGCGCAGTTGATGCGTGCAATGTCCATGCCCGCGGCCACCAGCCGTTCCACCAGCGCTGCATCGTGTGCCGCCTCGGACGGCAACGTCACCATGACGCGCACCACACGCTCGGCGGGCTCTGGCCCCAGCAGTGCCAGCGTGTGTTGCTGTAGCAGCCGCTGGCTGGTGACAATGCCCACCGGTTCTTCGGCCGAGTGGTCATTCCACGGCTGGTTGCTGAGGTGATGCAGGATGCCCAGCACTTTGTCCAGGTTGGCCAGCACATGCGACTCGGCCCGCCCCAACGAAGACACGCCCACCCATGCCAGCCGCTCTTGCAGTTCGCGGTGGTCCTGTTGGCGCAGTGCCAGGTAGTGCAGCAGGTTGCGGGCGCTGGCCTGGTGGTCGGGCTGGTGAGCGGCGGCCTCCTGGGCCAGCATGTGACGCCGCAGCGTCCACAGTTGCTCCGCCAGGTTGCGGCACACGTCAGGGTCCCAGGCAGCGCCAGCGTCTGCGCTGGCGGGGCGGGTCAAGGGGTCAGCGGTTTCAGGCGCAGGGGAACGGGGCTTGGATGTCATGGCACAACAGGGGAAAGCACAACTGCCCCAGTGTGCGCGCCGTTCATGACACGGCTGCGTCACACAACAGCCAGATGCCCCATGGTGAATGCCTCTTCGAACACCGAGTAGCCCGCCCAGTCGCTGTGGGCAAATGTCAGGCTAGACATTTTTGATAGTGAACTGTTGAATACAGAATTGCGGTAGGCCGCCATTTTGTTCATAACCCCGGGCGTGGGCATCACCATGGCGTGGCCGTAGCGGGCCACCGCCACTTCGGCCACGCGGCTGGCCAGCTCGGGGTGGGCGGATTGAAGGTCGGCCAGGGTCTGGTCGCGCCAGTGTGTCCAAGGCTGGGTCAGCACCTGCTGGCGGGCGGAGGCATCGTCGCCCAACGCGCGGTAATGGGTGAGCACCGTGGCGCCCGGCACGGGGTGCAGGCTTTGGTGTGTGGCGCTGACGTAGCCCAGGCCGCCGCCCGCGCTGCCCCCACCGCCCGTGCCGCCCTCCTGGTACACCACGTTGTCCCAGGCGGGTGCGGCGCCACCCCGGTCAAGCAGCGGGTGCTTGAGGTACAGGTTGGTCACCACCCAGGGGGCGTAACGCACGGTTCTTGCGGCGTCTAGCAAGGCTTGCTGCAGTGGCGCTGGGGCGTTCACCACCACGCGGGCAGCTACAAAAATGGGCAGCGCCACCACGCAGCGCCGGGCCAACCAGCGTTCCGGCTGGCCGGTGGTGGTGTTCAGCGCCAGCACCTCCACGCCGTCGCGGGTGGGCTCTATGCGCTGCACCACCTGACCGGTTTTCAGGCGGTCTCCCAGGGGCGCGGCCAAGCGGTTGGTGAGCCAGCCATTGCCCTCGGGCCAGGTGAGCACGGGCTCGGCCTCACTTGCATCGTCGCCGGGTGCGCTGAAACCGTGGCGCCCGGCAAAGTAGTGCAGCCCTGCCCACGCAGAGACGGTGGCAAGGCCGGCGCCGTAGTCGTCGCGGCAGCAGTAGTCCAGGTACCAGTGCAGGTGCGGGTCGGTCAGGCCCTGGGCCGCCAGCCACGCATCCATGGAGATAGCATCCAATGCAAGCTGGTCTTGCGGCAGAGGCCATTTTGGTATGGGAATGGCATACGCTGAGCCTTGCTGCACCTGCCGCACGGCCTGCGCAAACTGGCGGTACTGCGCCAGGGTGCTGGCACCCACACCGTCCACCGGCAACAAGCCGGCCTGCCACTGGCCCTGGAAGTACAGCCGCTCCTGTGGGCTGTGGCACAGGTGGCGCTCGTCGTACACCCAGCGACCAGCCACGCGCTGGCGCAGGCCCAGCTCTTCCAGCAAGTGCTGCACATGCGGCGCATGGTCGCCGGGCACGGGCAGGTAGTGCGCGCCCAGCGGGCAGGGCAGGCCACCCAGCAGGCCCGCACGGGCGTTGCCACCGGCATCGTCCTCCAACTCCAGCAGGGCAAAGTCGTCTTGGCCCTTCAGGCGCAGGGCACGCGCTGCCGCCAGCCCGGCCACGCCGCCACCGGCAATGAGGGTGTGCACGCGGCGGGTGACGGTGGGCTTAGGCGCGGTGCCCGATTTGCTGGCCGGGCCGCCAGTGGCGTCACGCAGGGCGTGGCCGCGCTCCCAACTCTGACCCACAAAACCGCCTTGGGCCGCTTGCGGCTCTGCGCCGGGGCGGCAACCCGCCAATGCCAGGGCGGCGAAGTGGCGGCGGTGGGTGGGCATGACCAGCAAACGGACGGCGGTCAGTGCGCCACCCGGCCCCACTCGGTTTCATAGGTGTGCACCAGCACCTGATTGCTCAGGCGGTTGACCTCCGTGGGCACGCGCGCCATGTCCTGCGGGAAGTCGAACAGCAGGGGCAGGGTTTGCGGGTTCAAAAAGCGCAGTCCTTGCGGCCATGTTGCCTCGACCGTGGGCAGGCGCCAGGGCCTGCGGCTGGCCACCACAAAGCCCCACTCGCCAAAGCTGGGCACATGCGCGTGGTAAGGCGCAGTGCGCAGGCCCACCGACTCCATGGTGTTCACCACCGTCCAGTAGCTTTGGCGCGCAACCAGGGGCGAGGTGGTTTGCACCACGGCGTAGCCGCTGGCGCGCAAGCGTTGGTCCAACAGGCTGTAAAAGCTCTGGGTGTAGAGCTTGCCCACGGCAAAGTTGGTGGGGTCGGGAAAGTCGACCACGATCACGTCAAACACCTCGGTGCTGAGCTTGAGCCAGGTGAAGG
>JAIFMP010000108.1 GCA_020048405.1 Hydrogenophaga sp.
AACGGGGCCGATGCAGCCAACCAAGCGGGGATGTTCCCTTTCTCCGGCGGTGCACGGCTGATTCAGAACGGCCTCGTGTCGGAGAAGGACACCGGGCTGTGGGCCGCCGTGCTGTTGCTGGGGCTGGTGGTTCCTGGTGGTCTGCTGCTGGCGTTGCACAGCGGGGGTGGTCTGGTACTGATCGGGTTGGCCGGTCTGCTGCTGGGCTGGGCCTATTCGGCACCTCCATTGGCACTGATGTCACGCGGGCTCGGGGAACTGACGGTAGCGCTGTGCTGGTGGCTGGTGGTGGTTGGCGCCGACTACGTGCAGCGCAACCATTTTTTTGTCATACCGGCCTACGTGGCCGTGAGCTATGCGGTGATGGTGGCCACCATATTGCTGGTGTGTGGACTCCCCGACCGGGAGGCCGATCGGTCGGTGGGCAAACACACGTTGGCCACTCGCCTGTCCACGCGGGGCTTGGCTGGCATGTACCTTGGCATGGTATTGCTGGCGCATGCATGGCTCGCCGTGGGCGTTTGGGCATTGGTGCCACCGATACCCACCCTGTGGGCCGGTTTGGCACTGCCCCCTGCACTGTGGGCAGCCTGGTTGCTGTGGCACCAAGGCGACCAACGTGGGCCGCTGCAGCGGGCCGTTGTGCTGACACTGGTGGCAACCCATGTCCACGGGCTGGGCCTGATGGCGGGGTTGCTGTTGCCCCACCACTGGGTCTGACAGAAGGTCAGGCCCAGTAGGTCAACGCGTTCCCAAAGGAACCACTGGTTGCGCAGGGGCTGCGGGCCGCCCACCTGGCTGACCAGACAGCGCTGGAGGTGCCCAGAGTGATGGCACTTCAGGCAAACCGGTTTCCTGGTAAGGGAGTTGCAGAGGTTGGGGCTGCATACCCAGAGCGGCCTGACCCTCGACCTGCGCGAGCCAGCGCTGCAGGCTGGCCAGGTTGCCGGCAATGTCTGCGCGCGCAGGTGCGAGCTTGACTGCACGCTGGAGCAGCGAGGTGGCTTGCTGGTAACGCCCACGGGCCGCTTCTGCAACGGCTAGGTTGTTGAGCGCGATGGGGTCAAACGGATTGATGGCGGCCATCTCGGCAGGGTCTTGGCCAACTGCGCCCCCCAGACTGCCCAGCGTCGAGTAGCCATAACCGGCGTTACCTGCAGGAAACACCAGCTGCCCGGCTTTGGTGCCCGAACTGCCACACCCCCACAACGCACTGGCAATGCCCAGCACCACAACACCGCGCGCCCAGGAGACCCACCGCAGGCCCGTGACCAATGGCTTTGGCGACAAGGTCATGTCACTGCCCCACTTTCAGGGCCCGAGGCGGGAACCGCGTAGGCGTGTAGATGGGATCAAAGCTGTAGCGAACGTACACCAGCCCGCTGGTTTGGGTGTAATCCGACGCGTTGTCCATGGACACTTTGCCGCCGACGGCCCATTGGGGTGAGAACTGGTATTCGGCTTCGCCACCCAAGCGGAAACCCAAGCCTGTTTTTGACTGCCCCGGGTAGAACGAGCGCCAGGTGACGCTCGTGGGAGCTGCCACGGCGTTGGCGGTGGCCACGGTTTCCCAGTTGGATTGCTGCACGGCGTCGCCGGGGAAATAGGCGCTGCTGTTTTCGCGGAAGTTCTGAAGGCCAATGGAGCCGTCGATGCGGTACGCCACCTTGCCCGAGCGGCCCGCCAGTTCCACCGGCAATGCAATGCTGAAGTAGCGCTGTGGACTGAAATAGCCCCCATGGCCCAGCGTGAAATAGCGCAGGTTGCGCTTGTAGCCCAAGGCGGTGACGCTGACACCCGCCGTGAACTCCATGTCGCTGTCTTGCACGAGTTTGTAGTAGGCGCCGCCGCCGATTTCAAAGCGGCTGTTGTTGACCACGTTTTTGCCACGCAGCATGTGGAAACCGCCGTAGCCATAGAGGCCGAAGGCCCCCTGCTCCACACCAATTTCGGCGCGGGCACCGGTGGCGGTGACACCGCCCCAGGTTTTGCCGGTGACGTCATCGACCGTACCGGCGTAAGACAGCAGGCTGTCGGTCACCGCACGGCGTGAAAGGTCGAGCTTTAGCTTGAGGTCCCCGATGGAGTCGTTGTAGGCCACGCCACCCACGAAGTTGGCCACCTTGAAGCCCAATGGCGTGGCACCGATGTCGAGCTTGAGGCGTGCGGTTTCATAGGCCAGGGACATTCCCAGACCAGAGTCTTCCTGGTCGCGGGTGGTGCCCACGGCGCCGGTGACGTTGGCCAGGGCATTGGAGCCAAACTGCTGAGCGCTGTTGAAATCGGTGGAGCTGATCTTTCCCGCGCTCAGGAACACGGGTTCCATGCGAAGCACGAGATGCCCGCTGTCGCCCATGGGAAAACGGCCCTCGATCACGGTGCTGAAGTCGGTCAACTCACTGGTGCCGGAGTCGCCGTTCCGACCGCGCCACATGCCACCGGCTGATGCCCAACCTGCACGGTCTGCGCGCAACTCGTCGATTTCACGCTGCAACGTACCAGGGCCGGCCACACGTCGTTGAGGGGATGCCGCTGCGACCGGCTGAGCGGGTTTGTCCCAAGCGGGGCGGGCTGAATAATCTGATGGGTATGCGGCATCAGCACCGGGCACAAACTGCACTGGGGGCGTTTGCAGTGGAGCCATGTACGGAGCAGGGGGGCGCACGGGGTCACTGAATGCGGCGCGCACTGGTGAGTAGTTGCCTGTGACGGGTACGAGCACAGGGGGTGCGGAAGGCATGGAGCCCTGCGGAGCAAACACCGAAGTGGCTGGAACGGGAGGTGCCGCCTGGGCGCGGTAGGGGTTGTCGGCGTACTCGACTGGGGCGGTCATACGTGGCTCTGGTGCCCGCTCGAACTGTGGGCGGGGGCTCAGATACTGGACCATGCGCATCCCCTCCCTCGGGGGCAAACCGTCTGTGTACGCAGATGCGACGGCTGCAGCCTCTGGCGCAACACCACTGACCCTTGCAGGGCGAGGTGCAAAACCGGGCACCACTGAGCTGGGTGGAGAGGTCTGTGGAGCAGACATCGGCGCAGTCGGCTGCGAATACGGTTGCTGCGGAGGCACAGGCTGCATCAGCGGCCGGTAAGCCGGATTGCCAGCAGGTGCCAAGGCCCGTCCTCCCAGAGGATTGGGAATGAGGGGTACCACGGGCGTACCGGTGGCCACACCGGCAGCGCTTGCCGCTGAGGGTGCCATGGAGTAGTCCACCAAGTTCACACCCAACGGGCCAGCGCTCTGCATTTGAGATTGCGCCAGGGACACCTGTTGCGCTTGCTGCAGCAATGTCACAGCCTGTTTGGTGTTGCCTTGCACCCGCGCGAGGCGCCCTTTGGCCGACAGCACGGTGGGGTCGCTGGGGGCCAGCCGCGCGGCCGCATCCAGCGCCGATTGGGCGTAAGACAGTTCGCCGGCGGCCGTGGCTGCGCCACCTGCGGCCACCAGAGTGGCCACGTCAGGCTCTGCCTGGGACATGACCTGGTGGTACCAGGCCAGCGCACGGGCATGTTCACCCGCGCTGCTGTACAGGCGAGCCAGCGCCAGTTGTGCGGGCACATCGTTGGGTTTTTCGCTCAGCAACTGAGCGGCAATTTCGTACGCCGCAGAGAAGTTGCCCGCCTCGCGCTGTGCATCTGTCTGGCGCACGCTGTATGCCCAGCGGATAGCGTCAACATCTGAACGTTGGGTTGCGGTCAGGGTTTGGGTATACAACTGGCGCAATTGTGCAGCCAGCTCTACGTCCTGACGGGACTTCAACAGCAGCCCTGCGTACTGAACCAGCAGATCGGACTCTGGCTTGGGACTTTGAGCCAGAAGGTTGCGCATCATGACCAGGGACTTGGGTTCGTCGCCCAGATCCAGCATGACCTGTGCAATGGCGGCGAGCAAATCGGCCTCGCGCCCGGCGGCAGCCAAAGCCTGGTCCAGAACCGAAGATGCCTGCGATTTTTGCCCCATTCGAGCCAGCACCTCAGCCTTGCCGATCTGGGCGCGCACCCACAGTTTGCGCTGCAGATCAGCCATTTCACGTGTTCTGGACTGCGCAGGGATTTTTTCGAGCATGGCCAGTCCCAGCGCATACTCTTTGGCCTCTGAGCTCATCAGCGCGGCAGCATGCAGCGCGTCAGGCATGTCAGGACTGGTTTGCAACAAGCCGTCCATCAGGCCAAACGCTTCGCTGGCAGCGCCGGACCGGTGGTAGAGGCGGGCCAGCTCCAAGCGCAGCCAAGGGCTGTTGGGATCCCAGAGCAGCGCTTCTTCGAGCTGCTGCATGGCCCCCACGGGGTTGCCTTGCGCGATCATCTGCACACCGGCACGCCGGTACTGTTCAGCCTTCAAGCTGCCGTAGCCGAGTTCTTCGCGCTCTTCGTCGTTGAGCCCCTCGGCCAGTTGCAACGCTTCGTCCACTTTGCCCAGGCGAACCATGACACCCGCCAGACCACGCCGAACATCGATCGACTTGGGATGCGTTGCCATAACGACACGGTAAGCAAGTTCAGCGTCAGTCAAGCGCCCTTCCTGAACCAGCAAATCAGCCAGGGCAGACGGAGGGCGCTCGTGTTTGCGATCGAGTTGGGCGGCGCGTTCGTAAAAACGACGGGCTGCGCCGATGTCCCCAGCCAACGCAGCCGCGTCACCGTCGTCCAGCGACTGCCAGAAGCGCGCACCTGTGAGTGCCTCTTCCCATTTGCGGTTGCCACTGATGCGCAGGGCTTCGGACAGGAGCTTGTCAGCCTCGCTGAAACGTTCTTGCTTGAGACGAACCACCCCCAAGCCGCCCAATGCGTCAGGGTTCTTGGGCCCAGAGGCCAGCAGTGATTGGAAGCGTTGCTCGGCCTCACCGACATCGCCCACGTTCAAAGCGTTGAAGCCGTCGCGCAAAGCAATGCTCCGAGCGTCAAGAGGCTTGGGTGCAAATGCCTGGTTCAGACTCGCCACACGGGCCCGGATGGCAGTGTCGCCGGGTTGGACTGTCAGAAATGCTTGAAACAGAGACAAATCGCTTTTGCTCGCCTCCAGCCAGATCAGCGCCTTACGCCACGCATCGGTGGCAGATTTGGCAACCTGAGGTTTGCCAGCAAGACCGGCCAATACGCGAATACCCTCGCGGCGGGTGGATGCGCGGTAGGTCAGGTGCTGGCCGTATGCAACGCCCACGGAAGCGCTGTCAGGATCTTCGGCCAACAGCTTTTCCAGGCCGCGGCGGGCCTCCTCCCATCCATTGGTGGTGCCGCCCAGGGTTTGGTAATACTCCAGCGCAAGCGGGCCAGACATGGCTCTGCCTTCCAGCAGCTGGCGATACAGACCGACAGCCTCGTCCGAACGTCCGGCGCGTGCTGCCGCGCGTGCTTGGTCCAACACCTTGGAGTTGACTGTCTTTTGGACAGTCGCGTCTTCGATGCGTCGAATGGCATCGCGGTTGGCCTGGGGTTGCTTTTTCAGTTCTTCGGTTATGGCACGGGCGGCATCCAACCGGTTGTTGTCCAGCTCGAACTGGGCCAATCCGGCCAACGCCTCCGGGTTGCGGGGCTCGATTTGCAGCAAACGCTTCCAGGCAGCCGCTGCCAGATCAGACCTGCCTTTGCCTTCCCAAAACCGTGCCTGCTCGGTGAGTGTTTTCACGGCAACGTTGTCGCTGGCCAAGGCCACCGGCCCGGCTGTCAGCAAAACCGATGTGACAGACGCACTGGCAAGCAAGCTCAGCCAGCTTGATTTTCTGAAGCGAAACGATGGGGTCATGAGCCTGCCCTTACTTTCCAGCCGAGCGTTTCATGGCCTGCCGACGCAGGACGGTGTAGAGAACACCCGCCAAAACAACAGCAATGACCACGATCATCATGGCTGCAAGCCAAGAGCTGTTTGCCAGGGCCCAGCGCACCGCCATGAGCGGAGGAAGGCTGCCCACGAAGTAGCTGGAAGCGGTTTCCATGGCGTCCACTTCCTTGCCCCGGATGACCGAAATTCCCCCCTGGATTTTGGGGACCACGTCTGCGTCCATGAGGGCATTCAGCACATCGGCCTGCCCACTCACACGGTCACTGGTGAGTGCAACGACGCTCCGCCCAGACTTCAAAGGAGACTCAAAACCGAACAACACGGCATCGGTGGCCAAGGTACTCGCCGACAAATGGGCCACAGGCAGGAAGTCTGTTTTACGGGACTCGTACCACGGCATGAACTTGTTTTTGGCATCAGACAATGAAAAAACGCGATTTTGTCCGTCAGCGGAAAACGGCATGTGCTTTGCCCAAGCCTTGAGCAACGGCTGATTGGATGTGCCCCCTATCAGCATGATGTCTTTGTCAGAATACTTCTCCACATCAGCGGCACGGGTCACGGACACACCATAAACCGGCAGGCCAGTGGACTCACCCATGCGCCCCATCATGGTCAGGTAGGTTCCGATGTCGCCTGCTGTGTAGGCGTCCGGGAGGACGACAGCCGTTTCGGACAGATCGGCCATGCGCGTGAACGGAAAGCCTGTGTTGGCAAACGCGCTCATGTCGGGCATTTTCAGGTAATGCGGAAACTTGCTGATATCGATCTCAGAATCGGGATCGATGGCAGCCCTGACGTTGTCAAGGACGACGTCGCGGCATGCGCCTTCCTTGGGATAGTCAAAGCTGAAATGGAACTGCAACTGGCTGCGTGCCCGCAGCTGCACCACTGGCATGTGAAATTTGGCCTGTGCAGGCATCATTTCCCCTGGAGCCAAACGGGCAATCAGTTCCTTCAGGCTGGAGTCGGGCGCTTCCGCACCGGGGTACGCCAGCAAAGGGTACGAGTTGATGTACTTCTCGTTGACCAGAACATTCATGTTCGACTTGTCGGCCCTGGGACGCGGCGTGTACCGGTACTTCAATTCCATGGGCACGCCAGGCGAGCGCCAGGCGAACAGGTCGGGGGGCGTGGTCACGTTCAGGCGAACCAGGTCGGGGGACAAACCGCGCACATTGAGTTCATCAAGGGTGGCGATTTCACCAAACTTCACCGGACGGTCACTGGGCAACCAGCGCGGTGCGTCATATGGAACGCGGGTTTTGAGGCCGTCCAGTTTGGCATTCGACACGGTCTGGCCAGACAGTCCTGCCTTGCCCAGGCCCAAAGAAGTGGCTGCAGTACGGAGTTCCGCAGCGTCACGTCCGAGCACATACAAAATCTTGTAACGCACATCGGCCGGGTGAGGGGTGACTGCGATGGTGGGCCCGTTGATTGGGGGGATGTCCACCAACCCCTGCGGCCGATCATCGCTGGTCGCAAACACGACCACGTTGTCGTTGGGCAGCTTGTTCAGGTGAGCAGGAAACCATGCGCCCCGGTAGCTGGCGAGATCGCCAAACCAAGATGCCACGATACCGGCAGCTTCGAGTGTTGCCACCGAGGGAGAAGCACCAAACACAAACGGGCGCTCCAGCCTGCGGCCATCGCGCCGGTCAAAGAACGGCACCGGCAGCAGGGCCAAATCGTTGATCACCGACAGCGGGGTCACCGTGAACTGCAAGGAACTGAGGTTGCTGACGTTCAGCCACAGGCTGGAGTGGAACGGATCTTCGCAATCGAGCGTGTAGTGACCGATGAACTGCAGGCTCAATCGGTTGAAATCGCTGATCAGACGAGGGTCGATGGAAACTTCACGCAGCAAGCTGCCACCGGCTTGCTCCTTGGGCAAGGGCACCGTCTGAGCCACCTCACCGTTCAGCAGGATTTTCAGGTGCGACAGGTTGGTCAGCAGTGATGGCGAATACGAAAAATCGAGCTTCAGCTTGACCGCAGTGACCACCTCGTCAGCCGGAATGCTGAACGGCACAGAATAAATGGGGTCAATACCGCGCAACTGGAAGGGCTGCAAAACACCCAATTGCTTGAAAGTAAAGCTGTAATTCCTCAACGCCACGCCAGGGAAATTGGGCGAGGTCAGCGTGACGGAAGGGTCGGCCTGTTCGGTGGTGATGGCCTTGACTTTTTTGTTTTGTGCCCACACGTTGGGCGTCATGGAAGACGTGGCGACGGCCGCACCAAACATGAGAACCGCGAGCAGTTGACGTTTGAACATTGAAATTCCCTTGTTTCTCTCTGATCCGTTGCGCGTCAGGCTCGCGCCTTGCCAGGCGCCGTAGGCACTGATGCAGCGGCTTTGGGCGACACACGCCGACGTTTGATTTCATTCAACAAAACCGCGCCGAGCACCTTGAGCCCCCGAACACCCATCCAAGCCACTTCTCGCATGGAGGTCAGCGGCTTGTCGGACTTGCGCCTGTCACCCCACACCACCCAACTGTCGGCCCGGGCAAACGTGCACTGGACGAAATCAATGGATTGCTGGGTGTTCATGGGGGAAAACTGCAGGCCCAAATGGGTGCCACGGTTCATGGTGACCGATGCATCGAATTCGAACTCATCCGTACCGCGCTGCAGGGTGAGTTTGACCTGTTCACCCACCGGCAAATTGAGCGGGACAGGCAACAAGATGCCCACGCCACCTTCGGAATAATCGGTGGTGGTGCATATGTGGCTCCGGCCGTCAGGCGAACGCAAGGCAGCCTTGATCTTCATAGACACCCGTTGCGACGTCCGCACCTGGCGCGCCTCGTTGGCCACAGCAATGGCTGCACCCAACATGATCAGGTTGTACACCGTCCAAATCAAGTTGAGCACGATGGTGTCAACGTCGGCATCAAAATCCCAAAACAACTTGCCCAAGCCAGCCACCAGGCCAAGCAGGCTGAAGCCCATCAGGATGAGGTATGGCTTGGAGATATCCCAATCGAAAAATTCGCTTTCGTTCAGGCCGCCCTTGGCCGTCACGTTGAACTTGCCATATTTGGGGTTGATGAAAGCCACCAAGACTGGGCGCAAGATGTACCAGGCCAAGACAGATTCGTACACCTCTGCCCAAAACGAGTGCCTGAATTCCCCCTGCATACGTGAGTTGGTCACGTTGGCGTGCAACAGGTGGGGGAGAGCAAACAAAGCAATGGTGATGGCAGACGCCTGAATCACCTGAGAACCAAACAACAGGTAAGCCAGTGGCGCGGTGAGAAAGACCAAACGTGGCAAACCGTAGAAAAAGTGCAGCATGGCGTTGGCATAACACAGACGCTGCGCCAGTTTCAAACCTCTGCCAAAGAACGGGTTGTCGGTCCTGAAAATCTGAGCCATGCCGCGTGCCCAGCGTATCCTCTGGCCGACGTGGGCACCCAACGACTCGGTGGCAAATCCCGCTGCCTGAGGCACTGCCAGATACGCAGTGGAGTAGCCCAGACGGTGCATTTTCAAGGCCGTGTGGGCATCTTCTGTGACAGTTTCCACCGCAATCCCACCGATTTCATCGAGCGCGGACCGCTTCATGACAGCACAGGAACCGCAGAAGAAAGTGGCATTCCACAGGTCGTTGCCGTCCTGAACCAAACCGTAAAAAAGCTCGCCTTCATTGGGCACCTTCTTGAAGGTTCCCAGGTTTTTTTCGAAGGGGTCGGGCGAAAAGAAATGGTGCGGCGTCTGCACCATGACCAGCTTTTCATCGCGGTTGAACCACCCCATCGCCACCTGCAGAAATGTGCGGGTGGGAATGTGGTCGCAATCAAACACGGCCACGTACTCGCCGCTGGTCACCTTCAAGGCTGCATTGATGTTGCCGGCTTTGGCGTGCTTGTTGTCTTTGCGCGTGAGATAGCCCGCACCGACCTCTTTGGCAAAGGCGGCAAACTCATCACGCCGCCCGTCGTCGAGCACAAACACCTTGATTTTGTGGCGCGGCCAATCGATGGCCATCGCTGCCAGCACGGTGGTTCTGACAACCTTCAGCGGCTCGTTGTAGGTCGGGATGAACACATCAACCGTGGGCCACGTGCTGCTGTCAGGGGCCATGGCTGCGGGCTTGCGCTCAAGGGGCCATGCAGTTTGAAAGAACCCCAGCACCAACACAATCCAGGCATACAGCTCTGCCAGGAACAGCCCCGTGCCAAACAAGCCACTGAGCCAAGTGTCAAAAGATATGGTCTCTGTCAGGCGCCAATACAAGTACCGGGTTGACGCAACGAGAGACAAGACGATCAAGGCTTGGGTGACATATCGACCAGGCAACAACCTCAAAAACAGCGCAGCACCGAACGTGAGCAGCGCAAAGACCAGTTGCTGCCCCTCGGTCAACGGGGTGGTGATGGTGAGCCACAGAACCGGCAAAGCCACCACCAGAACCGCCAGGCGAACCATCGGGTTCTGCCATCCCTTCCACCCGGCCAACTCCCGCACGACCCCAACAGAAAAGGAAAACGCTTTCCTGCGCCCCAACAAACGCATCTGCAGGCGGGCATAGCGGATGCGCCGAATGTTCATGCTCGCACCACCGCCGACTTGCCTGAGAAGGCTGGCCGCAAGCGCTCGTTGAGCCAACGCACAACGAGCGCGATATCACTGGCCGCTTCGCTGTGGGGCGCGTACTGGAGCAAGAGTTGGTCAAAAGCCAAAGCTTCGCGCACAGACTCATCTTGGTGGACCACTGCCGGAACCACACGGTCTCCCAGGCCAGCCCGAATCACCCGCACCACATCTCGCGACAGTGCGCTGCCCACATTCATGTTATTGATGAGGTATGCCGAACCGATACATCCGTCCCGGTTAACGCAGTAGCGCTCCAGCAAGCCCTCCATGGCGGGAATGGTGGCGTAAGACGCTGCATCAGCGTGCACCACCACCAACACAAAATGCGCCGCACGCAGCACCTGCTGTTGATACAAAGACGGGCCAGGCGGCGTGTCGATCACAACCACATCGGTGTCTTTCAAACCCAAGCCTTGCAACCCTTTGATCAGCCAGTCAGGGTGGGAGGACAGGTGCACCTCGAATGCATCGCGATCGCCTTCGTTCAATTCGCCGTAAGGCAAAACCATCAGGGCAGGCGCAGACGATTTGAATACCGCCGACGACCAGGGGCGGTCTTCCAACGTCGCACGCCCCACACCTTCGAAATCACTGACGGCCACGCCCAAATGCAGGCGCAGCGCGTTCTGGGGGTCGAGATCCACCGACACAACCGTGCGGTTCTGCGCCAGGGCCAAAGACAGATTGGCAGCAATCGTGGTCTTGCCGACCCCGCCCTTGGCAGAAACGATAGAGAGAATCACCACTTGATCAACCTCTTGAGCGGACTGACAGCAACAGGCGGCTCAGGCTCTGGAGCTGCAGGCCGCATTCGGTCAAACATGCGCCGGAGGTCTGTTTTGGAGTCCGCAGAACCGGGGGGCACTACCGTCACTGCGGCCGCCACCGCTGCTGGCTCAGGCGTCGGAGTTGGGGCAGCGACAGTGACAAGGGGCACAGACGCTACCGGCGACTCCACGATCGCGGGTGCAGGGGACGTCACAACGGGCTCGATCGCAGCGACCGGTTGCGCAAGCTCGGTCACGGCCACCTCTGCAGGCGCTGGTGCAACTGGCTCAGCGGGGACATAGACCACCTGGGGCACGCTTTTGTAGATCACCACCTCGACTTGGTTCATCCGCTCGCCCGCAGGCGAGGTCCGGCGCGCAGCAGGAGCCTCGGCATGTGACAGCGGCTTGATCAACCCCAGAATCGGCCAATGCTGCTCAGCGGCTTTGGCATGGTCTGCCGAGACTATTTCCTGGTAAGTCTCCGCATTGCCACCGAAACGGCGAAACAGGGTGTTGATATCTTCCGACTTGGACATGTAGCCTCTTTGCCTTATTTAGCGCGTTAGCCGCATCAGTGCGCAGTCAACTCGAACACCATCTGCATGTGCAGACCAGTCGAAGGCTGCTGGCGCAGGGTGAGCTCAGGCGGCGCACCAGCTGCACGCAACCACACGCCGTAAGCGCCTTCCAGGAAACCGCCCGCTACCTCGGCATCCAGCTGCAATGCCGCAGGCAGTGGGCACGCGAGATGCGTGACCTGAAGGTGTTGCCCCAAATCGGACACTTTGGCAAAACCCCACTGTCGGGAAGACCACACGCGGTTGATCGCGGACTCCAAATCAGTGATATCGGCACACGGCCCCAACGGGAGGCTTTCTGCAAACTGGGAACCCAAACGCGTCAGGAACTGTCGAAGCTCCTGTGGAGACAGTTGGAGCCCCAACTCGCTGCCCAACAACATCAGAAAATCGGCCCATTGGGGCGCAATGCGCTCGATCGCCAGGTGCCGGAGCAACTCGATTTCGTCGTTGGGTGTGTCGGTAGGGGGCATGGTGTTGCGCAATGGTTTCGGAGAGCGATTGTGCCAACTCCGCTGTGCGTTATATCGCAGCAAACATCCAAAGCGCGCATGCACGTGAAATAGCGCGCACGCTTTTTCACGATTCGCTCTGTGTGTTGTTTTTGTGTGCAATGCTGAAATGGCCTGCCGATCCGTGCCTTGGCGCAGAAGAAATACTGCGACGGGTATGCTCTGAATTTGATTCCAATTCCTGACCACTTTGATCTTTTCGCTCATGGCCCGCTCCAACACACCTCGCATTTGCCACTTGCTCGACACCCTTCGCACAGGGGCAAGCCTGTTGGGACTGTGGCTGCTGGCCTCGTCTTCTTGGGCGCTCGATGTGCTGGGCCAAACATCTGTGGTGCAAAGCGATCAGGTCAGGGCCGAGCTGCTGGTGCACGCCCCCAACGGACTCGCCGGGGGCCAAACCGTGTGGGCGGGCCTTCAACTCACCCATGCCAAAGACTGGCACACCTACTGGAAGAACCCGGGGGATTCCGGTTTACCCACCCAACTGGAATGGCGACTGCCGCCAGGCATGGTGGCCAGTGACATCGCATGGCCCACCCCCAAAAAATTCCCGCTCGGCCCATTGGCCAACTTTGGCTACGACGGTGAGGTGCTGCTGCCAGTGGCCATCACACTGCCAGCCAACTGGAGCGCAACGGGCCTGGACATTGGACTGAGCGCCTCGTGGCTGGCCTGCCGTACGGAATGCATCCCGGAAGAAGGCGAGTTCCGCTTGTCTGTGCCGACCAATGGTCAGGCCGGACTGCATGGCCGGGCATTTGAGGAAAGCCGCAGCAGAGAACCAAAGGACATAGCACAAAAATCAAACGCAGCAATCGCTGGAGGCCAATTTTTATCATTTTCCATTGATACACTGCCCAGCGCATGGCGCGGCAAAACACTCACCCTGTTCCCCGAGGTGCCCAACATCATCGAGCCCGGTGCGGCCTGGGAACAGCAATGGGAGGGATCACGCTGGACCGCCCGCCTGCCGCTGACCCCCTTGCGCACCGAAGCCCCTGCACACATGACCGTAGTGGTGGCGCACAACGAAGCCCTGGCGCACGGGCAGCCTGCACAGGCCGGAGTGCGCCTGTCGCTTCCCGTGGGGGGCACATGGCCGGCGGCCAGCCCATCGCCCGAAGGGATAAGCCCGGCACTGGCTGCCGCGCTGGAGGGCAATGCCGCCGCGCCACTGCCACCTGCCCAGGCCGACAGCAATGGGCTTTGGGTCGCTTTGCTGGGGGCGCTGGTGGGCGGGCTCATCCTGAATCTGATGCCCTGCGTGTTTCCCGTACTGGCCATCAAGGTGTTGGCATTCACCCAGCATGGCGACCCGAACGACTCTTCGGCTGCAGCCAAGGTCAGGGCCAGCCACCGCGCGTCCGGCCTGGCCTACACCCTGGGGGTAGTGCTGTCGTTTGCGGCACTGGGCGGGCTGCTGGTGGCGTTGCGTGCGACGGGCGAACAGTTGGGCTGGGGCTTTCAATTGCAAAGCCCGGCCGTGGTGGCTGCGCTGGCTGCGCTGTTCACCATCATCGGGCTGAACCTGGCGGGGCTGTTTGAATTTGGCAACTTGCTGCCAGGGTCTGTGGCTGGCCTGCAAGCGCGAAACCCGACGCTCGACTCGTTCTTGACCGGCGTGCTGGCCACGGCCGTTGCGTCGCCCTGCACTGCCCCGTTCATGGGGGCATCACTCGGCCTGGCCGTTGGCCTGCCCGCCACACAGGCGCTGATGGTTTTTGCGGCCATTGGACTGGGCATGGCTTCGCCCTACCTGCTCGCCAGTTGGGTGCCTGCGGTGGCCCGTGCCTTGCCCCGCCCTGGTGCTTGGATGGCCACGTTCAAACAGGTCATGGCTTTCCCGATGTTTGCCACCGTGGTGTGGCTGGTGTGGGTATTGGGGCAACAAACTGGCATCAACGGGGCCGGTGCATTGCTGGCATTGCTCCTCATGCTGGCCATGCTGGTCTGGGCCTGGAGGCAAACCGGGCGCTCGCGCGTCTGGCTGACCGGCCTCTCGGCATTGGGCCTGGCGGCACTCCTCAAAGGCATAGGTCCGCTGGTGCTGGCCGAGGAACACATCGCCCCTGCTGACACCGCAACGACAGCCGAGCCCCATGCGAACGCGCCAGCAGGCACCTGGCAGGCGTGGAGTCCCGAACGGATAGCTGAACTGACCCGCGCCGGGCGCACCGTGTTCGTGGACTACACCGCCGCCTGGTGCGTGACCTGTCAGTACAACAAGCGCACCACTCTGAGCAACGAAGCCTTGCTGGCCGACCTTGCGAAACGCAATGTGGCCCTGCTGCGGGCCGACTGGACGCGCCGAGACCCGGCCGTGACAGCATCGCTGGCCTCCCTGGGGCGCAACGGCGTACCTACCTACGCTCTGTACCGCCCGGGTAAGGCCCCGGTGGTGCTGTCAGAAATTCTGGGCGTGGACGAAGTCCGCAGCGCACTGGCGCAGCCGTGACCGGTACACCGACGGGCCGCTGATAATTCGCCGTCCGTCCCACACAACACACAGGGTCCAGCCCTTGCGCCGCCCCACCGACATTCAGACCAGACCATGAGCTTCGCCCCCCTGCAAAACGACACCTTTCTGCGCGCCTGCCTCCGCCAGGCCACCGATCACACCCCTTTGTGGCTGATGCGCCAGGCCGGGCGCTACCTGCCTGAATACTGCGCCACCCGAGCCAAGGCCGGCAGTTTCATGGGGCTGGCCACCAACGTGGACTACGCCACTGAAGTGACGCTGCAACCGCTGGAGCGCTACCCGTTGGATGCTGCGATTCTGTTCAGCGACATCCTCACCGTGCCAGACGCCATGGGCCTGGGTCTGACCTTTGCCGCCGGCGAAGGCCCCAAGTTTGCCAAGAACGTGCGCGACGAAGCCGCCGTGGACGCGCTGGCCGTGCCCGACATGGACAAGCTGCGCTACGTGTTCGACGCTGTGACCAGCATTCGCAAGGCGCTGAACGGCCGTGTGCCACTCATCGGTTTTTCGGGCAGCCCCTGGACCCTGGCCTGCTACATGGTGGAAGGCGGCGGCTCGGACGACTACCGGGCTGTCAAAAGCCTGATGTACAGCCGCCCCGACCTGATGCACCGCATCCTGGCCATCAACGCCGATTCTGTGGCGCAGTATTTGAACGCACAGATCGATGCCGGTGCACAAGCGGTGATGGTGTTCGACAGCTGGGGCGGCGTGCTGGCCGACGGAAAATTCCAGGAATTCAGCCTGGCCTACACCCGCCGCGTGCTGGCCAAACTCAAAACCGAAAAAGACGGTCAACCCATCCCCAGCATCGTGTTCACCAAAGGCGGTGGTCTCTGGCTGGACGAAATGACCGCCCTGTCCTGCGACGTGCTTGGCGTGGACTGGACCGTCAACCTTGCCAAAGCCCGTGCCCAAGTGGGGGGTGACGTGGGCGGCCCGGGCAAAGCCTTGCAAGGCAACCTGGACCCCAACGTGCTGTTCGCAGCCCCCGCACAAATCGAGGCAGAAGCCGTGCGCGTTCTGGATTCCTTCGGCGTGCCCCACACCGATCGCAACACCACCGGCCCCACCCACATATTCAACCTGGGCCACGGCATCAGCCAATACACCCCGCCCGACAGCGTGGCGGCGCTGGTGGAAGCCGTGCACGGCCATTCACGTCGCATGCGCCAACACGGCTGAACCAACAAAAGCACTGGCTGGTTTGCGGCTACCCGTAGCACAAATTCGAGCGGTTTTCCGCCTTTTTCCGCGCAGGTTATGCACAAAAACCCTAAGCCGATGCACCACTCTGGCTCAGTCAGAGGCGCTCTCGCTATCAAAGGACTAGCGCACGTAAGTGCTTGATTTGCATAGGTTTCATCCCACTGCCTTTTTCCTGTGCAACCTAACAAAACCCTTGATTTGTCTGGCTTCAGCGGGGGTTTTGACACCCTGTCCACAAAGTTATCCACAGAAATTCTGGATGACACGGTAAACAGTGACAAATCAATGACTTACGGCCGTTTCCACCAAGCAGCGTCAAAAATCCATGGCAACTGAGCTGCACTGGCCCAGTGTGGTCGTGCCCACCCCGGCGCACAGCGCGTTGGGTGACAGCCTGACCTATTCCAGCCTCGCCCCACTGGCCCCCGGCACCCTGGTGCGCGTCCCTTTGGGCAAGCGCGACCTGTTGGGCGTGGTGTGGGAATGCCCCCCACAGCCCCCCGATGGCCTGTTGCCCGAACAGACCCGCGCAGTGTCCAGTGTGCTGGCGGGCATACAACCGCTGAATGCCGAGTGGCGCGAGTTGGTGCAGTTTGCAGCGCAGTATTACCAGCGCGCACTGGGGGAAGTGGCCCTGGCCGCCCTGCCCCCCCAACTGCGCGACCTGCAACCTGACCAGTGGCAACGACGGCTCAAGAAAGCCGCCAAACCGCCAGCAGCGGATGCGAGCCCCCCGAATGGAGATGCCACAGCCCCGTCCCTGAGCACCGAGCAAGCGGCCGCGCTGGCCACACTGGCCACGGCTCGCCAGCCGGTGTTGCTGTTCGGCGCCACCGGCAGCGGCAAAACCGAGGTGTATCTGCAAGCTGCCCAGAATGTGCTGGCGGCCGACCCGTTGGCCCAGGTGCTGGTGATGGTGCCCGAGATCAACCTCACGCCACAATTGCAACACCGGTTCACCCAGCGCTTCGCTCCGATATACGGCGCAGCGGCTGTGGTGGCCCTGCACAGCGCGCTGACGCCTGCCCAGCGGCTCAACAGTTGGCTGGCCGCCCACACCGGGGTCGCGCGCATCGTGCTGGGTACGCGCATGGCGGTATTGGCCAGCTTGCCACACCTGCGGCTGATCGTCGTCGACGAAGAACACGACCCCAGCTACAAAAGCCAGGACGGTGCCCG
>JAIFMP010000090.1 GCA_020048405.1 Hydrogenophaga sp.
CGTGCGGGCCAGGCGACGCTTCGGGGTGGCCCTGGAAGCAGAACGCGGGCTTGTCGGTGCGAGCCAAGCCTTGCAGCGTGCCGTCAAACAGACTGACGTGTGTGGGGCGAAGATTGGCAGGCAGGGTTTTTTCGTCCACAGCAAAACCATGGTTCTGACTGGTGATACTGACGCGGCCCGTGTCCAGATCCCGCACTGGGTGGTTGGCGCCGTGGTGCCCGAACTTCATCTTGAAGGTTTTGGCGCCGCTGGCCAACGCCAT
Source organism: Hydrogenophaga sp. (assembly GCA_020048405.1). Taxonomy (GTDB): domain Bacteria; phylum Pseudomonadota; class Gammaproteobacteria; order Burkholderiales; family Burkholderiaceae_C; genus UBA2334. The sequence continues at coordinate 263 of JAIFMP010000090.1, forward strand.
GATCTGGTGTCCCAGGCAAATGCCGAAGGTGGGAATGCCGGTTTCGATCAATTCGGCGGCAGCGGCAATGGCGTAGTCGCACGGCTGTGGGTCCCCAGGGCCGTTTGACAGGAATATGCCGTCGGGTTGGTGCTTGAGCACTTCTGAAGCAGGGGTTTGTGCGGGCACCACGGTTACTTTGCATCCCCGCTCGGCCAACATGCGCAGGATGTTGTGCTTCACTCCAAAGTCATAAGCCACCACGTGAAACGTGGGGGCAGTTTGCTGACCATAGCCTGGGGTGCCGTCGGCACGGGCAAGCTGCCACTCAGACTCGGTCCATGTGTAGCTGCTCTGGGCAGATACCACCTTGGCCAAGTCAAGGCCAGACATGCTCGGAGCCGCCTGGGCAGCAGCCACAGCGCGGGCTTTGACGGCATCGGTCACGGCTTCGCTACCGGCCAGAGCCAGGATGCAACCGTTCTGTGCACCGTGCGTGCGCAGGCGACGGGTCAAAGCTCGGGTGTCGATGTCGGCAATGGCCACAGTGCCTTCGCGCTGCAGGTATTCACTCAGCGTGACGGTTTTGCGGAAATTGGAGGCCAGAAGGGGCAGGTCTTTGATGATCAGGCCGGCGGCGTGGACGCGTGTGGCCTCCACGTCTTCGTCGTTCACCCCGTAGTTGCCAATGTGCGGATACGTCAGAGTGACGATTTGCTGGCAGTAGCTGGGGTCGGTCAGAATTTCCTGGTAGCCCGTGATGGCGGTGTTGAACACCACTTCACCCACGGTCTGACCAGTGGTGCCGATGGATTTGCCTGTAAAGACCGTGCCGTCTGCCAGAGCAAGGATGGCTTTTGGAAGGACGGGATGCACGGGTATTCTCCAGTTGGGCGCGCACCGTTTGCCCCGCCGTGCAGCCGCGTTCAAGCTCGGACCGTGGGGCCCAGGAACAGGGTGTGGGGGGTGGGCGGAGAACTGCAGGTAAACCCTTGAATTATACGGGGGCACCCTGCCCCGCTCAGGAGCAATCGAGACAAAAATCTCAGCGAGCGCCGCGCACCAGGCGCACCACCATCGGGGTGCGTTTCAGGACTTCGCCACGTGCTTCCCCGTCGCTGAAGTTCACCGCCCAGCCATGCAAAAAATCCATCTGGTTGACACTGGATGGGGTTCTGCCTTGTGCGATGTTGCCGTAGTTGTAGGGGTTGAAAGCACCGCTGCTTGCCACTGACGTTGAGGCGCTCCAGTGCCATTGGGCTGGCGTACGGGGAAAAAGCAGTGGGTCAACGGGTGGGTGGCCCTGGCGACTGTCGATCAACCGCTTCAGTTCGGGCACATGCGGCAAACGCCAAGGCAGCTTTGAGGACCCGAACTCTGACTTGGCCAGGCTTTGGGCCTGGCTGTGATCGAGCAGGCGCGCCGTGCCCGCACAGGTGGCACCATCCCATGTCATGCCTTCTACGCACCGTCGCCACACCAGTTTGGCCTTGACATCGGTGACTTCATCACCCGCCTCGGACACCTGGAAAAGAACGGGTGCTGGCACAGGTGTGGCCGCACACGCAGCGAAAGCGGCCGCCAGTGTGGCTGAACAGCATACTGAGGCCATCAGAGCAGCGGACCGCATCAGGGCTTCACTGCACTGGCATGCAGGCAAATGGCTGCCGCTGCGGCAACGTTCAAGGATTCTTCGCCGCCAGGCTGCGCGATGCGGATTGGCTGCACTGCCCGCGACAAAATGTCGTCGCAGACACCCTGCCCTTCGTGGCCCATGACCCAGGCACACGGCCAAGGCAGGGCCGCGCGGTGAACCCATTCACCTTGATGCGAGCTGGTCACCAGCAATGGCACCTTCAACTCCGCCAGGTCAGATGGGGCCAACCCTTCCATCAAACGCAAACCAAAATGAGCCCCCATGCCTGCACGCAACACTTTAGGACTCCACATGGCTGCCGTGCCTTTGATGGCAAGCACCTGTTGGTATCCGAACGCAGATGCACATCGCAGAATGGAACCCACGTTGCCCGCGTCTTGCACGCGGTCCAACACCACCGTGGAAACACACGGCTCGATGGCGGACGGCATGGGCAAATCGACCACAAAGCCCATGCTGGCGGCAGACTCCAAGCCGCTGATCTCGCGCATCAGCGCATCGGGGATAACAACAACTTTACTAGCTGAACCTGCATACCAATCAAGCGCTGGAGGCCAAAAAGATTCACAAAAAACCGCCAATGCTGGCTGATGCCCCCGGTTGATCAGCGCACGGCAGAGGTGGTCTCCCTCCAGCCACACTTGGCCCTGTTTGCGGTGGGCCGTGTTATCGCGCGCAAGCAGCCGCAAGCGCTTGAGCAAGGGGTTGTCGCGCGAGGTGATGCGGTTCGGTTCAGTCATGGCCGACATTGTTGCGCCTGCTGCGCAATGGCTGCTGCCACCGGGGCAAACGAGCGCCGGTGCTCGGGCAACGCACCCAGGGTTTGGAGCGCCTTGAGGTGGGCGGTGGTGCCGTACCCTTTGTGCGCGGCAAACCCGTACGCCGGATGAAGCCTGTCAAGTTCAACCAGCATCCGGTCACGCGTGACCTTGGCCAGAATGGAAGCGGCGGAAATACACGGTACTTTGTCGTCGCCTTTGACGATGGCCTCGGCCAGCACATCGAGGGTAGGCAGGCGGTTGCCATCCACCAATACTTTGGCCGGCTTCAGGCGCAAGCCTTCTACCGCACGTCGCATGGCCAGCAATGTGGCTTGCAATATGTTGAGATGGTCAATCTCGGCCACGCTGGACTGAGCGACCGAGCAACACAGAGCTTTGGCGCGGATTTCGTCGTACAACCGCTCGCGTTGCGCGGCAGACAATTTTTTGGAGTCAGCCAAGCCTTTGATGGGATGGCGCTCATCCAGAATGACTGCGGCCGCCACCACGGGGCCAGCCAATGGACCCCGCCCCGCTTCGTCAACGCCCGCGAGCAACCCGACCACATCCCACACCAGAGGGACTTGCAATTCAGCTGGTTTTAATGCCAAGCGGGGCATCAGGATTTCCCCATCAAACTGCTGATCACGCTGAGCGAGAGGCCCACGGTATCACGCGTCAGATCGGTGTGCAGGCGGGTAAATCTCTGTTCAAGCGCAGCCACTGCATCTGGCCTTTCAAACCAGCCGAGCACACTGTCGGCCAATGCCTGTGGTGTGGCTTGTTCCTGGAGGAACTCAGGCACAACAAAGTCCTCGCACAGAATGTTGGGCAACCCCACCCAGGGCTGCAGCTTTTTGCGGCGCGTGATCTGCCAACTGAGCCAGTTCATGTGGTACGCGATAACCATTGGGCGCTTGAACAATGCGGCTTCGAGTGTGGCCGTACCACTCGCGATCAACGTGACGTCGCAGGCGGCCAACACGGTGTGCGACTGACCCGCAACCACCGTCAGGGCCGGCCCCACGCCACTGGCGGCGGCCAACACATCCAGCCGCTCTTTGAGTGAGGGCACGGCGGGCAGAACAAAACGAACGTTTGGCTTGGCTTTTTGCACCAGCTTTGCCACCTGCAGGAACCGGTGTGCCAAATGTTCGATTTCCGATGCACGACTGCCTGGCAACAAGGCAACCAGGGGTGCGTCGGTGGGTATGCCCAGTTGGACCCGGGCCAGGTGCCGATCCGGCACCATCGGTATGTGTGGGGCCAAGGGATGCCCCACGTACGTTGCAGGCACCCCGTGACGGGCCAACAATGCGGGCTCGAAAGGGAAAATACACAAAACGTGGTCGGAGCTGGTTTTGAGTGCCGCGGCTCGCTCAGGCCGCCAGGCCCAAACCGACGGGCAAACGAAGTGCACTGTGGGCACCCCGTGGGTCTTAAGTTTGCGCTCAAGTGCCAGATTGAAATCGGGCGCATCAACTCCCACAAAAAGGCGGGGAGGTTTGGCCAACAACCGCGACTGCAACTGATCCCGGATGCGAACGATCTTGCGGTAATGCCGAAAGACTTCGACATACCCGCGTACAGCGAGTTCATCGCTTGGCCACCACGCATCAAAGCCCTGAGCACGCATGTGTGACCCGCCAATGCCGCCCGTCTGCAAACCGGGAATGTGCGCCGCGAGGCCTTTCAACAACACGCCCGCCAACAAATCGCCCGACGTTTCGCCCGCCACCATGGCGACATCAGGGCCGCGCGCGGCGGAGCTGGTACCACTCATGCAGCGGCCTGAGATCAGCGAACAATGCCGCGTTGCAGAGACACGGAAGCCAGAAAGTCGACCATCAGGGAAACGTCATCCCCAGCCTGTGGATACGTTTCAGCAAGGGTGGCTATCTGCGCTTGCGCCTGCGCCAGCGTCAGATCTTCACGGTAAAGGGCCTTGTGCATGGCCTTGACAGCAGATATGCGCTCGGCATTGAAGCCCCGGCGGCGAAGCCCCTCGAAGTTCATGGAACGGCCAGCCGCTGGTTGCCCCTGACACATGACGAACGGAGGCACATCGGCAAACAACAACGAGCACATCGCTGTCATGGCATGGGCACCGATGCGAACAAATTGGTGCACCACCGTGAAACCGCCAAAAATGACCCAGTCGCCCACTTCCACATGGCCGGCCAATTGGGTGTTGTTGGCAAAAATGGTGTGATCGCCGACCAAGCAATCGTGGGCGAGATGGGTGTAGGCCATCATCCAGTTGTCGTTGCCTAAACGGGTGACGCCCCCACCCTGGGCGGTACCGATGTGGTAGGTGCTGAACTCCCGAATGGTGTTTCGGTCTCCGATCAGCAACTCACAGGGCTCACCTGCGTACTTTTTGTCTTGGTTGATGGCGCCCAATGACACAAACTGGAATATCCGGTTGTCTCGGCCGATCGTGGTGTGCCCTTCGATGACCGTGTGCGGGCCAACCGTGGTGCCCGCTCCGATCTTGACGTGGGGGCCAATCACGCTGAATGGGCCGACACTGACGGAGGTATCCAGTTCGGCAGAAGGGTCAACCAGCGCTGTGGGGTGGATGAGGCTCACTTTGCAGCAACTCAGCTCAGGCGATGGTGCGCATGGTGCACATCAGCTCGGCCTCTGTAGCCGTCTCGCCACCCACGCTCGCACGGGCTTTGAACTTGAAAATACCCGCACGCATGCGCTCCAGCTCAACATCGAGAATCAGCTGGTCGCCCGGTTCCACTGGGCGCTTGAAGCGGGCACCATCGATCCCAGCAAAGTAATAAACCGTTTTGTCATCGGGGGTAACGCCTTGCAGATCAAACGCCAACAGTGCAGCCGCTTGCGCCAATGCCTCCAGCATCAACACACCCGGCATGACAGGACGGTGTGGAAAGTGCCCCACAAAAAAAGGCTCATTGATGGACACGTTCTTGAGCGCCTTGATGCGCTTGCCTTTTTCGATCTCCAACACGCGGTCAACCAGCAGGATCGGGTAGCGGTGAGGCAGTTGCTTGAGAATCTGGTGAATATCCATCATGTGTTTTCCAGCTTTTTGATCCGGTCACGCAACGCGTGAAGTTGCTTGAGTGTGGCTGCGTTTTTTTCCCATGACGCATTGTCATCGATGGGAAATACACCACTGTAGTTGCCCGCCTTGCGTATGGAGCGTGTGACAACACTGGCCGCAGAGATGTGAACGTTGTCGGCCAATGTCAAATGCCCCAGCACCACCGCTCCACCACCCACCGTGCAGTGCTTGCCGATGATGGCACTACCAGCAACGCCCACGCAACCAGCCATGGCCGTATGGGCACCGATGTGCACGTTGTGTCCAATCTGTACCAAGTTGTCGAGCTTGACGCCGTCTTCGATCACGGTGTCGTC
>JAIFMP010000025.1 GCA_020048405.1 Hydrogenophaga sp.
TACGCCCATTGATTGAGGTGCAGGCAGCCACAGAAAGAATTGCGCAGGGGGAGTTGGATGTTCGCCTGGCCACAACCCGCACCGATGAAATCGGCGACACCATTCGCAACATCAACCAGATGGCCGCAGGCCTGACGAAGTTGGAAGGGGCCAGGCGTCAATGGATTGCAGACATGTCCCACGAGCTGCGCACGCCGCTGACCGTGCTTCGTGGCGAGATTGACGGGTTGATCGACGGCGTCATCACCCTCACGCCCCAAGCCATGCTGTCACTGCGAGAGGAAGTGCTGCAATTGAATGCACTGGTTGATGATTTGCACCTGCTGGCCATGTCGGACCTCAAGGCACTGCCGTGCTACTTTGAGGACACCGATGCCGCGAACCTGCTCAAGGGCATCGTCCAGCGATTTGCCTTGAGGGCCACTCAGGTGGGCCTCAAACTGAGCTTTGATGCTGTGCCCGGCACGCCCGAGAACGTGCGCTGGGATGCGAAACGGATCGAGCAACTGGTGGGCAATTTGATTGACAACAGCCTGCGTTACACCGATGCGCCCGGACAGGTCATCGTGAGACTTCGCAGCCGAGATGAAACCAGGCTGCTGATTGAGGTGGAAGACACCGCACCCAGCGTTTGCGAGAATGAGCTGATACGCATCTTCGAGCCCTTGTTCCGATCGGACGTTGCCCGTGGCCGCTCGACCGGTGGCAGTGGACTGGGTCTTGCGATTTGCGAGCAGATCGCCAAAGCACACCATGGCGTGATTCGAGCTGAGGTTTCGGCGCTGGGTGGTGTGCTGTTTCGCCTGGAGTTGCCTCGCTTTGGAGATGAAGCACCTTGAATGTCCACCTTTCGCACCGCGTGTTGGTTGTCGAAGACGACCGCAAGATATCTGACCTGCTGCTGAACTATCTGCGCGCCAGTGGCTACGAGGCCGAGGCTGCGTACGACGGCCGCGATGCCCCAGATGCCGTGATTCTGGACTGGATGCTGCCCGGTATGGACGGGATCAGCGTGTGCAAGGCGGTTCGTGCTTTCAGTGATGTGCCCATTCTGATGCTGACCGCCCGCATTGACGAGGTAGACCGTCTGTTGGGTCTTGACATCGGTGCGGATGACTACGTTTGCAAACCTTTTGCGCCGCGTGAAGTCATTGCACGCGTTCGCGCCTTGCTGCGTCGGGCCGAAGGGAGGGTAAGAGTGGCCACCAAGCCGTGGGCGGTGGATGACGCGTCCTTCAGAATCAGTTGGCGCGGTCAATGGTTGCCACTGACCCGCATTGAATTCATGATGTTTCGCCTGCTGCTGAGTCGCCCTGGGCGGGTGTATTCACGTGACCAGTTGCTGGCCAGTGCACATGACAGTCAACGCGACATCAGCGACCGTGCCATTGACACCCACATCAAAAACCTTCGAAAGAAGGTACAGGCTGTCGAGCCGGGCAGCGAATGCATTGCATCGGTCTACGGCGTTGGCTACCGATTCGACTTGCCGGATTGAGGGCGGGCATGGCCCATGCTTGGCGGGCAGTTAGGTTGCGCTCAGAGCATCTTCTGACATAAAGGGCAGTGCTGACCAGCAGCACGCGCCGCTGGGCTGATGCGGGTCAATGCCAGCGCAAGGCCACCACCCTGTCGCGCCCCTGGTGTTTGGCCTGGTACAGCGCGTCATCTGCCAGTTTCAGCAGTTGCGCGGGGCTGACGGCTTCTGGTGTGAGCAGCTCGGCCACGCCAAAACTCAGTGTGATGCGAGGGCTGACGTGGCTGGCACCGTGAGGCAGGGGCTGCTGGTCCAGCGCTTTCCGCAGGTTCTCCACCACCTCCATGGCACCTCGCAAGGGCGTGTGCGGCAACACCAGCACAAACTCTTCGCCGCCAAAACGGGCCGCCAGATCTGTGGGGCGGTGTGCCGCAAGGGCCAGCCGTTTGGCCACGGCGCGTATGCAGTCATCCCCCTGAAGGTGGCCGTGCAGATCGTTGTAGGGCTTGAAGAAATCAATGTCGCACAGCACAACGGTCAGGGGAGAAGGGTGGCGCTGGGTGCGCTGCAGTTCCATGGCCAGAAAGGCGTCGAGCGTTCGGCGGTTGGCCAGCCCGGTCAATCCGTCAAGTTTGGCCCAGCGGGCGAGTTCGGCGTTGTCGGCCTGGAGTTGCAGGGCCTTGGCCTCCAGCTCCAACTCATGCAGTTTGAGGGCGGTGACATCTGCCAGGCGCACCACGCAGCCGTCGGGGGCTGGCCCCACCCGCAGGGCGTACCAGCGTTCGGCACCGTTTACCACCCGGCGCATTTCCCGTTCTCGGGTTTGGCGGCCGCTGTTCAGCACGGCGTAGCAGTCGCTCTCAAACCCAAGTGATGCCCAGTCAGGAAATACCTCAGACACGAGATGGCCTGATGTTCCCTGTGTACCAGCAGTGGAACCGGCCAGCCGGGCAAAGCGCTCGTTCGCCAGCACCACCAGCCACTCTGGTGGGCCGGAGGCCTGTGGCACCGCGCGCAGCACCAGCAGCGCGTCGCTGGACGATTCCAGTACCACCTCCAACATCTGTGCGCGCGATTCCAAGGGGCGGTTGTAAACCTTCAGGCAAAGGCGACCGTCTTTGCCCTGCAACGGCAGGATCAGCCGTTCCCAGGTGAACACCGACTTGGCCCGGTCAGAGCAATGAACCGTGTACAGCGGCTGCCTCTGCGCCAGCACGCGCCGGTAGCAGGTGCCAAAAAAGTCGGCCAGCTCACCGCCAAACTCGGACACGCGCCGCCCGGTCATGTCGAACTGGCTGTGCCGCTGAATTTCAGAGCCGTAGTGGCTGTAAAGAAAGTCTTCACCATCGCACTCCAGCACCATCATGTGTGGCACGAGGCGGGCCATGGGGCCCTTCAGGCTGAAGGCTTCGCGGGGCGGCAGCCCCTGCGTGGCACCCGCCAGTTCGTGCCAGAGGCGGTAAAGCGCCGCGATGTCGGGGTTGTCCACCACCGAGTCCACGCTCTGAGATATCTCTTTGTGCCAGATGGTCATGGGCCTGAGGGGTCTGCGGGTGTGCGCGGCAGCGCACGCTATCTTCCATCCTATCTCACGGACAGCCTTGCGGGGCCTGGGCTGTGCTCACAGCGTGTCGATGCGCGCTAGGTTGGCCTGGGCCTGGGCTTGCAGGGCTTCTTTGTCTGCCGGGCTTATTTTTTCCAGCTGCCGGTACACCAGCGCCAGCCGCACGTTGGGGCGCAGACGCTCGGCGTGGCGCAGAAAAAAGTCCCAATACAGGGCGTTGAACGGGCAAGCCTCTTTGCCCGAGTCTTTCCCAGTGCCCGTGCCGGTTTTGATCTTGGCGCTGTACGCGCAGCCTTGGCAGTGGTCGCTCATGCGGCCTATGTAGCTGGCGCTGGCGGCGTAGGGTTTGGTGGCCAGGCGGCCACCGTCGGCAAACTGGCTCATGCCCAGGGTGTTGGGGGCTTCCACCCACTCAAACGCGTCGATGTACACGCCCAAATACCAGTGGTGCAGCTCGGTGGGGTTCAGCCCGGCCAGCAGGGCAAAGTTGCCAATCACCATCAGCCGCTGAATGTGGTGGGCATAGGCGTGCTCCAGCGACTGGCCTACCGCCTGCTTCATGCAGGCCATGCGGGTGTCGCCGCTCCAGAACCAGGCGGGCAGCGGGCGCTGGTGGTTGAGCGCGTTGACCTCTGTGTAGCCGGGCATGTGCGCCCAGTACACACCGCGCACGTACTCGCGCCAGCCCAGAATTTGCCGGATGAATCCCTCCACAGCTGCCAGCGGCGCGTGCCCGCTGTGGTAGGCGGCCTCGGCGGCTTGCACCGCTTCCTGGGGTTGCAATATTTTGGTGTTGAGGGAAAACGATAGCAACGAATGGAACAGGCGAATGCGCCCGGTGGCCATGGCGTCTTCAAAATCGCCAAAGTGCGGCAGGGCATGGGCGATGAACGATTGCAACAGCGCCAGCGATTCAGCCCGGTTCAGCGGCCAGCGGAAGGCGCTGGCCTGTGGGTTGCCAAAGGTCTTGACGCCTGCGGCCTGGATGGTGGCCCACAGCGCGCTGTGGTCGTGGGTGGGGCGAGGGTCGGCGGGCTCGGGCGGGGTCCCGCGCCAGGGCTTGCGGTTGTCGTGGTCAAAGTTCCACTGCTCGCCTTCGGGTTCGCCCGCTTTCCCTGGTTCTGTGGTCATCAGCACGTTGTGGCGGCGGCGCAGACCCCGGTAGAAGTGCTCCATCAGCCACTGCTTGCGGGTGCCGAACAGGCTTGCCGCTTCGTCGCGCGGGGTGTAGAAGTGTTCGGTGTCCACCGCCTGGCATTCAAACGGCTGCTGGTTGGCCCAGATGGTCAGTTGCTGGTCCAGCCGCCATTCGTCAGGCGCTTGCCACTGCACACACTGCGCGCCGTAGTGGGCCACCAGCGCGTCAAGGTTGGCCGTCAGGCTTTGGCGGTTGCTGGGGTCGTCAATGGTCACGTAGCGAACGCGGTGGCCCTGGGCTTTCAGGTGGGAGCAGAAGTCGCGCATGGCGGCAAAAATGCCCAGCACCTTTTGGGCGTGGTGCAGTACATAGTCGGTCTCTTGCCGCATTTCCATGAGCACTACGACCACATGCGGTTGCGGTTGGGTAAACCAGCTGTGTTGCGGGTTGAGCTGGTCGCCCAGCACCAGGCGCAGGGTGTGGGCGCTATGGCTGGGTTGGCCGGTGAAATTGGTGAGTTCAGTGTTGGTGGTCATGTGGTCGGACCCAATGATGGGCTCGAACCGGATCAACCTGGGCGTGTTGGGTCATTCACCAGTTCAAACTCGACGACAACGTGGTCGCTAATGAGCTGTTTGCGAACCAGAGCGATGGGATTTTGAAGGTGGCGATCAGGAGCTGCCCTCGCGGTGCATGTACTTCAGCACACTGGCGAAACGAGAAGTGACCATGGCAATGCCGCACAAAAAGCCGGTGTAAGCGCCATCTGCCAGGGTGTTGTTGGGGTACTGCATGTAAACAAAAAAGCCGGTGACGGCCATCACGGCCAGGCCGACCCAGACGATGGCTCCCCCCAACAGCACCGACAACCACCTGGGCAGCGGCAAAAAAGCGCTCACCCAACACGCAATGACCACTGCCACCATCAGCCCAAAATCGGGGTCATCAGCCACGGTTTTAACCGGTGTTGCAGTAGCGCTGACCTGCCCAGGCGGCATTGAGAACTTGACGTAGAGCATGCCCAGCACGATGGCCAGCAACAGTCCGACCAGTAGATACAACACTTTTCGCACGGTATTCCCCTGTTTCGGCGCGGACCCCGTGCACCAGGACAACTGCACAACCGCAGCCTTGGGCCATTGTCCGCGCACCGCCCGTGCCCGTCGCGCCGGGGTGTGATGCTCGGACGGTGCAACCGCTCTATCACATCGATTGTACATCCATGTGTTTACACATGAACCGGTTGGATATACGATGTACGCGTACATCCTATGGGTGCCCACGGAATTGAAAGATCGGTCATGGCCAACACCAAACTCTTCAAGAACGGCAATTCTCAGGCCGTGCGCATTCCCGCTGAGCTGGCGTACAGCAGTTGGAACATGGAGCTTGTCATTGAGCGGCATGGGGACGAGCTGCGGATTCGCCCCGCCAAGCGACGCATGGGGGATGTGCTGGGCAAATTGAGCCAGTTTTCCGAGGACTTCATGAGTGAGGGGCGTGCGCTCAACATCGAAGGTCAGCGCGAGGCCCTATGAACCCGAAGTACATGCTGGATACCAACATCTGCATCTACCTGATGAAGCATCAGCCTTTTGCCGAGTGCTTTGTGGGTGATGTGGTGATCTCGGCCATTACCCTGGCAGAACTGGAGTTTGGCGTGGCGTGCTCGGGCGAGTCGCAGCCCAAAAATCGCGTGGCGCTGGACAGCTTGCTGGAGGACATATTGGTCGAGTCGTTTGAAGGCCAGGCCGCTCGAACCTACGGGCCACTGCGTGCGGCTAACCGAGAGCGAAACAAGGACGCGCTCGACAAACTCATTGCCGCACATGCCTTGGCGCTGGGGGTCACATTGGTCACCAACAACGAAGCCGATTTCCGAGGGTATGCAGGGCTGCGGATTGAAAACTGGGTCAATCCGCAATGATGGTCTTGTGGGCCTTCAAGCGGTGGTGCCCCACAGGCGGCGGTAGTCCCCTTGTGGGTCGTGGTCCTGGGTTTGTTTGTCGGTGTTGAACCGTCTGCCCCCGCGAGGGTCGGTACCGCGCCCTGCGATGTAGGCCCAGTTGCCCTGGTTGCTGCAGGTGTCGAAGTCGATCAGCATGTGTTCGAACCAGGCCGCACCGGCTCGCCAGTCGCCGCCCAGGTCGTGTATGAGGTAGCTGGCCACGATCTGTCGCATGCGGTTGCTCAGCCAGCCGGTGGCGGCCAGTTCGCGCATGCCTGCGTCCACCAGCGCCTGGCCGGTGCGGCCGCTGCACCAGCGCTCGAAGCCCTGCGCGTTGTGCGTGGGTGCAGGCAAGGCGCCCAGCCCTTTGGCCCGGTACAGCGCCGCGCCGTGTTTGACGTGCATCCAGCGAAAGTGGTCGCGCCACAGCAGCTCAAACCACAGCCAGTAGGTGCTGTCGTTGGCCCCGCGCTCGGCCTCGAACCGGCGGATGGCGGCCATGGCCTGCCGTGCCGACAGCGCCCCGTTGGCCAGCCAGGGCGACCAGCGGCTGGAATGGTCAAACCCTATGAGCGCGTTGCGCGTGGTTTTGTAGGTGTGGGGCAGGCCGTGGGCGCAGTAGCGGGACAGGTGCGCCAGGGCGGCGGCTTCGTTGCCGTTGCCTGCGACGGTGGGGTCTCCCGCTGGCGACTTGCCGTCGGGCGCAAGTGGCCAGTCTGTCACTGTTGGCAATGGCTGGGCTTCGGTGGCACCACTGGCTTCCAGCTTGTGGCGAAAGGCGGTGAAGGTGTCGGGCACCTGCTCGGGCTGCATGGGCAGGGATTCGGGTGCGTACAGGGTGGAGTGCCACACCGTGGTCACCCGCGCATTCAGGTGGGCGCAAGCTGTGGTCAGCGCCGCCACCGTGGCCTGTTCCTCGGGCGCGGGAATGTCTTCGCACACCAGTTCGCTTGCCCGCAGTTGCTGGACACCGTCGGTCAGTGTGGCCACCGGTTTGGCGTGGCGCACCCACAGCGGCGTGCCCAGCGCCTGCAAGCTGCTGGCCAACGCCGCCACGCCTTCGGCCACAAACTGGCGGCGGTGTGGCCCTTGCCGGGCAAAGCCCCAGGGGGTGAGCGCGGTCGTCTGCGCCGGGTCAAGCACCAACACGGGCAGCAGCCAGGTTTGTCGCTGGCGAGCGAGCTGTATCGCATGGGCCAAGGCGGGGTTGTCGTGCAGCCGCAGGTCGTGACGGAACCAGAACACCACGCCACCGGATGGCCAGTGCATGGGCCATGCCATGGGTTTGTCGGCGGTGTTCCCGTTGCGGTCAGATGTCGATGCAGACATGGGGAAAAAGTTGTATCAAAACTGCATCTGGCGCTTGTCTGTATTGGGTTTCAAGCTATTGAATTGCGTGGCTTGGCAGCACTTCCCGCCTGGGCCGCACCCTGCTGGCGGCAGCGGTCCGAGCAGAACTTGACGCCCTCCCAGTCGCGCTCCCACTTCTTTCGCCAGGCGAAGGGCAGGCCGCAGCACACACACAGTTTGCTGGGCAGGTCTTGTTTCTTGCGCATTCGCATGGGGTGTCTCAGATGTCGAGCATGAGTTGGTTCGCGCCGGGCGCCGCGGGGGAGGGTTTGGGACTTTCGTTGCCATCGGCCCCCCGCCGGGTGCGCCCTGGCATGCCTTTGCGCGAGCCATGTTTGTCCACGATGGCGGCTTTGGCCGCTTTCACCTCGGGCTGCGCGCGCAACCCGTGCAGGCGCGCCTTGGCTTCACGCGTGGCGGTGGCCAGATCGACCACGGGCAACGGAATGTCCTCTCCCACCCGCACGCCGCAAGCTGCCTGCACCGATTCGGGCATGCGCCAGGGCTCGAACAGCCAGCTGTCGGGCACGCGGCGCATGGCGGGCAGCCACTGGCGCACAAAGTGGCCTTGGGGGTCGTGGTCTTGCGCTTGTTTGATGGGGTTGTAAACCCGGGTGGTGTTGATGCCGGTGGTGCCCGACTGCATTTGCAGCTGGCTCCAGTGGATGCCGGGCTCGTAGTCCAAAAACTCGCGCGCCAGCCACAGCCCCACCTCGCGCCAGTGCAGCCAAAGCGGGTAGGCCGCCACCGATACCAACATGGCCCGCATGCGGAAGTTGAGCCAGCCCGTTTCGCGCAGCATGGCCACGCAGGCGTCCACCATAGGCCAGCCGGTGCGGCCTTGGCTCAGCGCTTCAAAGTGGGCGGGGTTCCAGTCGGGCTCGCGCAGGCCGTCGTAGCCCCGGTGCAGGTTGCGCCACTCAATGTCTGGCTGGCTTTCCAGCTTTTGAATGAAGTGGCAGTGCCAGTACAGGCGGCTCACAAACGCATTCAGCCCTTGGCGCTGGCGGCTTTGGGCGGGAAGCTCTGCCGCACGGGCGCGGGTGGCTTGCACCACGTGCCGCAGGCTCAGCGTGCCGTAGGCCAAGTGGGCAGAGAGGCGCGAACAGGCATCGGGTGCATGCAGCGGTGAAGAAATGCCACCCCGGTAGCCGATGCTGCGGTGCTCCAGAAAATCGGCCAGCACGGCCAGGCCAGCAGGCGCTCCCCCCGGCTGGCGCTGGGGCGGTTGCCAAGGGTCCAGGCCCAGCGATTCGGGGGTGGGCCAGCGGTGGCGGGTGTGCGGGTCACTCCAGCTTGGCGGGTCAACAAAACTCAATGGCGGCAGCGTGGCGGTGGTTGCGGCCATCAGCGCCTCCCACCGGGATTGCCAGGTGTTGCGGTTGCTCAGGCGGCGCACCACGCCAAACTGTGGCACCTCGTGCCAACCCACGCCGT
>JAIFMP010000049.1 GCA_020048405.1 Hydrogenophaga sp.
CAAGTGGTGACACAAGTGGTGACACAGACAAGCCAGAAAAAGAAAAACCCCAAGCGAATCAATCACTTGGGGCTAATCACTGGCGGAGCAGGCGGGATTCGAACCCGCGGTGGGGATTAACCCACACACGCTTTCCAGGCGTGCGACTTAAACCACTCATCCACCGCTCCGTGGAACAAACAAAAGGCCTCGATCAAGAGGCCTTTCGAGGGATCTCTCAGATCCGAAAAAACTGTGGTGGGACGTGCGGGGGTCGAACCCACGACAAACGGATTAAAAGTCCGCTGCTCTACCAACTGAGCTAACGTCCCACTGATTCAACACACTGTTCAGTGCATCTCACCAAGCCTCAAATTATAGCGTCATTTTTGATGGCCGAGCAAACGGGTTTCATTTTTTTGCGGCGGCCAGGCGAGTCAGAAGGTGCCCCGCTGCAACCATGCCAAATGTAGCGGTGACGGTCACAACGGAGCCGTAGCCATGGCAGTTCAAGCTGCTGTCGTGTCCCCCTGCGGTCTCGGCAGTGGCATCACAGGCCTGCTCTGCAGGTGCCCTGACAGACTCACGGCTGAACACACACGTCACGGGAATCGGCTGGGTTCTGGACGCGCCGTGGTGCTTTCGCAAGCGGTAGCGCACCTGGGCCAGCAACGGGTCGTGGGTGACATCAGATAGCCGAGCGACATCCACTGCTTGGGCTTGGCTTTTCCCGCCCGCAGCGCCTGCGCTGACGAACAACGCATTGTTTTCCAGAGCCCATGCAGCCAGTGCCACCTTTGTTTTGACCTGATCGCACGCATCCAGCACGGCAAAAGACCCGGTGTGCCCAACCACAGAGGGATCGAGCAGCTGCGTCAGGTTCTCGGGCGTGAGGAATTCTTCGACCAGCGTGAAGCGGCAACTGGGGTTGATATCGTGCAAACGCGCCTGCAGGGCCTGAACCTTGGCCTGCCCGATCGTGGATCCCAAAGCGTGCAACTGGCGGTTGATGTTGGATTCCGACACATGGTCAAGATCAATCAGCGTCAGCCGTCCCACCCCTGAGCGTGCCAGAGCCTCGGCGGCCCAAGAGCCCACGCCGCCCACACCGACCACCACCACATGGCTGTCGAACACGGCCTGCGCACCGGCATGTCCCAGGAGACGGCGCAACCCGCCGAAACGACGCTCGAAGTCAGCGGGCAGATCCCCCACAGGATGCAGCATCAGTCGCGCATGATGAGCCACATCTGGAAGCGAAAGCCACCCAGTGCACCCAACACAATGCCCGCCACAGCGATCAGGCTCGTCAGGCTCAGCGTTGACATGCCGGACAGCCCCTGGCCCACGGTACAACCCATCGCTGTGACACCACCAATGCCCATCAGCACCGCGCCAACCAGGTGCAACGCTGTGTCCTGTGTATCCCGAAAGCCTTCCCAGCGAAAACTGCGTGTGGCCAAAGAGTAAACCCAGGAGCCAAACACCACGCCCGCCACCGATGCCACACCAACCGTCAGGATTTTGGAGGTGTCGCTGAAATAAATGAGCCAGTCCAAGGTGTAGGCCATCGGGGCTGTGAAGGTCAGCGACTCCATCATCCCGCTGCTGGTGCGCAGGAAAACAGCGTTCAGCGTGTCAGGATGCTCTTCCACAAAGCCCAAATGGCCTGTGACCCACCACATGGCAACCACTGCCCCCCCGATGCCAAACCCCGCCAGCACATTGTCAAACTGGCGGAACTGTTGACTGGCCAGGGCCCATACCACCAGGCCGACGCCCACCACCAGTGCCAATGCGGGAACGAGCGCAGACCCTTCATGCCCCATGACACCAGCCAGCCATGAAGGCAAAGAGCTGCCGCGCTCCATCTCAAAGGCCACTGTGTCAACGGTATTGGCCCGCACGACGGCAAAAACGCCCCGCAATGTGGCAAACGCTGACACGCCCATGACCACAAACACGACCACAGCCTTCAAACTGCCTGCACCGACACGAACCAGGGTTTTGCTGCCGCAGCCCGAAGCCAGCACCATGCCAAAGCCGAAAAAAGCCCCCCCGGTCAGGGCGGAGAGCCAAATCACACGACTGGTGGTGTAAAAAGTTTTGGTAGTGTCGATCAGACCCATCCATCCCAGCCCGTGAAAGCCCAGCACTGCCACGCCCACGGCCAGCCCCCACATGCGCATGCGCGTCCAGTCGCCCATATTCACGATGTCGCTGATAGCACCCATGGTGCAGAAGTGGGTTTTTTGCGCCACCACACCAAACAGCACAGACACCGCAAACGCAGCCCACAACACCTGCGACTGCAGGCTCGCAAAGGATTCGGGGCTCATGTCAGCGCATGCGGCTCAGACGGTCTTTGGCAGTCGCAGCGGCCTCAGACTGCGGGTGCAGTTTCACCACATCTTCCAGGGTGCGCTTGGCTGATTTGGCGTCTTTGAGTTCGAGCTGGCAGTTGGCAATGGCCAAGCGCGCTTCTGGCACACGTGCGTGCTCGGGTGAAACAGACAGCAGCCTGCGGTAAGACTCTATGGCTTCACTTGCCAAGCCAGAACAGCGCCGACGAACGGTAGCCGCTGTCTGGGAATCGCTTCAAAAAGGCTGAAAAACCCGACACTGCCTGGTCAAACGCCGCTTTGCGCACAGACTCCATGGCCTGATCAAACTCGGCCTTTTCGTCCGGCTTGGCACGGAATTCCTGCCCGTCCAATGTCACCGTCACGGGCTCCAGTTGCCGCAGGCGATCGTTCAGTGCAGCCAGAACGTCTTTCTGCTGGCGCTGCAGTTCGGCCACGTCGCGTGCCAATTGCTCCGACTGCCCGCGCATGCGGGCCTGCTCAGCCCGCAGTGCCTCGATCTGGTTGGACAGGTCCAGTAAGCTGCGGCGCGTGGGCGCGGTGCTCTCTTCGTTGAGCCGGGCAAAGTCCTGCGTGATGCGCTGCAATTGGGCCTCGGTAGAGCGGCGGTCGGCATCCACACGCCCGCGCAACTCAATGATGGCTTTGCGGGCCTCATCGTCGCCAAACAGTTGCGCCGAGGCGTGAAGGGGCAGCAGGCCCAGCACAGCCACCACAACCAAAGAGATGTTTGCGGTCACAGAACGAAAGTCGACACAGCGCGGCATAACAGGCCTCAGCGGTAAGTCAACTCAACACGACGGTTCTTGGCGAAGGAAGCCTCGTCGCTGCCCATGGCCGCTGGCTTTTCCTTGCCGAAACTCACGGCTTCCTGTTGTGCATCGCTCACACCCAGGATGGCCAGTTGGCGGCGAACCGCTTCAGCGCGCTTCTGGCCCAACGCCAGGTTGTACTCGCGGCCACCCCGCTCGTCGGTGTGGCCCTGCAGCACCACGCGGCGCTTGGCATCGGCTTTCAAAAATTTGGCGTGAGCCTCCAGGGTGGCCGCGAACTCGGGGCGCACCTGAAAGCTGTCGTAGTCAAAGTAAACGACACGGGCCACATTGGCCGGTGGCTGGCCAATGGCCGACTCATCGATCACCGCCGTGGGGACGTTGCGGCTGCCAGCCTGGGCATTGGCTGCATTGGCGTCGACCGGAGCCACAGGCGCTGCTGTGCGGTCTGACACCGGCACATCGTCCAACTTGACGTTGGAGCCACATGCACTGAGCAACACCAGCAACGCAGCAGACGCTGCAACGGTTTTGAAACGGGAGACGGCGCGCAGGCCAAAAGTTAATTAAAAAAATAGCAATAAAACGTTACCGAACATGCGTTACGGCGAAAACGGACCCCAATCGGGTTCACGAATGTCCCCTTTGGCACCAGCCAGTCGGGTTTTGATCCGTCCGTCCAGGGTCGTGGTCATCAATGCCTCGCGACCCTGCACACGCGTGGCGTACATGATGAGCCGCCCGTTGGGCGAAAAACTCGGGCTTTCGTCGGCAGTGGTGTCGGTCAGGGCCGTGACCGCACCATTGGACAGGTCCATGGCATGGAGCTTGAATGCGCCACCCACGCGGGAAACGTAAGCCAACCAGCGTCCATCAGGACTGATGGCGGGCGAGATGTTGTAACCGCCGGTGAATGTCACGCGCTCAGCAGAGCCACCTGTGGCCGACATGCGGTAGATCTGTGGCGCGCCACCTCGGTCGCTCACAAAGTACACCGAGTTGCCCTTCACATCCACCGAAGGCTCGGTGTCAATGCTGCCCGACTGGGTCAGCCGTGTTTGCGTACCAGTCCCGGTGTCGATGCTGTAGATCTGCGACGAGCCGTCCAGCGTCAACGTGGCCAGCAGGCGTTTGCCATCTGGCATCCAGGCAGGTGCACTGTTGGAGCCTTTGAAGTTGGCCACCATCCGCCGACGCGAAGTGGACACTTCCTGTGAATAAATCACAGGCTTGCGGGATTCAAACGACACATACGCCAAGTGTGTGCCCGACGGCGACCACGCAGGAGAAATGATGGGCTCAACACTGGTGAACGCAGCCTGGGCGTTTTCGCCATCGGCATCGGCCACCCACAGGTTGTAGCTGCCCGACCCTTTGGTGACATAGGCGATGCGGGTGGAAAACACCCCTTTGTCGCCCGTGAGTTTTTCATACACGTAGTCGGCCATGCGGTGGGCGGCCAGTCGCAGGTCAGCTGCCACCACAGGCAGGCTCATGGCCCCCAGATCTTTGGCTCGGACCACGTCCCAGAGGCGAAACCGGACGTCGTAGCGGCCGTCGGCCAGACGCGACACACTGCCTGTCAGCAGCACGTCGGTCACCCGTTCACGCCAGGGGGCGAGGTCGGGCACGCTGGATTCGTCGAGCAACACGCCCACCACCGGCGCCACATGGCGAAACTGGCCACTGCGCTCGAGATCGGCACGCACAATGGCCGCCAGGTCTTGCGGCGCAGACTCGCTGCCTTTGAAGGCAGCCACCGAAAACGGCAGTTGCGTCAGCCCCACACCAGACACATCAACCCTGAACTGGGCATGCGCAGCCGGCCAGGCGCCAAGGGCAGCGGCACCCAGCAAGGTGCGGCGAGACAGAGAAAAAGACATGTGCAAAAGCGTTGAACCGTTGGGTGAAGGCCACTGGAGGCAGCCGCTGATAATACCGGACGCTCCGTTGGTGCTCACCCCAATCAAAACGTTCCCGCCCTTGTCCACCACACCCCCACTCACCCGCCGCCTGCTGCGCCTGTGGCCCTATTTCAAACCGGCGCGCTCTGGCATGGCACTCGCTGCCATCGCCACTCTGGTGGGCGCATTGACGGAACCGATGATTCCAGCACTGTTGAAAGCGTTGCTGGACCAGGGGTTTTCGGCAGGGGCCGTGCCGTTGTGGATGGTGCCTGCCGCATTGCTGGGGCTGTTCGGGGTGCGCGGCTTGGCTGGCTTCATCGCGCAATACGCTCTGACTTACACCGCCAGCACAGGCCTGTTGCACATGCGCACCGCCATGTTCCAGCGCTTGACCACCGCCGACCTGCGCCTGTTCCGCCAGCACAACGCCAGTGCCCTGTCCAACACGCTGGTGTACGAGGTGCAAACTGGCTCGCAACTGCTGGTGGGTGCACTGCTCACGCTGGCAAAAGACAGCCTGACGCTCCTCGCCCTCTTGGGCTACCTGTTTTTCCTGAACTGGAAACTCACATTGATCGTGATGGGCATTTTCCCGGTGCTGATCTGGGTGATGCGTGCGCTGTCCAGCCGGTTGTATCGGCTGACTCAATCTGCACAAACCGCAACCGACCAGTTGGCCTACGTGGTGGAAGAAAACGTGCTGGCACACCGCATGATTCGGCTGCACGGTGCCCAGGCCGGGCAGGCGCAGCGGTTTGACCGCCTGAGCCACGGGCTCAAGCGCCTGGCGCTGAAATCGACCGTGGCATCGGCTGCCATGACTCCCCTCACCCAGATGCTGGCGGCAGCAGCACTGTCGGCCGTCATTGCCACGGCGCTCTGGCAAAGCAGCACAAATGGCGTCACGGTGGGTGACTTCGTGTCGTTCGTCACGGCCATGCTGATGCTGGTGGCCCCCATCAAGCACCTGGCAGATATTGCCGGACCCATCACACGCGGGGTGGCGGCGCTGGAGCGCGGCCTGGCCTTGCTGGACGAAACGCCCGAACAAACGGGTGGCACCCACGACCCGGGGCAGTGCGAGGGGCGCATCAGCCTGCGCAATGTGAGCGTTCGCTACCCCGGCGCAGACAACGCCGCGCTGGAACGGGTCGATCTGGACGTGGCCCCCGGCGAAGTGGTGGCGCTGGTGGGGCCATCGGGCTCCGGCAAAACCACTCTGGCCAACCTGCTGCCCCGGTTCATTGAACCCACCG
The DNA here is from genome assembly GCA_020048405.1 of Hydrogenophaga sp. GTDB lineage: Bacteria > Pseudomonadota > Gammaproteobacteria > Burkholderiales > Burkholderiaceae_C > UBA2334. Next base: position 6,279 of record JAIFMP010000049.1, read on the forward strand.
AGGGGAGCATCGCCCTCGACGGCCATGCGCTGCCCGATTGGAACCTACAGGCCTTGCGCCGGCAGTTTGCATTTGTGAGCCAAGACGTGGTCATGCTCAACGACACCCTGGCGGCCAACGTGTCCCTGGGGGCCGAGGTGGACGAAGCCCATGTGCTGCAAGCCCTGCAGTCAGCCAACCTGGGCGACTTGGTGGCACGTCTGCCAAAGGGCATTCACGCCACGGTGGGGCACAACGCGGCCGAACTGTCGGGCGGCCAGCGCCAGCGCCTGGCCATTGCTCGCGCCATTTACAAAAACGCACCGGTGCTGATACTGGACGAGGCCACCTCTGCCCTCGACAACGAATCGGAGCGCCTGGTGCAGGACGCCCTGCAGCGGCTGATGGCAGGGCGCACCACGCTGGTGATTGCCCACCGCCTGAGCACCATCGAACACGCCAACCGCGTGGTGGTGTTGGCCGATGGCGAAATCCGCGAGCAAGGCACCCACGCCGAACTGCTGGCCGCTGATGGCCTGTACGCCCGGCTGCACCACCAGCCCGCATCCAAAGCCTCAGGCACTGAAAATCACGATAGCTGACAGTCCAATACAGTCAAGCGCTGGAGCACGAAAAAGCTTGAAATTCAGAACCAAGTGTTTTGCGCGGGACATCACAACAACACGATGTCGTATTGCTCTTGCGTCATGGCGTTGTCGCTTTGCAGCGAAATGGGTTTGCCTATGAAGTCGCTCAGGCCCGCCAGGTGGGCGCTTTCTTCATCGAGGAACAGTTCCACCACCTTGGGTGAAGCCACCACACGAAACTCGCGCGGATTGAAGGCCCTGGCCTCGCGCAAAATTTCGCGCAGGATGTCGTAGCACAGGCTGCGTGCGGTTTTCACCTCACCACGGCCCTGGCAAGCGGGGCACACCTCGCTCAGCAGGTGGGCCAACGACTCGCGGGTGCGCTTGCGCGTCATCTCCAGCAGCCCCAGTTGCGAAAACGTGCCGCACATGGTTTTCACCCGGTCGCGGGCAATTTGTTTGCGGAACTCGGTCAGCACAGCCTCGCGGTGGTCTTCCCGCACCATGTCAATAAAGTCCACGATGATGATGCCGCCCAGGTTTCGCAGCCGCAACTGACGCGCAATGGACTGAGCCGCCTCCAGATTCGTCTTGAAAATGGTGTCGTCAAAGTTGCGCGCACCCACAAAACCACCAGTGTTCACATCCACCGTGGTCAGCGCTTCGGTCTGGTCGATGATGAGGTAGCCGCCCGATTTCAAATCGACCCGGCGACTCAGCGCCTTGACGATTTCCTCGTCCACGTTGAACAGTTCAAACACCGGGCGTTCGCCCGTGTGCAGAGCCAGTTTGGGCGCCGTGTCAGGCATGAACTCCGTGGCAAAACGTTGCAACTCGCCAAACTGCTCACGCGAATCGATGCGGATGGCCTGCGTCTGAGCCCCCACCAGGTCGCGCATCACCCGCTGCATCAGGCTCAAGTCCTGGTGCAACAGGCTGGCCGGCGGCAGGCGCACGGCGGCGTCTTTGATGCGTGCCCAGGTTTTGCGCAGGTAGGCAATGTCGTCGGCAAGCTCTTGGTCGGTCGCATCTTCGGCGTTGGTGCGCAGAATGAATCCGCCGCCCAAATCCGACGTCAGCGCCAGCAAGCGGCGTCGCAGGGATTCGCGTTGTTCCAGCGGAATCTTTTGCGACACACCCACATGGGCGTCTTGCGGCAAAAACACCAGCAGCCGCCCGGCAATGCTGATCTGGGCCGACAGGCGTGCGCCTTTCGTGCCGATGGGGTCTTTCAGCACCTGAACCATCAGCGCCTGGCCCTCGAAAATCTGCTTCTCAATGGGCAGCACTGGATCGGGCTGCAGCAGGTTGGCCGACTTCTGGCCACCGCCGCTGGGTGAGCCGTCGCGGCCGTTGCCATGTTTGGCCGCAATGTTGGGCATCAGGTCAGCCACATGCAAAAAGGCAGCCCGGTCCAGCCCGATGTCGATGAACGCCGACTGCATGCCTGGCAGCACCCGCGACACCTTGCCCAGGTAAATGTTGCCCACCAGGCCACGCTCGAGCGTGCGCTCGATGTGTACCTCTTGCACGGCGCCCTGCTCCACCACCGCCACGCGGGTTTCGTGGGGAGCCCAATTGATCAGGATGTCTTGTCCCATGGCGCTTCGGTTGGGGTTGTGTGTTCAGAGAAGTTCGATGCCCGCGTGGCGCAGCACAGTGGCTGTTTCAAACGCAGGCAGACCCATGATGCCCGAGTAACTGCCCGTGAGGCGCGACACCCACAACGCGGCCCGGCCCTGGATGCCATAAGCGCCGGCCTTGCCCAGGGGCTCACCCGTGGCCACGTAGCTGGCAATCTGGTCGCCACTGAGCGCCTCGAAGGTCACGCGTGACTCACTGAGGGCTTGCCAGGTGTCAAACGGCGTCCCCGCTGCACCCAGACGCCCGACGGCCACCGACGTCAACACACGGTGCGTCTGGCCAGACAAATCGGCCAGCATGGCCTGTGCATGCGCCGAGTTGTCGGGTTTACCCATGATGCGCCGCCCCAATGCAACAGTGGTGTCGGCACACAGCACCGGTACCGGCGGCAAGCCGCGCCGCACCAGGCGCGCCAGCGAGGCTTGCAACTTCAACCGCGTGACGCGCTGCACGTAGCGCCGGGGGGTGTCACCGGGCAACACCGCCTCCAGTGCTTCGGCATCTTCATCGGCGTCGGGCAACAGGGTCTCGCAGCGCACGCCCCACTGAGTGAGCAGGTCCAGGCGGCGCGGGCTTTGCGAGGCCAGATACACGAAAGGGGGCGTGGCGGATGCGCTCATTCGCGGTGGTAGGGGTGGTTGTGGTTGACGGACCAGGCGCGGTAGAGCTGCTCGATCAGCAGAACTCGCGCCATGGCATGGGGCAACGTCATGTCAGACAACCGGATGCGGTGCGCTGCCTGGGTTTTGAATTCGGGGTCCAGGCCGTCGGGCCCGCCGATGACAAACGCCACGTCTTCACCTTGCCGCTCCCACACCGTGAGCTGCTGGGCCAGCGCCACCGTGGTGAGCGTGGTGCCGCGTTCGTCCAGCACCACCACACGGGTGCCTCGGGCCAGCACTGCCTCAATGCGGGCACGCTCCGCAGCCATCAGCGTGGCCACGGTTTTGGAGCCACGCGGCTCGGTTTTGACGGTTTTCAGCTCCACTCGGCTGTCGGGTGGGAAGCGTTTGGCGTAGTCGTCGTAGGCGGTTTGTGCCCAATCCGGCATGCGCTGACCCACGGCCACGATGCAGAGCTTCATGAACGCTCCGGCGCGGTGCAATCAGGTGGCAGATGTCAGCGTGCGGATGTGCGGCTGGGCGACTTGCGAGCGGCGGGAGCGGTTTTGCCTGCAGTTTTGGCCGCTGTTTTCTTCACAGCAGGCTTTCCCACCACCAGAGTTTTGACTTTGGCAGTCACCGTGGCCGGTGCCTTCTTGGCCGCAGGCTTTTTGACTGCGGTAGCCGAAGGTGCAGCCTTGGCAGCTGCTTTTTTGGCCGGGGCTTTCTTCACGGCGGCGGCTTCAGGCGTTGCAGCCTTGGGCTTGGCTGCTGCCTTGCGGGCGGGGTTGGCCTTGGCAGGGGTCGCCACAGTTGCCTCGGTGGCAACGGCCGCTTTTTTGCGTGCAGGCGACTTGGGTGCTGCGGCTTTGGAAGCAGCAGCCGCATCAGCCTTTTTGGCTGTGGCAGTGGTCAGGCGCACGGTTTTACCGCCCCAGATTTCTTCCAGGTGGTAGTACGCACGGATGGTGGGCTGCATCACATGGGCCACAGCAGCGCCGCAGTCCACGATGATCCATTCGCCGTTTTCTTCACCTTCCACGCGGGGCTTGGGGAAACCCGCTTCACGCACCGCGTCGCTCACGCTGGAGGCCAGCGCTTTGGTCTGGCGGTTGGAGGTGCCGCTGGCGATGATGACTCGCTCGAACAAGGGCGACAGGTGCTCGGTGTTGAACACCACGATGTCTTGCCCCTTCACGTCTTCCAGACCATCCACGATGGCTCGCTGCAGTTTCTGAACGTCGGTTTTGCGGGGCTGGGTTTCGCTGGTCATGTGTGAAGAGAGTAAAGCTGGTGTTGTGAAATGTAGCTTGCGACGGCGGGTTGCACCATGTCTTGCAAGTTGGTCGGCCGGTCTGCGTGTGCTGACTGCACACTCTGGCGGATGGAAGTGGAGCTGATGCCGGTGCTGCTCCAATGCAGCGGGTGCAACGGAATGTGCGGTGCGAGGTGAGTCGCTGCCAATGCACCCGATTTTAAATCAATAACGATTCCATCGCTTTTCAGCATTGGTCTTTCAGCTACTACCAGAGTAGCAAGCTGTGCCACATCCTGCCAACGGTGCCAGGTGGTGAAGCGGTCGAACTGGTCTTGCCCCACCAAGAGGTACCACTGCGCAGGGTGCAGCTCTTGGCGCAACTCCATCAACGTGTCGTGTGTGTAACTCGGCCCTGCGCGGCGGGTTTCACGGTCATCCACCTCGCAGACACAGTTCTCGGGCAAGTTCATGTCGCCGAAGGCCAGCCGGGTCATGGCCACGCGATGGGCCACCGGCGACACGGGGCGTGTTTTGTGCCAGGCGCCGCCCGTGGGCAAGACGATCAGTCTGTCCAGGTGGAACTGGCTGGCAAACGCCTCGGCCATGCGGACATGGTCAAGGTGCGGCGGATCGAACGCCCCACCGTACAGCCCGATCCGCACGCGGGGGCTTCCGTCGCTGGGGGTCAGCAACTCGGTCAAATCCAGTCGCGGCGGGGCAAGAAGTCGGTGTACAGCCGGTGTTCAGGCGTACCAGGCTCGGGTTTCTTCGCGTACGACCAACTCACCAGTGGCGGCATGGACAGCAGGATGGACTCGCTGCGACCACCCGATTGCAAGCCAAAGTGCGTGCCCCTGTCCCACACCAGGTTGAACTCCACGTAGCGACCGCGGCGGTAGAGCTGGAACTCGCGCTCGGCCTCGGTGTGCGGCAGCGCCTTGCGGCGCTCGACGATGGGCAGATAAGCGCCGAGGAACGCATCGCCCACGGCGCGCATCATGGCAAAACTGTTGTCAAAGCCCAGCTCGGAAAAGTCGTCGAAGAACACCCCACCCACGCCACGCTGCTCGTTGCGGTGCTTCAGGAAGAAGTATTCGTCACACCAGGTTTTGAAGCGGGGGTATTTGTCGTCACCGAACGGCACCAGGGCATCGCGGCACGCGGTGTGGAAATGCACTGCGTCTTCCTCGAAGCCGTAGTACGGCGTCAGGTCCATGCCGCCGCCAAACCAGCACACCGGATCGCCACCGCCCACGGGCGTGGCGGCAATCATGCGCACGTTCATGTGCACGGTGGGCACCATGGGGTTGCGGGGGTGAAAAACCAGGCTCACGCCCATGGCTTCAAACGGCGCACCCGCCAACTCGGGGCGGTGTTGGGTGGCCGAAGGCGGCAAGCGTGGGCCCGTGACATGCGAAAAACCGCACCCGGCACGTTCGAACACAGGGCCGCCTTCCAGGATGCGCGTGATGCCATTGCCTTGCAACAACTCGCCGCTGGGCTTGCTCCAGCCGTCTTCCAGAAACGCCGTGCCGTCGATGGAGGCAATGGCGGTCGTGATGCGGTCTTGCAGGCCCAGCAAGTAGGTGCGAACGGTTTGGGCGTTCAAATGGGAGGTGGTGGTGCTCATGCGGGGGCCACAATTAAAAGATGGTTCAAAGCGCGCGGTAGCCAATGTCGCGGCGGCACTGCATGCCGTCGAACACCACGCCATCCACCAGGAGGTACGCGGCGGCCTGGGCCTCGCGCACAGTGGCACCCAAGGCGGTGGCGCACAACACGCGCCCGCCCGAGGTGACCAATTGGCCGTTGACCACGGTGGTGCCGGCATGGAACACCACGGCGTCGGCACTGTCGGTGGGCAAGGCAGTGATGGCATCGCCCTTGCGCGGTTCCAGCGGATAACCGGCGGCGGCCAGCACCACACCCAAGGCACAGCGGCTGTCCCATTGCAGTTCCAAACCAGCCAGTTGCTGCCTGGCAGCAGCCAGCAGCACGGCGGCCAGGTCGGACTGCAGGCGCATCATGATGGGCTGGGTTTCGGGGTCACCCATGCGGCAGTTGAACTCCAGGGTTTTCACGTCACCACTGGGAGTGATCATCAGCCCCGCATACAAAAAGCCGGTGTACGGAATGCCATCGGCCTCCATGCCTGCGATGGTGGGCAGGATGATCTCGCGCATGGCTTTGTCGTGCACGGCAGGCGTGACAACTGGCGCCGGCGAATACGCGCCCATGCCGCCCGTGTTGGGGCCCTGGTCGGCGTCGAGCAGACGCTTGTGGTCTTGCGAGGTGGCCAGGGGCAGCACGGTTGTGCCGTCGCACACCACGATGAAACTGGCCTCTTCGCCTTCCAGGAATTCTTCAATCACCACGCGGGCACCACCGGCGTTGTGTTGCACGCCGAATTTGTTGCCCTCGAGCATGAAGTCCACGGCCTCGTGGGCCTCGGCCAGCGTCATGGCCACCACCACGCCCTTGCCTGCGGCCAGGCCATCGGCTTTGACCACAATGGGCGCACCCATGCGGTCGATGTAGGCGTGGGCCAGAGCAGCGTCGGTGAAGGTGTCGTAAGCGGCGGTGGGAATGCCGTGGCGCTGCATGAACGCCTTGGAGAACGCCTTGGAGCTTTCGAGTTGCGCAGCGGCTTTGGTGGGGCCGAACACGGCCAAGCCGTGGGCACGGAACTCATCGACGATGCCGGCGGCCAACGGGGCCTCAGGGCCCACCACGGTCAGACCGATGGCCTTGGCCTGCGCCCATTCGCGCAGGGCCGCCACGTCGGTGAGGGCAATGTTGGTCAGCGCGGCGTCGTGCGCGGTGCCGCCGTTGCCAGGCGCCACAAATACCTGGGCCACGCTGGGGCTCTGGCGCAAACGCCAGGCCAGGGCGTGCTCACGGCCACCGCCACCCACCACCAGCACGTTCATGTTTGTTTGTGTCACGGCGGGGCTCACTCCGAAATGGCGGCGTTGTGGAAGACGTTTTGAACATCGTCCAGGTCTTCCAGCACGTCCAGCAGCTTTTGCATGCGGGCAGCGTCGTCGCCGGTCAGTTCAATGGTGTTGTCGGCGCGCATGGTCACCTCGGCCATTTCGGGCACCAGACCAGCGGCCTCCAGGGCGTTTTTCACGGCTTCAAACTCTTGCGGGGAGGTCAACACCTCGATGGCACCATCGTCATCGGTGATGACGTCGTCAGCACCTGCTTCCAGGGCCACGTCCATCACCTTGTCTTCGCTCACGCCGGGCGCAAACACCAGTTGGCCGCAGTGCTTGAACTGGAACGCCACCGAGCCTTCGGTGCCCAGGTTGCCGCCGTGTTTGCTGAAGGCATGACGCACTTCGGCCACGGTGCGCACGCGGTTGTCGGTCATGGTGTCGAGGATGACGGCCACACCGCCAATGCCGTAGCCCTCGTAGCGGATCTCCTCGTAGCTCACGCCTTCCTGGTTGCCGGTGGCTTTGTCGATGTTGTATTTGATGCGGTCGGCTGGCAGGTTGACGGCCTTGGCCTTGTCGATGGCCAGGCGCAGGCGGGGGTTGGCGCTCAGGTCACCGCCACCGCTGCGGGCGGCCACCGTGATTTCGCGGATCACCCGAGTCCACAGCTTGCCGCGCTTTTCGTCCTGACGCCCCTTGCGGTGCTGAATATTGGCCCATTTGGAATGACCTGCCATGAAAACCCTCTTGAATTTGAGATACGCTGGAGCGCCGAAAAATAACCCTTGATTGTACTTTTTGAGGTTTTCATGACCGACGCCCTGCTCATTGCCCAGAACGCCACCACTGCCTGCGTCATCCACCCTGACAAAGCCAACCGCCACGGCCTGATCACCGGCGCCACGGGCACAGGCAAAACTGTGACGCTGCAGGCCCTGGCCGAGCAGTTCTCGCGCATCGGCGTGCCAGTGTTCATGGCCGACATCAAAGGCGACCTGACCGGTGTGTCACAGCCGGCGCAATTTGGCGAAAAAATCAACAAAATCCTGGCCGACCGTGGCATCGAGCTGCCCCAGCCACGTGCCTTTCCCACCACCTTGTGGGACGTGTTTGGCGAACAGGGGCACCCTGTGCGTGCCACCGTCAGCGACCTCGGGCCCCTGCTGCTGTCGCGCATGCTCAACCTGAACGAAACACAGGCCGGTGTGCTGCAACTCGTGTTCAAGGTGGCCGACGACAACGGCATGCTGCTGCTCGACATGAAAGACCTGCGTGCCATGTGCCAGCACGTGGGCGACAACGCCAAAACCTTCACCACCGAGTACGGCAACATCAGTGCCGCCAGCATCGGGGCCATTCAGCGGGCGCTGTTGCAGGTGGACGAGCAAGGCGGCAATGTGTTTTTCGGCGAGCCCATGCTCAACATCGCCGACTTCATGCAGACGGTGGACGGTTTCGGGATGATCAACATCCTGACTGCCGACAAACTGATGAATTCGCCCAAGCTGTACTCCACTTTTTTGCTGTGGATGCTGAGCGAACTGTTTGAAACGCTGCCCGAGGTGGGCGATCTGGACAAACCGAAGCTGGTGTTCTTCTTCGACGAAGCGCACCTGCTGTTTGCCGATGCGCCCAAGGCACTGGTCGAACGCATCGAACTCGTGGTGCGCCTGGTGCGCTCCAAAGGCGTGGGTGTGTACTTCGTCACACAGAACCCGCTGGACATTCCCGACAGTGTGCTGGCCCAGTTGGGCAACCGCGTGCAACACGCGCTGCGCGCCTTCACCCCGCGCGACCAGAAAGCCGTGAAGGCCACTGCACAAACCATGCGCCCCAAAGACGGGCTCAACATCGAGGCAGCCATCACAGAGCTGGCCGTGGGCGAAGCGCTGGTGAGCTTCCTGGACGAAAAAGGCAGGCCCAGCGTGACCGAGCGCGCTTACGTGCTGCCGCCTGCAGGTCAACTGGGTCCCATCACACCTGCACAACGCCAGGCCCTGCTGGCCAACAGCTTGGTGGCGGGTGTGTACGAGCAAACGGTGGACCGGGAGAGCGCCCACGAATTGCTGCGAGGCAACGCAACCACCAGCGCTGCGGGTGCAGCGGGGGCTGCCGGAGCTGTCGCCTCGGGCAAACCAGCCGCCGGAGGTGCCACCCCGGCCGATGGCGGCGGCTTGATGGGCGGCTTCAACGACCTGCTGTTTGGCAGCACCGGCCCACGCGGGGCCCAGCGCGACGGCTTGGTGCAGACCATGGCCAAGTCGGCCGTGCGCACCGTGGGCACCCAAATCGGTCGCGAGATTTTGCGAGGAGTGCTGGGTGGTTTGCTGGGCGGGCGCCGGCGCTGAACCTGGCGCGCGCCTGCTGCCTGTCAGGCGCGAGGCGCCTGCTGGCCCAAGGTCGCCTTGAACTCTGCCACAGCAGCAGGGCCCTTGAAGTATTTCAAGTTGTCCAGGCCACGCTCAATGAGCGGCTTAAGCGAGCGCATGTCTGGGGCTGCGCCCATTTGCAACACCAGAATCTGGCCGTTGGGGCCTAACTCTCGGCCAAAAAACGCCACCAGAACGCGCACGTATTCAGTAAAAGGCAGCGCATCTCCTACAGCCTCGACAACTGGCTGATCCAACTCGGTCGCAGACACGGCACTGGGTACAGGCTGGTCGACCATTCCCAGAGACACCAGTTCCTGCAAAGCTGAAGCTCCGCCCAGACTCTCTAGCAACCGGGTGAGCTCACCAACGCTGCGTTTGCCGTCCACCAGGATCAACACGGGTCGCAAGCGCACCGGCAACACGGGAAGGCGTTGTGCGATGGCGCTCTTACCCAGTTCACTCTTCAACAAAACGGTTTTATCGTTCCACACGGTTTTGTGTCTCCTTGCCCGGCCTCGAGGCTGCCGCAGGCCCCAAGCTCTGTGGCAATGTTGATGGTTTTCAGTCTCACTACCTCCCACGCATTGTGATGCCTACCCGACCAGAGGCACCGCATCTGCCAGCGGCGCGCACAAAAACGACACACAACGATAATCAAACTCACAGTGCAATCGTTTTCTGCACACACCCTTCCTGCTTTTTCTGAGGTCAACAACTTGATTCGCAAGTACGTGGCTCTGGGCGTTCTGGTGCTCGCGGCACTCTTGTTTTTGCTGTGGCTGGCCGGGCAACTCGGGCTGTTGCAAGGCACCCCAAAAGCGCCCTTGGGGGTGCAGCAGGGTCGGCTGGCACCGCCCTCCCTCACGCAAAACAGTGTCAGCAGCCAAGCGGGCCTGCACCCCGACCACCCGCAAGCGGCATACGCAGCCATTGAGCCGTTCACCCCTCGCGCAGGGGAAACCGGAGCAGACGCTCTGGAAAGGCTGACAGCCCTGCTTAGCCAACAACCGGGCACACACATCACCCACCAAAGCGACGGCTACGTGCACGCGGAAGCCACCACGCGCTGGCTGCGGTTTGTGGACGATATTGAGCTGTGGCACGACCCGGCCACTGGCCTGGTGCATGTGCGTTCGGCCAGTCGGCTTGGTCGCAAAGACTTTGGTGTGAACCGCACTCGCACAGAGGCCCTGCGCGCCGCTTTTGTGCATGGCAGCCCCACGCAGTGAACACAAGTCATTTCATCCTGCAAACCCGCTGGCAGGCCTGGGTGATGGGTGTATTGCGCGGTGACGGCGGGCGTGTGTGGCAACCCTCTGCGTCCAGCCGATGGACCATGCCAACCCAAATCAGCCGCCTGGTTTGGCTGTGTGTGCATGCATCTGCTGATGCAAAACGCCGCAGGCTGGATGGAGCACACACAGGCTGCGTGAGTGGGAGTGATGTAGGACATGACTGAGCTGGGCAGCCTGACCCCCGCCCTGCGGGCCAGAAGCTTCACGCCAGCTGGCGCGGATGATGATTGCCATTTCAGCCGGTGCACCAACTTCGGGCTGCTGATGGCCCCTGCCCTGCCCTACGTGACAGCACTGGCAGTGATTCACCGTCCGTTGACCATCCGCGATGCTGCACCGGCTGACTTATGAACTTGAGCTGCCCATAAAAGCAGGCCCCTCGGGGCCTTCTTTTATATAGCTAACTTATCAATACAGAAAAGCGATAGAGGCATAAAAAGCATCAAATTCAGCCGGCCAGCAGCTTCCAGGTGTCCACCACCGAGTCGGGGTTGAGGGAGATGGAGCTGATGCCCTCGTCCTTCAGCCACACGGCAAAGTCGGCGTGGTCGCTGGGGCCCTGCCCGCAAATGCCCACGTATTTGCCAGCGGCCTTGCACGCACCAATGGCCTTGGACAGCAGGGCTTTGACGGCAGGGTCGCGTTCATCAAAGTCGGCGGCCAACAGTTCGAGGCCCGAATCGCGGTCCAGGCCCAGGGTGAGTTGGGTCAGGTCGTTGGAGCCGATGCTGAAGCCGTCGAAGTACTCCAGGAACTGGTCGGCCAGCACGGCGTTGCTGGGCACCTCGCACATCATGATGACCTTCAGGCCGTTGTCACCGCGCGCAAGGCCTTTCTCGGCCAGCATCTCCGTGACTTTCTTGGCTTGGCCCAAAGTGCGCACAAACGGCACCATGACTTGCACATTGGTCAGGCCCATGTCGTTGCGCACGCGCTTGAGCGCTTCGCACTCCATGGCAAAGGCTTCGCGGAAGTCGGCACTGATGTAACGCGCCGCACCACGGAAGCCCAGCATCGGGTTTTCTTCATCGGGCTCGTAGCGGCTGCCACCCATGAGCTTGCGGTATTCGTTGCTCTTGAAATCGCTCAAACGCACGATGACCGGCTTGGGCCAGAACGCAGCGGCAATGGTCGCCACGCCTTCGGCCACCTTGTCCACGTAAAACGCGCGGGGGCTTGCGTGGCCACGGGCCACAGACTCAACTGCCTTTTTCAGGTCGGCATCGATGTTGGGGTACTCCAAAATGGCTTTGGGGTGCACACCGATGTTGTTGTTGATGATGAACTCCAGGCGGGCCAGGCCCACGCCGCCGTTGGGAATCTGCGCGAAGTCGAACGCCAGTTGGGGGTTACCCACGTTCATCATGATCTTCACGTCGATCTCGGGCATGTCGCCCCGGCGCACCTCGGTCACTTCGGTTTCCAGCAGGCCGTCGTAAATGTTGCCAGTGTCGCCTTCGGCGCAGCTCACCGTCACCAGCATGCCGGTGGCGAGTTTGTCGGTGGCATTGCCACAGCCCACCACGGCAGGAATGCCCAGTTCGCGCGCAATGATGGCGGCGTGGCAGGTACGGCCACCCCGGTTGGTGACGATGGCGCTTGCGCGCTTCATCACAGGTTCCCAGTTGGGGTCGGTCATGTCAGTGACCAGCACGTCGCCGGGTTGCACGGTGTCCATTTCAGAAATGTTGTGTACCAGGCGCACGGGGCCGGTACCAATTTTCTGGCCTATGGCCCGGCCCTGCGCCAGCACCGTGCTTTTGCCTTTGAGCTTGTAGCGGTGTTCCACCTTGCCTGCGGCCTGGCTCTTCACGGTTTCGGGGCGGGCTTGCAGGATGTACAGCTGGCCGTCGGTGCCGTCTTTGCCCCACTCAATGTCCATGGGGCGGCCATAGTGCTGCTCAATCACCAGCGCATAGTGAGCCAGTTGCTCGGCATCTGCGTCCGTCAAGGAGTAGCGGTTGCGCTGCTCAACGGGCACGTCGGTGGTTTTCACCAGCTTGCCGGACGCTGCTTTTTCCTCGGGCGTGCTGAACTCCATCTGAATCAGCTTGGAGCCCAGGTTGCGTCGGATGACGGCGCGCTTGCCGGCCTTCAGCATCGGCTTGTGCACGTAGAACTCGTCGGGGTTGACTGCGCCCTGCACCACGGTTTCGCCCAGACCATAACTGCTGGTGATGAACACCACGTCTTCAAAACCGCTTTCGGTGTCGATGGTGAACATCACGCCGGCAGCACCCAGGTCGGAGCGCACCATGCGCTGCACGCCCGCGCTCAAGGCCACGTCGGCATGGGCAAAGCCCTTGTGCACGCGGTAGCTGATGGCGCGGTCGTTGTAGAGGCTGGCAAACACCTCTTTCATTTTGTGCAGCACTTCTTCAATGCCCACCACGTTCAAAAAGGTTTCCTGCTGGCCCGCAAAGGATGCATCGGGCAAATCTTCGGCGGTGGCCGACGAACGCACGGCAAAACTGGCGGCAGGGTTGCCCGCGCTGAGCGTGGCAAACGCATCGCGAATGGCTTTGTCCAGGTCGGCGGGGAACGGCTGGGCTTCCACCATGGCGCGGATTTCAGCGCCTACCTGTGCCAAGGCGCGCACGTCTTCCGTGTCGAGGGCATCGAGCTTGGCGTTGATGCGGGCGGTCAAGCCGTCAAAGGCCAGAAACTCGCGGAACGCGTGGGCGGTGGTGGCAAAGCCGGTGGGCACGCGCACACCCGTCGGCAGCTGTGAAATCATTTCACCCAGGCTGGCATTTTTTCCGCCGACCGACTCAACGTCGGACATGCGGAGTTGCTCGAAAGGCACCACAAGGGCATCCGGGCTGAACAGTTGAGACATGGGAACACTCCATCTAAGTTAAAAAACCTGTCTCGGCAGACCAGCGTATGCCCGTCATTCCTGTGGTTCTGGTTGTGGGAATGGGCTCTGACTCAACCGATCCCCGGTGCGCGCCCGGGGCAATCGCGGAATTGTAGGGACTTGGACCGGCTGGCGTGTCACGGCCAGACCAGCGGAGTCAGCACACCGAAAGCAATCACCCCACCCGATGCAGCCGCTGGGAGAACCCTGTGCGCTCCATCAGCGACAAGGGATGGGGCTGAACCCCCATCACACTGAGCGTGCCACCGCGTTTTTCCACCGCCTTGAGCAACTGCTCCAACGCGTCAAGCCCCGTGGTGTCGAGGCTCACCAGCATGGTCATGTCCAACGTCACCTGTGTGCCGACGGGGGCCACCTGAACGGCGTTCACCAATGAATCCATCTTGCCAACCGCACCGAAAAACAGCGATCCATACAACCGGAACCGCAGCTCTGAATCGGTGCGCAGGGTTTCAGTGGCACTGAAGATGTCGCTTTGTCGGCGCACAAACAGAACCACGGCAAGCACCAGCCCCAGTTCCACCGCCACCGTGAGGTCAAAAATGACCGTCACAAAAAACGTGGACAGCATCATCAGGCGGTAATGTCTGGAGTAATGGCGCAGCCGGCCAA
>JAIFMP010000163.1 GCA_020048405.1 Hydrogenophaga sp.
GTCAGCATGGCCGCTGACATTTTTTTGCCGTTGCTGTTGGCTGCCCACAACCCTTCGGGCGTGATGTACACGTACTTCTGCGGTGTGCTGTTGGGTACTGGCACTTCTACGCGGGCCACACCACCGGCCAATGAGGCGGTGTGGGTTTTGACCTTCAAGGCGGTGTCAGGCAAGTCAGAAGGTGGGCTGGTGATGCTGCGCACCTTGTTGGTGTTGCCGTACAAGGCTGCGCCGGCAATTTTGTAGGTGCCGCCCACCGCAGGTGCTTCCGGGCAAATGCCGTTGACGCCAGACAGGGTGCTCACGGCCTTGCCCGAGCATTCCTCGCCCCAGGTGCTCGATACATTTCCCACCGACCTGACGGTGCCATTGATGCCCTCTGCAGAACCCACGGCATCGGTGAAGTCTGGCAGAGAGCCCCGGCTTCGGTTGGGCAGCCCGCTGAACGGAGAGTCGGCATCGTCACCGTCAAAGCTGAGGGCGCTGCTGGACAGAGCCAGCAGGTTCAGAGGCCTGCAAACCCCTTTTCCGTAGGCTGATTTCCGCCAGGTGTTCACGTCAGACAACGGGTCTGCCCACTCGCATCGTTGCTGGTGGTGCCGGGGTTGGTGGAGGTGAGTGCGCCATAGTACTGCAGGGCCTGCACCACCATTTCCCCCACAGGGTTGCCCCAGGCTGCCAGGGTGCCGTTGGTCATTTGACTCGGCAGTTGGACATTAGACCCCGAGTAGTTTCCACCTGATTTTCCGTACAGGACGATGCTGTCCAGCGCCTTGATGGCGCCGCTGCTGGTGTAGGAGCGGCCGTCGGCCAGGGTGGTGCTGGGGCAAACATCTGAGCCGCTGTGGCAGAAGCGGCCGTTGGTGGGGTTGATTTCATCCAGCAGGTCCCGCATGTTTTTGCGCAATGCGCCGGCCTTGAGGTTCTGGTCGTAGCTGCCCGTGATCAACCCGAACTCGGCCCGGGCCGAACTGGAGCCGCTTTGCGGTGTGCCGAACTGCTGCAACAGCCCGATGGGCTTGTATACGGTGGCAGAGCCGCTGCCATAGGCCTGGCAGTTTTCTGCGCCCAGGTTACTCGCCACACACACCTGCACTCGGGCGTCCAGTGTGGGGCCAATGCCGCTGTACTTTGCGCCGTCGTTTGTTTCGTTGGGCGGGCTGGATTCGTGGTTCACACCGCCATTGCCTTGGTATGTGGAGGTGCCGCCGTAGTAGCGGCTGAGCTTGTTGCCCAAGCTGCCAGAGCCCCAGTTACACACGGTGCCACCTTCCATCGTGGCCCACATGCGGTAGTTGCCTTTGGCCATGCGAATTTGTGGCGTGCTGCTTGCTCCGTTGTCGTTGTCCTTGGCCTGCACGCACATGGTGAGGCCTGCATACGCGTCCGGGTTACTGCCTGCCGTTTTGGTGAGGGCGGTGGTGCTGAAAGGGGTGTAGTTGCGGATGTCCGTGCCTCGGTAATACTTGACGAACGAATGCGAATCGCGCGACACCCTGGCCACCTGCAGCGTGGTGTCGGTAGCTGAATCCACATGCCGTTGGCCGCCGTACAGAATTTTGCGAACGATGTCCAGCCTCGTCATCGTGGCCCAGTTCAGGAAGTTGCCGGCCCATTGACCGCTGCCACCGCATTCGTACCGGCCGCTGTTGATGGCGGCGGCGGTGTCGGGTTCGAAGCGCTTGTCACCGCTGTCGTACAGGTAACACTTGGTGGAATCAAAGTATCCGTAGTATTTGAAATCGGGTTTGAAGGTGGTGTCGATCACGCCGTCGCCATCCAGGTCTTCAAAGTCGGTGTACATGGGGCCAAACAGCGTGTGGTCTTTGCTGGCCACCAGCATCATCATGGGTTTGTTGTTGCCCGTCAGGCCCACGTTGGGCGGAATGGCTTCGATGGCGGTGGAGGTGTTGGGCGGTGCCGCCAGCGCGAGCGGGAGGCACAGCGCTGCCGCAGCCACGCCCGCAGCACGGGCCAAGGTGTGCATCGAGAGGGTGTTGATCGTCATGGCGTCCTCACTGGGGTTTGTATCGGTAAACGTAGCCTTGCAAGACCACTTCGACCCGTGGGTTGGGGATATCAGTTTCCGCATTCGTGCGGACCGTGCCGAATCCGCGCGAGGTGATGCGCAGCAGGTAACAGTCGGGCGCGGTGGCAGAGCCCGACCCGCCACTGCCCAGCGCTGTGGTTTCGTTGGCTGCGCTGTAGATGGGTGCGGCGCTGGGGGAGGCTGCCCCGCTTGGGGTTGACTGCGGGCATTTGTATTTAGGCCCGATGTTCAACCACTCCACCAAGTATTCTGGCTGGCGGACCACCCTCGGGAAGGCGGGTGTATTGGTGTAACTGCCCAACGGCACGCCACCGGTGCCACTGCCGCAGTCGAAGTTTGGAGTTCCGTTGGCATTGGCATTGTTGCCCCACATGCCGCCTTTGGAGGCGGGCCACCATGGGGCACCGGGCGTGTCTGAACTCGCAGTGGCCCAGTCCACTTGATACTGGGCTGGATCGGACAGGCTGCACAGGCCGCGTGGGCAGTCGGTGCCAAAGGCGGCTTCATTCAGGCTGCCCTGTCCAGACATGATGGCGGGGGCGCGGGTACAACTGGCGTTGGGGAAACTGCCTTCGATATCGAGTACCGCATCAGCCAGAGCCGCTTCGGCTGCCTGACGGGCCAGTTGGTATTCCTGCTCGCTCATGGCCTGGCGCTCAAGCATGCGCACATTGCGCACGCCAAAGGTGGCCAACACCGAAAGCACCAGCATGAAAATCAGCACGATGAGCAGGGATGCACCGGTTTGGCGTTGGATCCGCCCGGCGCGCGCTGCAAACAGGATGAGGTGGTGATGGGTCATGGCGATGCTCAAAATTGGGCGCCGAGTCTGTTCTTGAGCGCAAAAACCTGGGTGAACATTTTGCGGGCACGGTTGTCGCCAAAAGTCTGATCTACACCGTTGCAATCGACCACAGGTTCTTGCACGTTTGCAACGGTCTGTATCGATTCAGCGAAAACACAGACTCGCACGGCTACCACAGCGTTCCAGTCGGTCACGCCCGAGGACGGCCAGTACTGACCGTTGCCGCTTCCGTCTTGCTGGTAGTAGTGAAACTTGAGCTGGCGGATGCCCGCCACAATGGGCTGTGCAGTGCTTGCTGCAGCCGAACTGCCGTCGTTGTCGTTGCCGTTGCCGTCACAGGCCAGCGAACGGGTGTTGACCGTTTGGCCCTGTACCGTTTCCACTGATGGAACCAGGGTATAGCGGTTGGAAACAAACAGCGGCAGCCGGGGCTGCAGTGGGGGCAGTGGGGGCGTGGGCGCAATGCCGGAATACGTTGCTGGCATAGCGTTAAGGTAGGTCAGCCGGTTGGGTTTGCTTTGCGGCGGAACGGGCTGCACCAGGTTGCGTGTGTTGATGGCGTCTTTTGCCACGTCCTGGCCTTCGCAGTCGCCGCGCTGCCCAATCTGCAGGCTGCCGGCATCGGCGGTGAAGTAATTGACCACCAGGCTGTCTACATCTTCGGTGGTGGTAATTTCGGTGGGCAATGCGCTACAGGCATAGCTTGTTGTGGCGGCAGTACCGGCGCGCAGCAAGCGCTCGCCCGTGCAGCCGAACACGGGGGCGCCAAAGGCCGGGGGGGGAGCAAAGTCGCACAGCGATTTGTCCAGGTCGGCGGTCACAGGCGTAGCCGGGAGCTTGAAGTTGGGATCGGGATTTTCACATGGGTGTCCGAATCCGGGCACGGTAACAGCCCCTGTGAGTGGGGTGAGCTCTGACGGGAAGTAACCGGCATTTTCCAGATCGCGGCCAATGATGTCCATGGCCACACGGGCACCTTCGAACAGATTCTGGCGTTCTGTCAGCGCCCGTTGCGTCTGGCTGGAATTGAGATAGACCGCAGATGCTGCGGCCACCACCAGCAGGCTTATGGTCATGGCCACCATGAATTCCACCAGCGAAAAGCCACGCTGTTCACCGGGTGGAGTGGGTATCCGGACACAGGGGGTCATGGCCGCATCTCCAGGTTCAGGCATCGCACGCCGGGGGTGCTACCCACACTTGCAACGGCCGGACAGCAGGAGAGGGCCCGCTCTGATGTGTCGGACGACGAGCAGGTGGGTGTAGTTTCCAGCTCGACGGCACCGCCGGTGCCCAAACGGGTGGCATCCTTGTCGAACCACGCCATGGTGATGCGGATACCGGCTGCCGCATCACCCGTGATGTAGAGCGCGGGCTGCGGCATGTTGCGCGCCATTTGCAGGCGGATTTCCGACACGTCAAAATCAGCCAGTTCTGTGCGGGAGCAGGCTTCGGTCAGGCAGTCTTTTGCGGCCGCCATGGTGGCGGATTGCTGATCGGACCAAGACTTGGTATTCAAAGTCAAGTCGGTATAAGACTCGGCCCAGGTGGTTAGGTCGTAGCCGTTCGTGGTGGTGTCGAGGTTGGCGCGGATGCGGTTGGCCAGGTCGTTCATCATCTGGTTGGCTGTGCTCCGGCTTTCCACGCCCAGTTGCATTCGGGTTGCGGTCCCCAACAGGCCTGCAAGGCCGAACATGGTGAACGACATCAGCAAAATGGAAACCAATACTTCAATCAGGGCGAAACCCTGCTGGCGGTTGGGGGAGTGGATTGTTGCCATGGAGTTCTCGTTGCTGTTCAGCAGGTGGAGAAAAGCGTAAGGCTGCGAGCTCGCCCCATCTTGTCGACGCACACGGTGCGCCCGTACTGGCTTTTCTGGGCGCTGCTGGCTGAGTTGTCCAACACATTGAAACGGCTTGCTCCACTCAGCGTCGCAATGCCGCGGGGACTGAAAGTCAGAAAACGGGTTGCGGTGCCAACTGTCATGATGCGCATGTTGGTGTTGAGTGCGTCCTGGGTAAAAATCAAGCGCTCCTCGCTGACGGCGTCATCAGCTTCGGTGGCGCTGTTCGGTCGGTCGTCGCCGTCGCAACTCGAACTCGGTAGCCGGTAGGCTGCCCAGCCCACGGCCCAGTTGTCGTCGCTGGTGTCGCAGCGCGGATTGCCTTTGCTGCTTTTTGTCGACGACTTGCACAGCACCACACACTGGTTCTGGGTCATGGATTCGGCCCGGGCGCGTTGAATGGCCAGCATGAAGTCGTTGCCGGCAGTGCGCATCCGGCTGTTGACGATGAATGACTGCATGCTGGGGATGGCGATGCTGGCAAAAATGCCTAACACCGCGAGGGTGACCAACAATTCAATCATGGTCACGCCCGATGTTTTTGCCGGCGCAACGGATCGACGGGATGATGCAAACCTGTTCATGCCTTTAGTATGACCTGCAGTGCCAGGTGCAACATGCTGTTGGTCGGCTGTGGGTTGCCGCTTGTCGGTTCAGGCACCGATCGAGGTCTGACTTGAGGAGTCAGGCCTGAACCTCGTCCACCAGCGTCTTGAATTCGTCCACGTCTTCAAAGCTGCGGTAGACGCTGGCAAACCGCACATAGGCCACTTTGTCGAGCTTTTTCAGCTCGCGCATGACCATCTCGCCGATTTGGTTGGACGGCACTTCCCGGGCGCCGAGGTTCAACAGCTTTTCTTCGATGCGCTCGATGGCCGAGTCAACCTGTTCGGTGCTGACCGGGCGTTTGCGCAGCGCGAGTGCGAACGAGGCGCGTAGCTTGGTCGGCGCGTAGTCGATGCGCCGCCCGTCTTTTTTGACGATGGTCGGAAAGCTGACCTCGGGGCGCTCGTAGGTGGTGAAGCGCTTTTCACACCCCAGGCACACCCGGCGACGGCGGATGAAGCCACCGTCTTCTGCCAGCCGGGTTTCGGCCACCTGGGTTTCGGTGTGGCCACAAAAAGGACACTTCATGCGGGTGCTCCTGCAGGCAGCAGGGCCGCAACACAGACAGGCGAGAAGCAAAAAAATGTATACAAAATCATGCTATGCCGCTTATCTGTATTGTATTTTCAGCTATAAACAGGGAAGCGCGCAGTCAGCGCATTGACCTTGGCGCGCACGGCGTCGATATTGGCCGGGTCACGGGGGTTATCCAGCACATCTGCCACCAGATGGGCCGTCATGCGGGCTTCTTCGTCCTTGAAGCCGCGCGTGGTCATGGCGGGGGTGCCAATGCGCACGCCGCTGGTCACCATCGGCTTTTCCGGGTCGTTGGGGATGGCGTTTTTGTTGATGGTCATGTGGGCGCTGCCCAGCACAGCCTCGGCTTCTTTGCCAGTGATGCCCTTGGAGCGCAGGTCCACCAGCATCACATGGCTTTCGGTGCGGCCGCTGATGATGCGCAAGCCGCGTTGTGTGAGCGTTTCGGCCACGATCTGTGCGTTTTTCACCACCTGCTGTTGGTAAAGCTTGAATTCAGGGGTGAGTGCTTCTTTGAATGCCACGGCCTTGGCAGCAATCACGTGCATCAGCGGGCCGCCTTGCAGGCCGGGGAATATGGCGCTGTTGATGGCTTTTTCGTGCTGGGTCTTCATCAGAATGATGCCGCCACGGGGGCCGCGCAGGCTCTTGTGGGTGGTGCTGGTGACCACATCGGCATGCGGCACAGGGTTGGGGTACACGCCTGCGGCAATCAGGCCTGCGTAGTGGGCCATGTCCACCATGAAAATGGCACCCACGTCTTTGGCCACTTTGGCAAAACGCTCGAAGTCGATGCGCAGGCTGTAGGCCGATGCACCCGCAATGATGAGTTTGGGTTTGGTTTCGTGCGCCTTGCGCTCCATGGCGTCGTAGTCGATGGCTTCGTTGGCATCCAGGCCGTAGCTCACCACGTTGAACCATTTGCCGCTCATGTTCAGCGGCATGCCGTGGGTCAGGTGGCCACCTTCGGCCAGGCTCATGCCCATGATGGTGTCGCCAGGCTTCAAAAACGCCAGAAACACGGCTTCGTTGGCGGACGCACCGCAGTGCGGCTGCACGTTGGCTGCCTCGGCACCAAACAACTGCTTCACGCGGTCAATGGCCAGTTGTTCGGCCACGTCGACAAACTCGCAACCGCCGTAGTAGCGCTTGCCAGGGTAGCCTTCGGCGTATTTGTTGGTGAGCTGTGTGCCTTGCGCGGCCATCACGGCGGGCGAGGCGTAGTTTTCGCTGGCAATCAGTTCGATGTGATGCTCTTGGCGGGCGTTTTCGGCTTGGATGGCGGCAAACAGCTCGGGGTCGGTTTGCTCGATCAGGATGTTGCGGTGGTACATGGCAGTCTTGGGTGTGACGGTGGACCTTGCACTGTGTCAGATGCAAGGGCTGCCCAGGCGAACGGCTGAACGTTGCGCACCGGCACATGCCGGTGGAACGGCGCGCTTCCCAGTGGTGTTCCACGTCCACCCGCAGGCGTTGAGAGCCTTGGGTGTATCGCCAGTCGCGCGCGGGTTGGAGTTTAGCGGATGCTGTCTGTCCAGAGGACTCAGGTGGCTTCCGCTGAGGTTTGGCTCTGGGCAGAATCCTCCCCCTGTGCCGGTGCCATCAGTGGCGCCGCTTCGGAGGGGTTGGCCTTTGCAGGTCCGCTGACACGAGGTTCTTGCATGGCCACGGTTTTGCCCAGCGCCACATCTCGCAGGCGAATGTGTTCGGCCATGACCTTGGTCACGTAATCGCTGCCATCTACTGTGACTGCGCCTACATACAGACGCAGTCCACCTTCAATGCTGCCGGCCCGGCGGATGCAGTCTTGCAGCACCTGGACACCCACGCGGAGGTTGGAGACGGGATCAAAGGCAGCCAGATTGCCACCAAAGTCTTCGTATTTGTCGGTGTGAACACGGGTCAGCACCTGCATCAGGCCCTGTGCGCCATAGGAACTTTGGGAAAAAGGGTTGAACCGTGACTCTATGGCCATCACCGCCAGAATCAGTGTCGGGTCGAGTTTGACCTTTTCACCCAGCGCAAATGCCTCAGACACCAGAACGCTCAGTGGCTCTGGGGCGACACGGTATTTGCGGGACAGCCAGAAGGCCACTTTGGCCTGTGGCTTGGGCAGGTCGCCCGGCTGGGCTGCGGTCACGCGGTCAATGGCTTGTGGTTCGCTGAACAGCAGCGCGCCATCGCTTTTCAATTCCTGGCGCTGCAGCAAAACGGTCAGCAGTTTGTGTTCCACAGCGTCGCGCAGGTCGTCGCGGGTGAAAAGCACAATGGCCAAGGCTGCAATGGTCACGCCGACCAGCGCGATGCCGTTGTGGGTGAGGTCCATCAGGAAGCGGATGGAGGCCTGTACCCATTGTTTTGCCTGCGCCAGAGGGTGCCTGGCGCGGTGGGCATGTGTGTTCGCAATCATGGGATGTCCTTTCGATGTGCGAGAGCCGATGGGTCGACACAGTTGATTTCTGTGTGACGTTCGGCGGTGAGCGCCTCTGGGGCGCACGCGGTGTCGGGCAAGGGTTTAGGGTTAACCCTTGTCGAATTTCGGCGAATTTTATGGGTGAATAAATAGCCAGTCAATACTAACGAAGCGAGTCTTAATACTAAAAAACATCTTATGGTTAGGGTGTTTGCTTTGAACAAACGAGAAATCGCTTTGCAGGGGGTGTGACAATAGAGGGTTATTTTGGGCGGGTTGTTCATTGACCTCTCGCCAGATCCTTTGTTCCAAACAGTCGAGTTGTGTCGTGAAAAACGAAACCCCCATTTCCGCAGGTGTCAAATCCATGGATGCTTCTTCTCTGGACCGCCTCACCGGCGGCGCATTCACCGCGCCTACCACCGGCGAACGTTCGGCTCGCATCCGGGAGTGGCTGGCCAGTGAGCCAGCGCCCGAGCTCATGGCTGAGGTGTTTCGCGAGTTGTCGCAGCGCGACAAGGGAGCAGCCAAACCGCTGAAAGAAAAGCTTGACGAAATCAAGCGCCAGAAGGCTCAGGAGGCCGTGGCTGGGGAATGGGCGGCACGCGCTCACGCATTGCTGGAACACGCCCGGCTGAATGTGGCCGATGCCATGGCTTGGCAGCGCGATGCCGCCAAAGCCGGTGCGCCGTTGTCACGCGAACCTCTGGCTGGACTCAAGGTTGCGCTGGCAGAGCGGGTGAAGGCGGTCGAAGACCTGCAACACCGCATTCAGGTGGAACGCGAGGCTGCGGTGCTCCTGGCGCAGCGCATCGAAGTGATGTCGACCAAGCCTCTGCAGGACTCCACCCATGTGAGCGCAGCGCTGGCAGTCGATGTGGCACAGTGGGGCGAGCAGGCGCAGCAGCTTGCCGCCGATGCACAGTGGGGCAGCATCGATCCCCGTTTTGCGCCGATGCTTGACACTTCGCGAGCCCAACTCAATCTGGTGTGGCAGGCCTTTGAAGCTGCCTTACAACACGCCGTTGCCGCTCTGGCCGATCCCACGGCTTCTTTGCCTGCCGTTCCCGTCTGGGCAGATGAAATCCGCAAGCACAGGGGAGAAGCCATTCCCGACAAAACCCAGCCTTCTTTGAGTGACGAAGAGCAGCAGGCATTCAGAGTCAAAGTCGGCCAGGTGGTGGGTCAGGCGGCTGAGCGCCTGGCCGAGGCCTTAGCCCAAGGCCAAGGCAAAGCCATACCCAAGGCTGCGGCGGACTTGCGCCATGCCGTCAAGGAAAACGCGCGGTGGTTGCCTGCCGAACTGGAAGGTCGGGCCCAGACGCTGCTGGCGCAGGCCGGTGATCTGGAGGGCTGGCAGCGTTGGAGGGCTGACCAGCTTCGCCAGGAACTCGTGGGCAAGGCCGAAGCGTTGCTCGCCGTGCCCGAGACGCAGCGCCTGGGAGGGCGAAAAATGCAGGAAGCCCTGCGTGCGCTGCGCGAAAGCTGGAAACAAACCGACCAGGGGGGCCAGCCCAACCACGCGCTGTGGAAGCGTTTTGACGAGGCCTGTACCCAAGCCCACAAGGTGGTCGAACTGTGGTTGGAGCACATCAAGTCTGAGGCTGCCGCGCACCGCGCACAGCGGCTCGCGCTGATTCAGGAGCTGGATGCCTGGACGCTTGCACACCAGGGAAACACCGACTGGAAAGCCCAGGCCCGCGATTTGCATCGGTTTGGCGATGCCTGGCGCAATAGCGGACACCTCGGCGAAAAACAGTTTGCCGAACTGCAACCGCTCTGGAAAACCGCGCAGGCCCGTGCCCGTGCCGCTTTGGAGCAGGCGCAAGAAGCCAATCTGGCCCAGCGCAAGACGTTGATCGCGCAGGCCGAGGCGCTCGGAGCCGCTGAAACGCTGCGCATGGACGCGGTGCGTGTCATACAGCAAGAGTGGCAACACCTGGCACAGGCTGTGCCGCTGGACCGCAAGCTGGAGCAAAAGCTGTGGGATGCCTTCCGCCAGCCCATTGATGCCGCTTTTCAGCGCAAAGACGCTGCCCGCGAAAAGCAGGCCGCCGCACTCAGCGAGCACGATCAACGCGTTCTGGCGGCGTCACAGGCCCTGCAGGAGGCCAACGCCAGTGGAGATGCCCAGCGCATTCACCAGGCCATGTCTGCCCTGCAGCAAGCGATGCATGCGGCCCCCGCTGCAGCCGCGGCGCCAACGCCTGCGCCGATTACCCCCGATGCCCAGGCCTCCTCTGAGGGCGCTGAACCTGCCGATGCAGCCAGTGTTGTTGCCAGCGACGCCGCTCCTGCGGCCCCGACACCGCCTGCACCCGTCAAAAAGCTGGTGGCGATGCGTGGTGATGACCGTCCGGGCATGAAGAAAGAATTACCAGCAGCTCCAGGTCGGGGCGGTCGTCCTGGCGAGCGCCGTGACGGCACCGGCGGGTTTGCGGGTCGCCGCGACGGTGCAGCACCGGGACAGCGAGACAGTTTCCGCGAAGGGCGGGATTCCCGGGGGCACGACGCATCGCACCACGACCGCGGTCCGCGTTTGGGCGACGCCGCTTTCCGTGCTCAGCGGGATGCGCTGGAACATGCGCAGGCCTCTTTGAAGAAATTGGCAGCGCAGGCGCACGGCCAGTCACTGACGCAACTGCTGGATGCCTGGCAAACACGCGACGGCGGGCGTTTGCCCAGCGCTGCCGATCTGGGTTCGCGCGTCAACGCCTCCACCCGTCAGTCGTGGGTGCAATCACTTGGCACCGCTCCTGCGGGCCCCGATGCCACCGCTTTGCTGCGCTTGGAGATGGCAGCCGACGTGCCCACACCCGCACAGCACCTGGACGCTCGGCGCGCATTGCAGCTGACCATGCTTACCCGCCGCAACGACCCAGCACCCGCCCAGACCTGGGGCCTGGATGCCTCGCGCGTGCTCGCCGGTCCGTGGGACGAAGAGCATGCCCGCCGCTTGCAGCAAGCGCTTAAAGTGTTGCTTCGACGCTTCTAGGAATATAGCTATAAAGCTAATTCAATCAAGCGTCAGAGGCTGATTTTATGCTTACTCTGAATGCCGTGCATGGCGCCGTGCCGCTGTTGGCCTTCCACCTCAGCACCTCAGTGCGTGGTGGGGCGCTGTTGGCGTCCCAGTCGCTCAGCACCATCCGGGTGGATTGAGTGCCCAATGGGTGTGTGGCGGGCTGATGGGTGTGCCCGTGCACCATGTGTTGCGCCCGGTGTTGCGCCAGCAGATGGGCAGCCGCAGGCTTGTCCACGTCTGCCCACTTGGTTTGCGTTGCTTTGTGCATGTCGCTGTTTCGCCGGAGCTGGCGCGCCACTGCAAGTCGCTCGGACAATGGGCGAGCCAAGAAGCCGCTGCGCCAGGCCTCGGTGCGGACTTCCCGGCGAAAACGCTGGTAGTCAATGTCGTCCAGGCACAAGGCGTCGCCGTGGCTCAATAGCCAGCGCTCGACACCCAAGGTGAGCACGGTGGGGTCGGAGAGCCCCTGCAGCCCGGTGCGGCCCAGCAGTTCTTCACCAACCAGAAAATCTCGGTTGCCAGCCATGAAATAGACGGGGAACCTGCTGGTGGTTGCTGCCAGTGCCTTCACGCAGGCAAGTGGAAAGGCGGCAATGTCAGTGGATGCGTCGAGCACATCGTCACCGACCCAGACCTCGAACAGGTCACCGAGGATGAAAAGAGCATCGCAACAGGTGCTGGACAGGTAGCCGCGCCACGCTTCAAACGTGGCTGGCTCCGAGGCGTGCAGGTGCAGGTCTGAAACAAAGTCCACCGTGCGCCAGTGTTCCGGGGCTTGAACAGCATCCAGCAGGTGCATGGTGGGTGGCAGTGTTGTCAGAGCGCGACGGCTTTTTCAATCACTACGTCGGTTTTGGGCACGTTTTCATGAAAGCCGCTGCGGCCAGTGGGCACCTTGCGAATGGCATCGACCACTTCCGTGCCTTTGACGACCTTGCCAAACACCGCATAGCCCCAGCCGCTGCCGGTGGGAGATGTGTGATTCAAAAAGCCGTTGTCCGTCACGTTGATGAAAAACTGTGCGGTGGCCGAATGTGGGTCGTTGGTGCGGGCCATGGCCACGGTGTAGTTGTCGTTTTTAAGCCCGTTGTTGGCTTCGTTGGTGATGGGGGCGTCGCAGGCTTTTTGTTTCATGCCAGGTTCAAAGCCGCCACCTTGGATCATGAAGCCGTCCATCACTCGGTGGAACACGGTGTTGTTGTAGTGACCTTTGGCCACGTAGGCCAAGAAGTTTTCGACGGATTTGGGCGCTTTTTCAGCGTTCAGTTCCAGCGTGATGACGCCGTGGCCGGCGATGTGCAGTTCGACTTGGGGTTGGCTCATGTCAGTTCTCCAGGGTGGCTTTTAAAAGGGTAACAGGGGTTTTGGGGACGTCAGATGGGAAGGGTCCACCGGGTCCGGTGGGGGTGGCTTTGATTTTGTTGACCACGTCCATGCCCGAGACAACTTTGCCGAAAACGGTGTAACCCCAGCTCTGGGCGCTGGGATCCAAAAAGGCATTGTCTTTCACGTTGATGAAGAACTGGGCGGTGGCCGACTGCGGGTCGTTGGTGCGCGCCATGGCCACCGTTCCCGTTACGTTGCGCAGACCGCCACTGGCCAGAGCCTCACGCCCCTCATGGGCAACGGGGGCTCGCGTTTTTTTCTGTGCGAAGCTGCCATCGAAACCGCCGCCCTGAATCATGAAGTTGTCGATCACCCGGTGAAAAACGGTGCCGTCGTAATGCTTGTCGGTCACATACTGCACAAAGTTGGCAACGGTTTTGGGTGCGTGCTCCGGGTATAGCTCAAGAGTGACGTCTCCTGCTGAGGTTGCCAGCTTCACGCGCACCGGGCCTGCAGCCAAAGCGGAGGTCGCGGTGCCGATCATGCCCATGCAGAGGAGGGTGCTCAGTACGGTTCGGCGCGTTTGAAAAACCATTTGTTTCAAGTCAGTTCTCCTGATGTGTGGATGTACGGCGGTTGTGCTCAGCGCCCGCCCACGCTTTCCTGGGCGATCAGCCATTTGTCACCACGCTTGACCATTTTCAGGGTCTTACGGCTCGAGACTGCCAACTGATCGGCTTTGTAACTCTGAATAAAAGATACCGTGGCAGTGTTGTCGTCAATCTGCACGGTCATTTTGGACAGTGAAACCGTGATGCTGGTTTTTGACACAATCCGAGCGTGACGCTCTTGTTCCCATGCCTTGCGGCTGAGCCCACCCGGGGGAGCAAACGAGGGTGCATAGGCACCCAGGTACTGGGTCATGTTCTTCTGGCTCCATGCACGCGCCCAGGCTGACACAGCTTGCTGAACCTGCTGTTTTGCTTGCACAGCGGTTGGGTGAACGTTGGTCCGGGTGTTTGTGACCGCCACAGCAACACTGTCTGCGGTCGCTGGCGATGCGCCACCATTTTCGGCAAATGTGGGGGGCGGCGCTGCAGGCCGCTTCAACGAGGCGTGGGGCGCGCCGGAGATCACTGTGTCTTGCAACAGCCGCCAGCCTTCAGTGTGCTGCGTCCAATACTGGCGACGCACCACGCCGGTGGGGCGGCCTGCCACGGTTTCTTCAAAGGTAGCCACCATGCTGTCGTTGGGGTCTTGCCATTTCAGGAGCGAGACATTGGCCACACCAAGCTGTGCGTTTGGGTGAGCCAGCAATTCAACACCCGACTGCCGGGTGGAAAGTCCGGTTTTGGTCATGGCTGCGCGGTCAAACAATTGCGCAAACTCTTCAGGCTGCGCCTGACTGCGGGCCCTCTGCCAGGATGCAAGTACCTCGGTGAAAGACACTGCATCTTGCTTCAATACGTCGGCAGGGACCCATTGCAGGCGCTCTGCAATGACCACGGGCGTGGTGCGTGGCGCAACCAGGGACAGCAGGCTGTCCATGTCGGGGTTGGACAGCACCACGCAGCCGTCGGAGGCCAGTGGTGCCCGCACGTATTGTTGCGGCGGGCTGCCGTGCAGCCAGATGCCGCTGCCCGTTCTTCCGCGCTGCACATCAAACGCATTCGGGTAATTGATAGGAAGTGCCCCAGCGCCGTAAAAATCAGGCAACGACTTTTTGTCGCGTACCGACGTGATGTAGTAAGCCCCCAGTGGTGTGCGTCCGTCACCTTCCAGGCGCTTGTTGATGCCTGATTTGCCCACCGAAATGAAGAAATCGCCGATCAGACGCAGCGAGGGAGTGGCTGGCGACCCGCCTGTCGACGTGTTGCGTTCCAGGTTCTCAAACAGGTACAGCCGAGAGCGCGAGGCATCCACAGCAATCGCGTGACGGCTTTGGGGAGCAAGTGCCAGGAATTGGTGCGGTACATGGCCTTCAGGGGGGCGTTCCCGCAGTGCGGCCAGCCTTACCTGTGTTTCAGTGCGCAGGGCTGCCAGCCGTGTCGATGCAGCTTGCGTCTGATCGGTGACCGGTCCGTCCACCAGCGCGTTGGGTTGATAGCGGAGCTTGAGCAGGTCTGCTCTGACCAAATGAGCCAAGTGGAAGTTGGGTTGGTCGCGGGTCAGTGCGTCGGCGTGGGCCAGGGCCTTCTGGAGATCGCCTTTTTCAATGAGCGAAAAAACCTCCACCAATCTCGTTTCGGCGTTGTCTTTCGCCAATATCCCAGAAGCCAGTATCTGGCCTGCGGATGTTCCCGTTGGGGTGGTGGCAGTGGCTGCTGTGGTTCCAATGCCCGCAGCAGGGAGAGGAGCCACAAAACCTAGCGTTGCGCCATGGGTTTTCTGACTCGAAGTTGGTGCTCCCAACTGCGTCACCGCAAGTCCTACCGCCAACACCACCACCGATGCCAATGCTGACCAAAGTACGAATCGGCGTGTCAAAGTGGCGCGGTTTAAAAGAAATCAAAGCCCACAGGCAAGCGTCACCGAAACGGCGACAGTGTGGGAGTAAGTGTGGGTTGGCGTGACAGCTGAATCAGCCGCCCGAGCTCTCGCGGGTGATGAGCCATCGGTTGCCTTGGCGCGTCATTTCCAGGGTCTTGCGACTGTTGGCTACCAATGCCCCAGCTTTATAGATCTGCCGGAAACTGACGGTGGCTTTCCCGTCTGACATCTTCACGTCAAAGTCGGACACATCGACATTGATGGAACGTTTGGACACGATGCGGTCTCGGCGTTCGTTTTCCCAGGATTTGCGGGACTGCTGGCCGGGCGGGTCAAACTTGTCGCTGTAAGCGCCGAGGTAGCCACCCATGTCCTTGCTGGCCCACGCTTTTGCCCAAGCCTGTACGGACGAAACCACCTCTTCCGAACCGTCTGCGGTACCTGCTGTGCTGGCCTGCGCAGGTGATGGGGTCGTGGGAGCTGCGGGTCTGGCCACCGCCGCTGCAGCGGGTGCAGGCGTTTGCGCGTTGGCAGGAGCCGATTTGCCAGGCCGGGTTTCGGGCGAGAAGAGATTGCGTATCAATGCCAGTTTGGGCGGAACGCCAGCATTGGTTCCGTCAAGCTGCAGTGCTTTGCTGTAAGCCTGGCTGGCCAGCTTGGCGTAGACATCGCCCAGGTTTTCATGGGCGGTGGCGTAGCTCGGGTTGGTGCGGATGGCCATTTCAAGTGCGACTCGCGCTTTGTCAAACTGACTCTGGCCTGCGTACAAAACCGCCAGATTGTTGTACGGCTCAGGCAACTCCGGGTACTCCTCGGTGAGTTTCACAAAGGTGCCTATGGCTTCATTGGCCTTGCCAGTTTCAGCCAATATCACGCCCTTGAGAAACCGCATTTGGGGGTCTCGCGGCTTGCTTGCCAGAAACTGGTCTACCTTCGCCATGGCTTCGATCGACTGGCCGCTCTTGAGCAGCCTGTTCACATCGGCGTATTCGTCGGCCCAGGTGGCCGACGACCACAGGGTCGCAACCAGAAGCCCCACCGCCATACAGGCTTGGGTGAGGCGCGGGCGCTTGGAACAAACGTTGTTGGGCATGTGATTGGTTACGGTGTGTGTGACAGAAGGCAAAAGCGGCGACAAACCCTTACGGGTGTTTGGTGCGATCGGTGCAAACAGGCCCGATTTCCCGCTGTTTGCATACCAATTTGATTGTATCTGAGGGCATTCTTTCGGGTGCTGCGCATGGGCGCCGCTGTGCGATGTTGCATACTGCCGCGCTTTGGCCTTGCTTCCACCCTCGAAGTTCCCGGTGGCGACTTTTTTGCCTTCACTCCACACGTTTTTATGAGTTTGCGTATTCACAACACCCTGTCGCGGGGATTGGAGATTTTTCAGCCTTTGGTACCTGGCCAAGTGCGGATGTATGTTTGCGGTATGACCGTTTACGACCTCTGCCATCTGGGGCATGCGCGCTCGATGGTCGCATTCGACGTGGTTCAGCGTTGGCTCAAAGCCAGCGGCTACCGGGTGACATATGTTCGCAACATCACCGATATTGACGACAAAATCATTCGCCGTGCCCAGGAAAACCGAGAAACGATAGGTTCGTTGACGGACCGCATGGTTGACGCATTGCATCAGGACGCGGATGCGCTGGGCATTGAACGGCCCACCCACGAGCCACGTGCCACAGCTTTTGTGCCGCACATGCTGGGCATCATCTCCAAACTGGAACAACGCGGGCTGGCTTACCGTTCCTGCGACGGGGATGTGAATTTTGCCGTCAGGGGATTTGAGGGTTACGGGAAATTGAGCGGCAAAAGTGTGGATGAGCTGCGCGCTGGTGAGCGCGTGGCGGTTGCCGACGGAAAAAACGACCCACTCGATTTCGTTTTGTGGAAAGCGGCCAAGCCCGCAGAGCCCGACGAAGCCAAGTGGGACAGTCCATACGGACTGGGGCGACCTGGGTGGCACATCGAGTGCTCGGCCATGGGTTGCGAGTTGCTGGGCGAAAGTTTTGATATCCACGGCGGCGGCGCCGATTTGCAATTTCCGCACCACGAAAACGAAATTGCCCAGTCCGAAGGCGCGCATGGCAAGCCGCTTGCCCGCTACTGGATGCACAACGGTTTTGTGCGTGTGGACAACGAAAAAATGTCCAAAAGCCTCGGCAACTTCTTCACCATCCGTGAAGTGCTGGAGAAATTCGACGCGCGCATTACCGCAGCGCTTTGAACTACAGCGATGTCCACCTGGAGGACGCACGTGGCGCTCTCAAACGCCTGTACACCGCTTTGGCTGGCGTGGGCGCGGTGCCCGAGTGGACGCCTGATTGGACGTCAGGGCCTGCAGCGCAGTTCAAGGCGGCCATGGATGAAGACTTCGGTACCCCT
Organism: Hydrogenophaga sp.; assembly: GCA_020048405.1. Taxonomy (GTDB): domain Bacteria; phylum Pseudomonadota; class Gammaproteobacteria; order Burkholderiales; family Burkholderiaceae_C; genus UBA2334. The sequence continues at coordinate 17,487 of JAIFMP010000163.1, forward strand.
GAGGCCGTGGCTGTGTTGTTTGAACTGGCCTCCGAGGTCAATCGCACCCGCTCGGTCAGCAGTGCCGTGTTGTTGAAGGGCTTGGGCAAGTGCCTTGGCCTCCTGCAGCAGG
>JAIFMP010000083.1 GCA_020048405.1 Hydrogenophaga sp.
CCATGAACAAACTGACCCAACGCCTTTTGGCCGCTTCGGCCGCCGTTTTGCTGGCCGGTGCCTCGGTCACGGCCATGGCCCGTGGCCCTGGCGGCTGCGACGAAGGCCACAGTGGCCCCCGCGCTGAAAAAATGCAACAGCGCATGGCCGACAAAATGGCCAAGCGTGAGGCTGACCTGAAAGCCGCGCTGAAGCTGACAGCTGCGCAGGAAGCCGCCTGGGGCACCTTCACCAGTGCTATGAAGCCACCGGCCATGGGCGGCAAAAACCGGCCCGACCACGAAGAGATGGCCAAACTGACCACACCCCAGCGCATGGAAAAAATGCAGGCCATGAAAGCCGAGCGCGATGCCCACATGGCCCAACGCATGGAGGCCACCAAAGCCTTCTACGCCGCCCTGACGCCCGAACAGCAAAAAGTGTTCGACGAAAAAGCCCACCGCATGGGTGACCACGGCCATGGCGGGCGTGGCAAACACCAGGGCTGACCAGCCCTGTGGGGTTACACACCAACTTGGACATGCGCTCGTTGGCCGCATCGCGCAGCTTGGCTTTGCTCACCCTTGGTTCTGCCCCACCCAGCAGGCCCATCTATGCTTGAAGCACATCATCCGAAAGCTCAATCTCTGAGAGGCCGTATCCACATGGCGGGGATATACAGGGCGGCTTCTAAAGCACGGATTGCGGCTTGAATTTTTGTTTAAACTGCAAAATTGATTTGGAGGAAGTGCTATGCGTTTCAATACAAAAATTATTGCGTGTTCAGCGGTGCCAGCCTTGTTGTTTGTGCTTGCTTTGGCAAGCAGCATTGGCTCACTCGTCAACACACGTGCGGACTTTGACAGGTATATCAGTTCCGAGCAGGCCATTGAGCGGGGTTTGTCTGAGATGTATGCCCAGGGGCTGCAGATGGGCCAGGCAATGCGTAACTTTGTGCTTGATCGCGCCAACCCCAAGGCGCTGGAAAATCTCAAAGCGGCAGAGGCAGCCTATGAAACTGCTTACAGCGAAACTGCAGCAAGTGCCAAGGGAAGTGCTTTTGAGGCGGCGCTATCCGAGCTGCACGCGCTCAGAGCCAACCACGCCAAAGCACAAAACAGAGTGTTGGCCCTTGTTGCTGAAAGCGGAGACGTCATTTCTGTCATCAACAATGAGGAAACGCCTGCCTGGCGTGAACTTCGCGGGGCAATTTTGAAACAGCGTCAGCTCGCTGTGCAAGCGTCCGAGTCGGCACAAGAACAGGTCGACGGTCGTGCGACCTGGGCTACCCGTGTATCTGTCGGCATTGCCTTGCTTGCAACCTTGGTGGCGGCGGGGCTCAGTGTTGTGTTGCAAACCACCCTGCGAAAAGAGCTTGGCGGCGATCCGGCAGCGGCCCGAGAAGCGCTGACCCAGATTGCCCGTGGCGACCTCGCTTCGCGTATACCCAACCAAAGTGATGCCGCAAGTTTGATGGGCGTCATGCAAGCAATGCAGGAATCGTTGCAAAGCCTGGTCAAAGGGGTACGTATCTCGGCCAACGGTATTGGCACTGCGACCAGCGAGATTGCAGCCGGCAGCCAGGATTTGAGCAACCGGACAGAGCAGCAAGCCAGTGCACTCGAAGAAACAGCAGCCTCCATGAAGGAGTTGGGCTCAACTGTTCAACAAAACGCTGGCAGTGCACGCCAGGCCAATCAGTTGGCCATGAATGCGTCGACTGTTGCCGGCCAAGGTGGAGAAGTGGTGGGCCAGGTGGTGGAAACCATGAAGGGAATCAACGAGAGTTCAAGGCGCATTTCAGACATCATCGGTGTGATTGACGGCATCGCTTTTCAGACCAACATCCTTGCGCTCAATGCGGCGGTTGAAGCAGCGCGCGCCGGAGAACAAGGTCGCGGCTTTGCCGTGGTTGCCTCGGAGGTGCGCTCTCTCGCTGGGCGCAGTGCCGCTGCCGCCAAAGAAATCAAGACACTGATCAACGCCAGCGTGGAGCGAGTGGAGCAAGGTACAGCGCTGGTAGACCAAGCGGGAGCAACCATGGCAGAGGTGGTCAGCTCAATTCGCAATGTGACCGACATCATGGGGCAGATCAATGCTTCCAGCGCAGAACAGTCATTGGGTGTCTCTGAAGTGGGTGAGGCCGTGACGCTCATGGACCAAACGACCCAACAAAACGCTGCTTTGGTTGAGCAAATGGCTGCAGCCGCAGCGAGCCTCCATAGCCAGTCCAACGAATTGGTTCAGACAGTGGGCGTGTTTCGCTTACCGAACGACACGGCACAAACTGCGGGCGGGAGCACGCTTCGCATCGCGCAACACTGATGCGCCGCGCAGAGCGGGCCGCAGCCAGCGCACCACCATCGCGCCCAACAACTCGTTCGGCTGCGATTTGAGGCTGCTTGCGGCAGAGGCCATTTGCTCAACCAAGGTGGCGTTTTGATGGAGCACCTGGTCCATCAGCCCGCTTTTGACGCTGGGGGGCTGTCCGCCGCGTAAAATTGGGTTCTTTTATTCGGGTGTTTGCGCGCATGACAGCTGCCTCGACGACTGGTCAACCTGTGGGCAAACCCACTGCTTTTGAAATCAAAAGCGCCAACCTGCCCCTGGTGGCTTTGCTGCTGAAAACCACTGATATCGGCCTGCTGGCCCGCGAGTGGGATGCGCAATACAGCAATACCCCCGGCTTTTTCGAGCAAGACCCTCTGGTGCTCGATCTTCATGCCCTGCCAGAAGACGCTGGTGCCATCGATTTCAAACAACTTCTCAGCCTGTTGCGTGCCCATGCGGTATGTCCCATTGCCGTCAAAGGTGGCAACCCGGCGCACATGAAAGCGGCCCTCAAAGCAGGTTTGGTGGCTGCACCTGATGTGGTGCTCCAGCGCCAGGCTGCAACAGCGGTGGCTGAAGCACCTCCCCCGCAAGCCCCCGCTCCGGTTGCCGTGACCAGCCCTCAGACGAACCCCGAGGCCATGGTCATTGACCGCCCCTTGCGTTCTGGTCAGCAGGTGTACGCACGTGGCCGCGACCTGGTGGTGCTCGCCATGGTCAACCCGGGTGCAGAGGTGATTGCCGACGGCCACATTCATGTGTATGCCCCCCTGCGCGGCAAAGCCATGGCTGGTGCCCGTGGCAATGGAGACGCCCGCATATTTGCCCTCAGCATGGAACCGGAACTGATATCCATCGCTGGCATTTACCGCACCAGTGATGTACCTCTGCCCGCCAACATCGCAGGCAAACCTGCCATGGTGCGGTTGGACAGCGGGCCGGATGGCGACAAGCTCCTGCTGGAGGCCATTCGCGGCTGACATCCGGCTTTTTGGGGCAACCCCTTTCAAACAAGGCAGAATCCCTGCCAACTTCCGCCAAAAACCCCGAACTCTCAACCCGTTTGACCTGTTTCTGGCCTGCTTTCATTCATCAAGGGAACTCTCCATGGCAAAAATCGTTGTGGTCACCTCAGGCAAAGGTGGCGTCGGCAAAACCACCACCAGTGCCAGTTTTGCATCTGGTCTGGCGTTGCGCGGCTTCAAAACCGCTGTCATCGACTTCGACGTGGGCCTGCGCAACCTCGACCTCATCATGGGCTGCGAGCGCCGCGTGGTGTACGACCTGATCAACGTCATCCACGGTGAAGCCAACCTGAACCAGGCGCTGATCAAAGACAAACAGTGCGACAACCTGTTTGTGCTGGCCGCCAGCCAGACCCGCGACAAAGACGCGCTCACGCAAGACGGTGTGGAAAAAGTACTGGCCGACCTGGCAGGCATGGGTTTTGATTACATCGTGTGCGATTCGCCCGCCGGCATTGAAACCGGTGCGCTGATGGCCATGCACTACGCCGACGAAGCCCTGGTGGTGACCAACCCCGAGGTATCCAGCGTTCGCGACTCAGACCGCATCCTGGGCATGCTGGGCAGCAAAACCAAACGGGCCATTGATGGGGCCGAACCCATCAAAGAGCACCTGCTCATCACCCGTTACAACCCCACCCGCGTGCAAGACGGGCACATGCTGTCGCTGGAAGACATTCAGGACATCTTGCGCATCAAGCTCATTGGCGTGATTCCCGAAAGCGAAAGCGTGCTCCAGGCTTCCAACCAGGGCACGCCTGCTGTGCATCTGGAGGGCAGCGACGTGTCCGAGGCCTACAAAGACGTGGTGGCCCGCTTCCTGGGTGAAGACAAGCCCCTGCGTTTCATCGAAGCCGAGAAGCCCAGCTTCTTCAAGCGCCTGTTCGGGGGGAAATGACGCATGTCCCTGTTTTCATTCCTGCTGGGCGAGAAGAAAAAAACGGCCAACGTGGCCAAAGAGCGCCTGCAGATCATCCTGGCGCACGAACGCAATGGCCGCAGCGCCGCCACACCCGACTATTTGCCTGCTTTGCAGCGTGAGTTGGTGGCTGTTATCAGCAAATACATCAAGATCAACCCAGATGACATCAAAGTGAACCTGGAACGCCAGGACAACCTAGAGGTGCTGGAAGTCAAGATCGAGTTGCCTGACGCGAAGTGAGCGCCATCAGCCCTTTGCACATCCCCACCCCCCTGATCGAATCCCGCGCCCTGTCGCTGCGCACCGGCACTGACGTGTGGCTGAAGATGGACGCGTTGCAGCCCTCGGGCTCGTTCAAGCTGCGCGGCGTGGGGTTGGCCTGCCAAACACATGCCCAGCGGGGTGCCCGTCGGTTTGTGTCGTCATCGGGGGGCAACGCCGGCATTGCAGTGGCTTACGCAGGCCGCCAACTGGGGTTGCCCGTGGTGGTGGTGGTTCCCCAAACCACCTCAGCTCGCGCCCGCGAGCTGATTCAGCAACAGGGCGCCGAACTCACGGTGCACGGTGCGTCGTGGCAAGAGGCCAACGAGCTGGCGCAAAGCATGCTGGGCCCCACCGACGCCTTCATTCACCCCTTTGACGACGCGCTTCTGTGGCAGGGCCATGCCACCTTGGTGGATGAGGTGGCTCAAGCCGCAGCCACCACCGGCTGGGTGCCCGACACGGTGGTGCTGTCCGTGGGTGGCGGTGGTTTGCTGTGTGGCGTGTTGCAAGGACTGCAGCGCAACGGCTGGGGCCATGTGCCCGTGCTGGCTGCCGAGACCGAAGGGGCCGATTCACTGTCAAAGGCGCTGGCGGCGGGCGAGCGCATCACTCTGCCCGCCATCACCAGTGTGGCCACCAGTCTGGGTGCACGGCAGGTGTGCCAACAGGCGTTTGATCTGGCCCGCCAGCAACCCGTGTGCCCAGTGGTCGTGACGGATGCCGCTGCGCTGG
>JAIFMP010000078.1 GCA_020048405.1 Hydrogenophaga sp.
TCGGTTTTCAGGCGTACAGGGCCAGGGGTGAGCAGCATCACCAGGCTGACAGCCAGGGCTTGAAACAGGTAGCGGAACCACACTGCCACCAACACGGACACAGCAGCACTGGTGAACTTCACCGTGGTGTCGAGCACCACAAAGCAGGCCACTGCGCACAACACAAAGGCAATGCCATGCAGCGGACGGGCTGCAGGTGTCGGTGCAGCGGTCATTCAGTGCCAGTGAATGCGGTCGGCCAGCAGTTCCCACACGGGAGTGAGTTTGCCTTGCAAGTGGGGCAGGGCACCCAGGTCGGTGTGGCTCTCGTCGGGGCTGTGGAAGTCGCTGCCGCGCGAGGCTGCCAGGCCAAACTCCAGCGCCATGTCTGCGTACTGGATGGCCTCGGCTGCGCTGTGACTGCCTGTTACTACCTCCACCCCTTGGCCGCCGTGGGCGATGAACTCGGTGAACAGCGCGTACTCCGCCGTCGGGCTGTGGTCGTACCGGGCGGGGTGGGCAATGATGGCCATGCCGCCGGCCTCTCGGATCCAGCGCACGGCGTCGCCCAGTTTGGCCCAGCGGTGCGGCACAAAGCCTGGTTTGTTTTCTGTCAGGAAGCGGCGAAACACCTCATTGGTGTCCTGGCACACGCCCGTTTCCACCAGAAAGCGCGCGAAGTGGGTGCGCGAAATCAGCTCCGGGTTGCCCACGTATTTCAGCGCGCCGTCGTAAGCGCCTTTGATGCCCACCGCCGCCAGTTGGTCGGCCATCTCCTGGGCGCGCTGGTCGCGCCCGCCCCGGGTTTGGGCCAGGCCCTGTACCAGGGCGGGGTGGTCAGGGTCAAACCCCAGGCCCACGATGTGAACTGTGACGCTGGCAAACGTGACGGACACCTCTACCCCCGGGAGGTAGGGCAAACCCAATGCGCTGGCCGCTGCCATGGCACGGTGTTGTCCACCCACTTCGTCGTGGTCGGTCAGGGCCCACAGCTCCACCCCGTTGGTTTTGGCGCGCTGGGCCAGTTGCTCTGGAGTAAGTGTGCCGTCTGATACCACCGAATGGCAATGCAAGTCAGCGTTCAGGATGCCGGTGGGTGTCAGGGTTTTCATGGGGGCATTTTAGGGAGCGACCGCCGCCCGTGGTCGGTGCGGGGCTTCAGCTTTCAGCTGCTTCCACCAGAAACCGCACCCGGCGCTGCCCCTGCCACTCATCGGCGTCCAGCCTGAAGGCCAGCTTCACGCGGGCGGGCAGGGGTTCGGTGTGGCTGAACCACATGGCGTCCACCGGGTCGCCTTGGTGCTTGAGCTTCAGGGCCATGTGTTTATCGCCCACCAGTCGCTGGCTCACCACGTCCACCATCTCGGCAAACACGGGCGGGGCAAAGCCCTGGCCCCACACCTCTTTGTGCAGGGCATCGACCACGTCGATGCGGCGAAACTGTTTGTCCAGCGGGCCGTCAGCCGCCAGTCGGCGGGTGAGGGTGGCGGCATCCAGCCATTCATGGGCCACCTGCTGCAGTGCAGACTCGAATTCGTCCAGCCGGTCGGCGTCAATGGTGCAACCCGCCGCCATGGCGTGGCCGCCAAAGCGCAGCAACACGCCGGGGCAGCGTTTGGCCACCAGGTCGAGTGCGTCGCGCAAATGAAAGCCCGGAATGCTGCGACCCGAGCCTTTCAGCTCGTGTTCTTTGCCCTCGGCCTGGCTCATGGCAAACACAAAGGTGGGGCGGTGCAGCTTGTCTTTCAGGCGTGAGGCCACGATGCCCACCACACCTTCATGAAAGTCGGGGTCGAACACACACAGCGCCGGCGGCGGTTCTTCGGACTCGTCCAGCATCTCGTCGGCCAGTTGCAGGGCCTGTTCGCGCATGTCGCCTTCAATGGCTTTGCGTTCGCGGTTGATGCCGTCGAGCATGCGCGCCAGATCGGTGGCCCGGGTGGGGTCGTCGGTGGCTAGGCATTCAATGCCCAGCGTCATGTCAGACAGGCGCCCGGCAGCGTTCAGGCGCGGGCCGACGGCAAAGCCAAAGTCAAAGGCGGTGGCGGCCTCGGGCTTGCGGCTGGCCACGGCAAACAGCGCGGCCAGGCCAGGGGGCAGGGCACCGGCGCGCACACGCTTCAGGCCCTGGGCCACCAGGCGGCGGTTGTTGGCGTCAAGTTTCACCACGTCGGCCACGGTGCCCAGCGCCACCAGGTTGGCTTTTGGCATCGAACACACCTCGGTTGCGCAATTCGGCCCGCAGGGCCAGCAGCACGTAGAACATGACGCCCACACCGGCGATGGCTTTGCTTTCAAACCCGCAGTCAGGCTGGTTGGGGTTGACGATGACGCAGTCGGCGGGCAGTACGGTTCTGCCGTCCACCTGCGCGGGCAGGTGGTGGTCGGTCACCAGCACCTGCAGGCCCAGCTCGCGGGCGGTGGCCACGCCTTCCAGGCTGGCAATGCCGTTGTCGACCGTCACCAGCACCTGCGCGCCGGTGGCGGCCACGCGCCGGGCAATGCTGGGCGTCAGGCCGTAGCCGTCGGCCACGCGGTCGGGCACCAGGTAGCTGATGCCGTCAAACGCAAAAGGCGCGGCCAACATCTTCAGCCCGCGCAGGCCCACGGTGCAGGCGGTCGCCCCGTCGCAGTCGTAGTCGGCCACGATGCAGATGCGCTGGCGCTGCTCAAACGCGTCGGCCAGCAGGCGGGCGGCCGTGTCGGCGTGTTTCAGGGTGGAAGGGGGCAGCAGGCGGGCCAGGCTGTCGTCCAGCTCGTCGGCGCTGGCCATGCCGCGTGCGGCTACCGGCCTGCTCCAGCGCCCACAGGGCGCGGGGGGGCACGTCGCGGTCAATGATTTTCATAGTGGTGAAAGCAATTCAGATAAGCGCTGGGTGCCAAAAAGGCTTGAAATCGTGTTGCCCAATCGTTGCCAAGGACTGCGCGGGCCCCAAGCCAGGGTGGTGAAGCTGCGCTCGCCACACAGGGTGAGTTGCACCCGCTCACCAGCTGTGGCGCGTGCCAGCCAGCCGGGCAGCACTTCGGCGTCGAGTTGTTGCCAGGCCAGTTGCCATGCGGCCCAGTCGCCGCGCAGGGCGGGGGTGCGCAGGCGGTCGTCCACCGTCACGTTGTCGGCAATACCCGCTGGGGTGGTGGGGCACGCACCGCTGCCGCTGATCCAGAACGCGTTGACCGGGGTCAGCCCGGCGGCCACCCGTTCGTCGTGCGCGGGGTGGGTGTAGTACAGCATTTGCGCTTCGTTTTGCAGGCGGCGCAGCGGGGCAGCGGCCGGGGCCATGGGCAGCCACGGCGCGATGGATCGGCCCACCACCCGGTGGCCAGCCCTTCAAACACAGCGCCTTGCGCCAGCCAGCGGTCGGGCGCGTGCCAGGTGAGGGCGATGCCGTCTTCTTGCGCCCAGGGTTGCAGCGCGGCCAGCAGGGTGCGGGAATGGGCTTCGCTCAAACCCAGAGCCTGCGGGTCGTGAAGCGTGACGTGGCCGTTCCCCACCTCCTGGTGGCAGGGCGTGAACCAGGCGGCGGCAGTTGTGCTCTGGGTGCTCCACGCGGCCCAGGGCACTTGGCCGTCGGGCGCATTCATGCCCAGCAGTGCGGAGTGGGCGCGCTCGTGCGGCGGGGTCAGCGTCCGTTCGCCATCGGTGGGCGCTGGGGTTTCAGGCGTTACCGTGGGCCCCAGGGCCAGCAGCCGGGTGAGATGGGGTAGTGCGAGGGTGCCCAGCGAGCTTTGGCAGCCTTCGTCCAGGACCGAGGCGAACGGCAACAGCAGGTGCGGCAGGGCCCGAGTGGGTGACACGGACACAGGACGTTGGGAAGGCAAAGGCGCAGCAGACATGGCGGGCATTGTGCGGGATGCCACAATTCCCGCATGAACCTTCCCTATGAACTGTCTCTGGGCTGGCGCTACACGCGTGCGGGCCGGGCCACGCGGCGCAACGGATTCATTTCCTTCATTTCCGGCGTGTCCATGCTGGGCATTGCGCTGGGGGTGGCGGCGCTCATCATTGTGTTGAGCGTGATGAACGGCTTTCAAAAAGAGGTGCGCGACCGCATGCTGGGCGTGTTGTCGCACATCGAGGTGTTTGCGCCGGGTGGCGCGGCCATTCCCAACTTGCCCCAAACCCTGACCGAAGTCCGCGCCAACCCCAACGTGGTGGGCGCTGCACCCTTCATAGCTGCGCAGGCATTGCTGGCGCGCGGTGAAGACATGAAAGGCACACTGGTGCGCGGGGTGGACCCGGCGTTGGAAGGCGAAGTGACCGACATGTTTGCCCGCAACCCCGTGTTGCAACGCCTGGTGCCCGGTGGGTTCGGCGCGGTGCTGGGCGCAGAACTGGCTAACAGCCTGGGGGTGCGCGAGGGCGACGTGGTTACCCTCATCGCCCCCAGCGGCCAGGTGACCCCTGCGGGTGTGGTGCCTCGCCTGAAGCAAATGACCGTGGTGGGCACGTTTGACTCGGGCCACTTTGAATACGACAGCGGCTTGGTGCTGCTGCACCAGGACGACGCGGCCAAAATCTTTCGGCTGGAAGGCCCCACCGGCGTGCGCCTGAAAATCAAAGACCTGCACCAGTCGCGAGAGGTGGCTCAGCAACTGCTGATGACGCTGACCGGCGACCTGCTGGTGCGCGACTGGACGCGCCAGAACCGCACTTGGTTTGCGGCCGTGCAGCTTGAAAAACGGATGATGTTCATCATCCTCACACTGATCGTGGCGGTGGCAGCTTTCAACCTGGTGAGCACACTGGTGATGACTGTGACCGATAAGCGGGCAGACATTGCCATCCTGCGCACGCTGGGGGCCAGCCCGCACAGCATCATGGGCATTTTTGTGGTGCAAGGAGCCATGGTGGGCGTGATCGGCACCGTCAGCGGCTTGTTGCTGGGTCTGGGCGTGGCGTTCAATATCGATGTGCTGGTGCCCGCGCTGGAGCGCCTGCTGGGCGCCACCTTTTTACCGCGCGACGTGTACCTGATCAGCCGCATGCCGAGTGACCCGCAGCAGGCCGACATACTGCCCATTGCCGTTATATCTTTGGTGCTGGCCTTTGTTGCCACGCTCTACCCCAGCTGGCGCGCCAGCCGTGTGAACCCGGCAGAGGCGTTGCGTTATGAGTGATCAAAAAATTGTGCTGCAAGCCACAGCCCTGACCAAGCGTTTTGTCGAAGGCCGGCTCGACGTGACCGTGCTGCAGGGCGTGGACCTGACGGTTCGCGCGGGTGACACGCTGGCCATCGTCGGTGCGTCGGGCTCGGGCAAAAGCACCTTGCTGCACCTGTTGGGCGGGCTGGATGCGCCCAGCAGCGGCAGTGTGACGCTGATGGGCCAGCCGCTGGCGGGCCTGAGTGCGGCGCAGCAAGGCGTGTTGCGCAACCAGCACCTGGGGTTTGTGTACCAGTTTCACCACCTGCTGCCCGAGTTCAGCGCACAGGACAACGTGGCCATGCCCCTGTGGATTCGCCGCACTGACCGGGCCGAGGCCGCCGCCACTGCAGCCGCCATGCTGGCACGCGTGGGTCTGGCCGAGCGCCTGCACCACCGGCCAGCCGAGCTGTCGGGCGGCGAGCGCCAGCGCGTGGCCATGGCACGGGCGCTGGTGACTCAGCCCGCCTGCGTGCTGGCCGACGAACCCACCGGCAACTTGGACCGGGGCACGGCCGACAGTGTGTTTGAGCTGATGCTGCAACTCGCCCGCGATCAGGGCACAGCGTTCATTGTGGTCACCCACGACGAGGCTCTGGCGCAGCGCTGCAGCCGACGTGCACGCCTGGTGCGTGGCCTGCTGACGGAAACCGCCTGAACCACCACCTGCATCTGATTGTTTTTTTGAATCCCGCACCGTCATGAAGAACCTTGGCATCAACACCCGCATCGTCCACTCCGACCGCAGCTTTGGCGTCGAGCACGGGGGCGTGCGCAAGCCCATTCACACGTCGGTTCAATACGGTTTTGACACCGTGGAAGAGCTGGTGGGCGTGTTCCAGGGCAGCGTCAAAGGCTACAACTATGCCCGCCAGGGCACGCCCACCACGGCGGCGCTGGAAGCTCGTATCAACGCGCTGGAGGGCGGTGTGGGCACCATTTGTTTTGCCACCGGCATGGCGGCCATTTGCGCCACGTTTCTCACGCTGCTCAAGGCGGGCGACCACCTGGTGGTGAGCCAATTTGTGTTTGGCAACACCAACAGCGTTCTCGGCACCCTGCGCGACTTCGGGGTGCAGGTGAGCACCGTCGATGCCACGCGGGCCGCGGCCGTGGCCGAGGCTTTGCAACCCAACACCCGCATGGTTTTCGTGGAAACGGTGGCCAACCCCGGTACCCAGGTGGCCGACTTGGCCGCCATTGGTCAACTGTGCCGCGATAAAGCGCTGGTGTATGTGGTGGACAACACCGTCACCTCGCCCGCCCTGTTTCAGCCACGCACCGTGGGCGCCAGTCTGGTCATCAACTCGCTCACCAAAACCATTGGCGGCCACGGCACCGCTCTGGGTGGAGCGGTGACCGACACCGGACAGTTCAACTGGGCCAATTACCCGAACATTTTTGAGCCCTACCGCAAAGGCGAAGCCCGTCAGTGGGGCCTGGTGCAGATCCGCAAAAAAGGCCTGCGCGACATGGGTGGTGCGTTGTCGTCGGAACACGCGCACACCTTGGGCAGCGGTGCCGAAACGCTTGCCCTGCGCCAAAAACAAAGCAGTGAAACGGCATTGGCGCTGGCACAGTTTCTGGAGGCGCACCCTGCCATTGCCAAGGTGCACTACCCCATGCTGCCCTCACACCCCCAGCACGCGCTGGCCACGCAGCTGTTCACGTCCGGCTCGTGGTTGCTGTCGTTTGAGCTGGCCAACGCCGAAGACTGCCTGGCCTTCATCAACCGGCTGACCATTCCCACGGTGGGCACTGGCTTGGCGGACACGCGCAGCCTGGTGATTCCGGTGGCTACCACCATTTTTTGGGAGGCTGGAGCAGCGGTGCGGGCACAGATGGGCATTGGCGACGGGCTGATTCGCTTCTCGGTCGGCCTGGAAGATCTGGCCGATTTGCAGGCCGACTTCGCCCAGGCACTGGGTTAAGTCCCAGCGCTGAGGCCACACAACCCTCCACCGTTCAGGCGGCGTTGCACCGTGTGGATCGATACCCATTGCCACCTGGATGCGCCGGAATTGCTGGCGCTGGTCAATGGGGGTGCTGCGCATTTCAGAACCTTGGCGCGGTCGCGGGGTGTCGGCCTCTGCGTGTTGCCCGCTGTCGAGGTGGCCAACTTTGACGCCGTACGCCAACTGGCCCACTCCCACAACGACGCCTATGCCCTGGGCATCCACCCGCTGTACGTGCCCCAGGCCCGAGAGTCTGATCTGGCACTGCTGGACAGCGCTCTGACGGCCCTGGCCCACGACCCTCACCTGGTGGCTGTGGGTGAAATCGGGCTGGACTTTTTTGTGCCTGAGCTTTGCACGCCAGCCATGAGCGAGAGGCAGCAGTTTTTCTACCGCGCCCAGTTGAAGCTGGCCAAGCAGCACGGACTGCCTGTGTTGCTGCATGTGCGCCGCAGTGCTGACCTGCTGCTCAAGCACCTGCGTGAGGTGTGGGCGGGCGCACCTCCCGGCGGCCGAGCGGGCATTGCCCATGCCTTCAACGGCAGCAACGAACAGGCGGCCGCGTTTGTGAGGCTGGGGTTCAAACTCGGTTTTGGTGGAGCCACCACGTTCGACGCCGCACGGCAGTTGCGCAGGCTGGCCGGCAGCCTGCCTGACAACGCACTGGTGCTGGAGACAGACGCACCCGACATGCCGCCCCAATGGCTGTATGCCACTGTCGCCCAGCGCGAAGCGGGGGCGCAGCAGGGCGTCAACACCCCGGCCGAGTTGCCGCGCATCGGCGCGGTGGTGGCGGGGTTGCGGGGCACAGCCCCCAGCGCCCTGGCCGCGCTGACCACAGCCAATGCGCTGGTTGCGCTGCCAAAGCTGCAGAGCTTGTGGGCGGGCGTGTCCGCTGCTGGCCAGACCCAGGAATGACAAGCCACATGGGCGCGCCTGAGCCTGTCATTTCACCCACCCGTTTGGTGGGCTTGCCGCCGCTGGTGAACACCCATACCCGCGTATGGGTGCTGGGCAGCTTTCCGGGCGTTGCCTCGCTGGAGGCCCAACAGTACTACGGCCACCCGCGCAACCACTTTTGGCCCATCATGGCCCATATCTTTGATGCTTTATTGGCATCTAACGCATGCCCAATAAGCAGAGACAGCTATTGTTCTGATTACACCCAGCGTACCGCATGGCTGTTGAGCCACGGCGTGGGGCTGTGGGACGTGTACGCCAGTTGCGAGCGCCAGGGCAGCCTGGATGCCGACATTCGCCATGCGGTGGTGAACGATTTCGACACCCTGCGGGCACTGTGCCCGCAACTGCGTCTGGTGGCCCACAACGGGGCGACCAGTTTTCGCCACCACCGGCACACCCTGGCGCTGGGTGTGCCGGTGGTCAAGCTGCCCTCCAGCAGTCCGGCCAACGCCAGCTGGAGCCTCGAACGAAAAAAAGCCGCCTGGTGGGCGGCCTTGGGCCCGGCACTGGCCGGTTGAGTGGGGCCGGTGGTGGGTCAGGCCACCGTGCGATACGACACAGGGGTTTCCGGCACCGGGTAGCCCGCCGAGCCAAAGGTGGTGGCCACGGCTTTGTGCGTGTCGAAGTAGACCTGCCAATAGTGGTCGGTGTGGGCGTAGGGGCGCACACACAGCAGCGGGCCTTCGGGCGTGAACTGAAGAATCTCAATGTCAGGTGCTGGGCTGACCTTCACATTGGGGATGGCGGCCACGGCCACGCGCAGGCGGGCGATGGCGTCCTGTGCATCGACGCCGTTGGCCACCTTGGCCAGGCAGTCCACGCGGCGGAAGGGCTCGTTGCTGAAGTTCTGGATGTTGTCTGAAAACACCTTGTTGTTGCCCACGATGGTGGTGACGTTGTCGGGCGTGAGGATGGTGGTCGCAAACAGCCCCAACTCCTTCACCGTGCCCACGGTGCCCCCGGCGCTGATGAAATCGCCCACCTTGTACGGCCGAAGCACCTGCAAAAACACGCCAGCCGCAAAGTGCGTCAGCAAACCACCCCAGGCGGTGCCGATGGCCAGGCCCGCGCCTGCCAGCAACGCGGCAAACGAAGTGGTCTTGACGCCAAAAATGTCCAGAATGGCCAGGATCAGCACCACCGTCAACGCCACGCTGATGATGGACTTGAGGTAACGGATCAGCGTCTGGTCAAGCTTTTTGGCGCGTTCCAGGCCGCCGCCGATCAGGCCCACCGCCAGGTTGATGAGCCAGCGGCCCACCACCCAGGCGGCGATGGCGCCCAGTATCTTCAAGCCGAAATCCGCCCCTTGGGTGGACAGAAAATTCCAGATCAGTTCGGTGTTCATAATGAATCCTTTCAAGTCAAGACAACACCTATGCAGTATTTCCCGGTTTCTGTGACAGCAGGTCGTTGCGCGACAACGACTGGCTTGCATCGCGTGCAAATGTCCGGTTTTGTGTTGTCAGCACACACACGCGGGGTGACGACATGAGCACACAGGCCACCACCGCACGGCCCCGCCGACCCGCCGCTCCGGTGCTGCCAGAGGTCAATTTTTCGGATTACGGCAACGTGCGTTGCCTGCACCTGGGCACCGAATGGGTGCAGGGCAGCATGTTGCTGGACCAGCCCTACGACATCGAGCTGGAATACGTGCAGCGCATGATGGCGTGGCTGTTGTTCAACGATCCCGCCAAAATCGGCAAAAAACACGCCATGCAGCTCGGGCTGGGTGCTGCGGCGCTGACCAAGTTTTGCCGCAAAAAGCTCAAAATCTGCACCACGGCGGTGGAGCTGAACCCACAGGTCATCTCGGCCTGCCGTTTCCTGTTCAAGCTGCCGCCCGACGACTCCAAGCTGCGCATCGTGCTGGCCGACGGAGTGGACAGGCAACGTCGATGCCCTGCAGGTTGACCTCTACGACCACGAGGCCGCAGCCCCGGTGCTCGACAGCTTTGACTTCTACAAAGACTGCCGCCATGTGCTGAGTGAGGGCGGGTGCATGACGGTCAACCTGTTCGGCGAGCGCAACAAATACCCCGACAGCGTGGAAGAAATTGCCGCAGCTTTCGGCCGCGACGCGGTGTGGTTGTTCAAACCCACCAAAGAAGGCAACACCGTGGTGCTGGCCCAGCGCACGCCCAGCCGCCCCACCCGTGCCGAGCTGGAAGCCCGTGCCGCCGACATACAAGTGCGCTGGGGCTTGCCTGCGCTGAAGTGGCTCAAAGTGTTCAAGCCATTGGAGTCATGAGTTCAATCATCTATTTGCCTTGTGCCGCTTGATTGACCGGATTTTGTAGCTATAAAAACAGTCAGGGAGCGCACCATGCCTTCGAGCTGGCCGTCAAAAAACACGGAGGTGAGCCCTTTGCCCCCACGCGCCTGTCGGCGCTGCCCCCCCGAGGGGGCTCCAGCCACCTTGGGGCGGCCCGGCGGTGGCTGGGGCTTCGTTGACCTGTTCTCCCGAGTTCGACACCAACTGCGCTAAGTCCTTGATTTGTATAGGCTCGGCCTCTCGGCTGCCACTACAACAGGCCTGATTGGGCGTCGTCTGAGGGCTTTGTGATCTTCAGTGCGGCCAGCACATCCGTCTGGCGTTGGGCTATGGTCGAAATACCCGCAATGGGCGCGGCGGTGCGGATGCTGATGCTGTGTCGCTGGATGCGCCGCAAGTCAGCCAGTGCAGACTCCGGTGACAAGTCGCTGCCACTGATCTTCAGACGTTGGCGGCAGACGATGGAACACCGGTGCAATCTCGATCTCCGACTTCAGCACCCAAAACCCTCGTTCGATGTCGGCCAGCGCCTTGTAACGGCGCACCACCTCGCCCGGTGTCAAATCCTGAACATTGGTCCCCAGCAACAATTTGCCATCCATCGCCTGGGCGCGTGCCAAGGCTGGCCGCCAATTTGGCACCCCTTCGTCGAAGACACCGGCGTTCCAACGGAGGTGTTTTTTGTGTCCTGTTTGGCCGAAGGCGCTAGGCTGCGGGCCATCAAATGGACTGCGGCCAGTGACGGTGTGGCGCCCGACATGACGCAGCGCAGCGCCGACTTGATGCACTTGCGAGGAGGTCTGAACCCCTGAACCAACGAAAATAACCGCATGAAGCCGATCCGCGCAACTGCCCAGCCACACCCATCGCCCGGTGGCCCACCGGTTCATTTGTTCCGCAACTACACCCGGTTGATGGGGGCGGTCTATGGGGTGATTCTGCTCGGACTGATGTCGTTTTTTGCAGTCCAGCTGCAGGACCGGTTCGCTTCTGAGGTCGAGCTGATCGAGTCGAACGTCAAGCGTCACAGCCAGTTTGTCGAATACGTCATTGGCCGGTCTCTGGACCAGCTCGACGATTTGCGGATGTTGGCCGATGACGAGGACGATATCGCCGCACGGGTAACGGTTCCCGGTCGGCCGCTGCCACACTGGCCGGGTTTTTCGGTGCAACTGGAGGGGGCAGAGCGCAGCTTCAGTCTGGAAACACCCATTGACTTTGACCGTACCGGAAACCTGGTCGGCAATGGGAGTCTGGAGGGACGTTCACCCGAGTTCTACGGCGACATGGAACAGGCCCTGCTGATCAACGCAGGTCTGCGTTCGCTCATTTTTACCCTGCCCAACGCTGCGAAGGCCCGGTTTCTGGCCACCGAGCAATTTCTGCTGGTGTCTCCCTGGCGGCCTGCGCGTGACATCGCGTTCAGTTCCGACGCTTACCTCGACCCGGTCTGGCGTCTGGGCAGCACGGAAATCAATCCCGACCGTGAAAAACAATGGGCCCCGACTTATTTCGGTGGCAAGGATGTGGGTTTGCTGGTTCCGGTGCTGGTGCCGTTGTACCGTGAACAGCGCCTGGTGGGTGTGCTGGCCATTGACACCAGCCTGGATTACCTGAACCGCCTCTACAGTGATTTTTCCTACCCCAGCGGGTCGCTGATGCTGGTCGATGCCTATCGGCAGGTTCTGGCCCATCCGCCGTCGTATGCCAATCCGCTGGCGATTGACAAACCTCTTCCATTGGCTGACGTGCTCCCCCCCGCGCTTCAGCCCAGGGATCTGGCCCAGCTTCCGATGGATACCCATCGGATCGTGAACGGGTATGTCGTGATCTCCCACCATTTTGTTGGTGCGCCCTGGACCCAGTTTTTCCTGGTGCCGGAGAAGGACATCTGGCTGCGGGTCATTTCTGACCAGAGCGTGTCGATTCTGGCCACCCTGATGGGGCTGGTTGTGGCGATGGCGGCAACCTACATCGTGACGTCTCTGCAGTTTGTGGCGCCGGTTACCCGGTTGCTTCGCCAGTTGGCTGCAGAGGTCCACTTCAAGCCATCGGCCATTCCGTGGACACCGACGTCGTGGCGACCCTGGTTCGATGCGCTCGCTCAGGCATTCAAGGAGTCGATGCATCGAACGGGCTTGCAAAAAGAAAGGGACGCAGCAGCACGGTTGCAACAATCCATGCTGCCGCCAGGGTGGCCCCATCACCCCAAATACGGCCTGTGGGGGATGCTCCGCCCGGGCAAGGAGGGAGGTGGGAATTTCCATGACCACTTTGTGGCCGGTGCAAGTCTGCAGGGGTGGGTGGTTGCTGATGTACGTGGCAGTGCAATGGGGCCTGGCTTGTTGGGAATGAGAACGCAAACCCTCGTGCGTGTGCTCGCCATCCATTCCACACAGGATGTGGGAACGGTGGTGGAAACTGCCAACAAGGAGTTGCGCCCGAGAAACGATGCGTCTGCATCCGTGGCGCTGGTTTGCCTGATGTTCGACCCCGATACCGGCGTTCTTCGTTACTGCAATGCGGGACTTCCGGCACCCCTTCGCATCGGCACCAGCGGGCGGGTGACGATGTTGCCGGTGGTGGGCGGGATGGCTTTGGGTATGCAGGCCGTGGGGCCTTATCCCGCTGGCGAGCTGACCCTTCAACCCGGCGATACCGTGGTGGTTTGCAGCGAGGGGGTCATCCATGCCCGCAACCCTGCGCATGAAGTCTTCGGGCATGACAGGCTGGCCGACCTGCTCAGAGAGCACCCCTGCCAAAGTGCGAGGGAGACCGTCGAGCGCGTGGTGGCAGCCGTTCGGGACTTTTCCGGAGGTATTGAACTGGCGGATGACCTCACTTGCCTGGCGCTGGTCTATCGGCCCGAGGTGACCCCATGAAGGTGTTGTGCCAGCGGATTCGCGCACCGACGCACGAAATCTAGGAAAAACGGGGGTTTGCTGTCGAACTCGGGGGTGGTGCATTGGTTTCGGGAAGGGCTGATTTCGCGTCTGCAGAAAAAGTGGGGATTGCCTACCCCCGCTTTCACCAGTGAGCGGGAGCAACGGTGGCTGCACAACGAGTGCGGCGAGCAGGTGGGCCCCGAGACACCTGGGAACTGTCTCTGCTGCCCGTGCAGTGTGCTTTCAGGCGCCGGTGTCCGTCAGGTACTTCATCATGACTTTTTTCAACGCATCAGGTGACGCTCCGCGGTCAACGTATTCCGATGCGCCCAGAAGAACGCAGCGTTCTTCTATCTGCTGGTCGCTGTAGGCGGAAATCATCACCACCGGGATGTCCGCAGAGACCGGGTTCGACTTGATCTGTTTGAGCACTTCGAGTCCATCCATGCCGGGCATGGAGATGTCCAGAACAATCAGCCGGATAGGCACGCCTGACATCACGATCTCAAGACCGTGCAGCGGAGAAACGGCAACCCTCACCGGAGTGGATTCCTGGATGAGAAAGCCGATGAACTCCAGGTTGTTTGGCGTGTCGTCAATGATCAGGGTGCAGGGCTGCATGGCGCCTTCGACGGCTTCCACGGGCGGGCAAACCACCCCTGCGGCGGTCAATGCCGCGCAGGCTTTGGGAAGCTGATACGCACAGAGCAGATCGCCGATGAGGGTGGCGTTGACACGGTCGGCGTTCGACACTTCCGTTTCGTGTTCCATCCAGAGTTGGGGTGCCTTGGGGGAGTCCAGTCTGGCCGCGAGCAGCACTTCTGCCAGGATGCGGCCCACGCGGTCTCCGGCATCGGCATCGGTTTCGGGTCGTTCAGCCGGGCGGGTTGCAGGATAGGCATCGCCCGGATCGGGTGCCTGGGGTTCGGTTGTCGGTGATGCGATCTTCAGGGCTTCGGCACGGACCGGCTCGCGCCCACCTGCGAGTGTCTGCCCGGATGGTCTGTCCAGCACGACGATGGCCCAGAAGGTCGAACCCTCTCCCTCTTTGGTCTCCACCCCCACGGAGCCGCCCATCAGGTGGGCGAGACCCTGTGTGATGGCCAGTCCCAATCCGGAACCCGCAAAACGCCGCTTGCCGAATTGTGAAAATCGGGTGAAAAGAAGGGAAATATCCTCGGCTGCAATGCCCACACCTGTGTCCTTCACGGACATTTTGATGGTTGCGGTTTTCTGATCAAGGGCCAGGCACCTCACGATGACATCAATTCGGCCTGAGTGCGTGAACTTGACCGCATTGTTCAGGTAGTTGATCAGTATCTCTTTCAGGCGCACAGGATCGCCGACCACAACCACAGGGACCGCTTCGTCGATATCCACTCCGAGTTCGATATGTCGGGTTTTCAGTGCCGGCTTGATCATTTCAACGGCATCTTCAAGCAGTTGGTCGATTCGGATTTCTTCGGGAATCAGGTCGAGCTTGTAGGCATTGAGTTTTGAAACGTCCAGAGCGCGGGTGACAATCTGGTTCAGGTGCGTGCAAGATCTTGCCAGAAGAGATGTGAATTTTGCCTGAGACTCGCTGAGATTGCTCTTTTCCAAGAGAAAAAGCATTCCTGCAATGCTGCTCAGGGGTGTCCGTATTTCATGGCTCATACTGGCAAGGAAGTCGGATTTTTCTTCCGCGGCCAGCGAGGCTTCCCTCATTTGATGCTCAAGGTCTTTCCTGATTTTTGTATTTTCGAGGGTGGTGGCATGGAGGTTCATGATCGCACCTGAAAGTGCTGTCATCTCGCGGATATGAGAAACGACGAAAGAGTTTATAAAATAATCGAACCTAGTGTATGATTGGCTTCCTTTAATTGCTATTTTTTCGATACTTGAAAGGGGCCGAATAAATACCATGTAAATGGCGATCATGACCAATAGGCTGAGCACCATGATGGCAAAAGTGAACATGCTGATCTGATGGCGCATGGACTCCACAATCACTGATGTCTTTTTGAGATCTGCGTCAATGTTCTCAAAAGCACTGGCCGATGTTATTGTCACATGACTTTTCACTCTGTTTTTCAGGTGGAACCATGATGTTTTGAGGTCTTCCTTTTCAATTTCCCTTTTTTTTCCAATGAGCTTGTATATCTCCCTGATGTATTCATCGGTAGGACTGAATTCGTCTAGTCTGGATATGTAAACCGTCAGATTGATGGATCCGATGGCCTCCTTTTCTTTTATTTCGTTTTCGGTTGTGATGGCAGTCTCTGCGAAAACCATCAGATCTTCCATGTATTTGATGTTCTTGATGCTCTGGAGAGAAACGGGAATGGTGGACTGAGAAATGCGGGTAATGGTTCGCAGCACATCCTGCTGGCCTTTGTCGATCAAGTGGCTGAGCCAAAGGGCAATCAGCACCGCAAAGCCAACAATGAAGGCGAAATAGAACCCGGCCGATTTTTCGTTATCTATGGCATTTCTGTACTTCATGATGCCTCCCGCTGCTTGTTGGTAATGTCCGTCATCCTGAATGGATCAAAGAACGGGAGTCAATGTACCCGTCCCTAGCATTGTCTTGCAGCAGGAGCCCAGTGCGATGTGGCCGAAGCAGCGATCGGGTAGGGCAACGTGGCGCAGGGCAGTTCTTGGTGGCGCGGGCTGCGCGGCGTAGCATGGCGGTCATGTCGAAGACCGAACGCTCACCGGACACCCCACGCGAAACCTCTGCCCTCGTTGGCCCGCTGGACTGGAGGCGGCTGGTCCAGTGGCTGGCCGATGACGGAGTGATATCCGCTGCCGAGGCCGAGCGCACGGTGGCCCGCTGCTCTGCCGCACAAAGTGCCCAACCGCCGCTTCAGCGCCTGAGTGTGGTGGGCATGGTGCGCGAGAGTGACGGTGCCACCCTGAGCCTGGATGCCCTGAGCGAATGGCTGGCCGGGCACCTGGGTCTGCCCTTTGTGCGCATCGACCCGCTGAAGGTGGACGTGGGCCGTGTGGCCGAGGCCATGTCTGCCCAGTACGCCGAGCGCCACAAGGTGCTGCCCGTGCAGGTAGGTCCTGCCGAGGTGGTGGTGGCCACATCCGAACCGGGTCTGACCGACTGGGTGCCCGAAGTTGAGCGGCAGACCCGCCGCACCGTTCGGCTGGTGGTGGCCAACCCGCTGGACATCAAACGCTATACCGGAGAGTTCTACGCGCTGGCCAAGTCGGTCAGGGCGGCCGTGAAGGCAGGTGGTGGCCCCCAGGCCAGCTTCGAGCAACTGGTGGAGTTGGGACGCAGCAACCGCACACTCGATGCCAACGACCAGGGCGTGGTGCAAGTGGTGGACTGGCTGTGGCAGTACGCCTTTGACCAGCGGGCCAGCGACATCCACCTGGAGCCGCGGCGGGAGCAGGGGGTGATCCGCTTCCGCATCGACGGCGTGTTGCACCCCGTGTACCAGTTGCCTGTCACGGTGCTGGCAGCCATGACGGCACGCATCAAGCTTCTGGGCCGCATGGACGTGGTGGAAAAACGCCGCCCGCAAGACGGCCGCATCAAAACCAAGAATCCGCGTGGCGATGAAGTGGAAATGCGGCTGTCCACCCTGCCCACCGCCTTTGGCGAAAAGATGGTGATGCGCATTTTCGACCCCGACACCACCGTCAAGAACCTGGATGCGCTGGGTTTTTCGGCGCACGATGCCAGGCGTTGGGAAGCGCTGGTCAAGCGACCCCACGGCATCGTTCTGGTGACCGGCCCCACGGGTTCGGGCAAAACCACCACGCTGTACTCCACCCTCAAGCGGCTGGCCACCGAAGAGGTGAACGTCAACACCATTGAAGACCCTATCGAGATGATCGAGCCGGCCTTCAACCAGACCCAGGTTCAGGTGCACCTCGATTTCGACTTCGCCCAGGGCTTGCGTGCGCTGATGCGCCAGGACCCCGATATTTTGATGGTGGGCGAGATCCGCGACCTGGCCACGGCAGACATGGCCGTGCAGGCTGCACTGACTGGCCACCTGGTGTTTTCCACTTTGCACACCAACGATGCCCCCAGCGCCATCATGCGGTTGATGGAACTGGGTGTTGCTCCGTACCTGATCAATGCCACCGTGCTGGGCGTGCTGGGGCAGCGGCTGGTGCGCACGCTGTGCCCACTGTGCAAAGTGCCCGATACCGAGGCCAGCCGGGCTGCGCTGGACGAAGTCATCAAGCCTTGGCAAGCCAGTGGCAACTACAGCCCTTACAAGGCGGTGGGGTGCATCGATTGCCGCATGACCGGCTTCAAAGGCCGCATGGGTCTGTATGAGCTGATGGTCACCACAGAAGCTTTCAAAGACAAGGTCAACCGCGAGCCCAGCATGGACGCACTGCGCCGTCAAGCCGTGACCGACGGGATGCGTCCCTTGCGCGTGGCCGGTGCCCTCAAGGTGGCCGAGGGGCTGACCACGCTGGACGAGGTGCTCGCTTGTACGCCGCCCTTGCATTGAACTTGAAGCTTGCCCCGTGCACTTGGTAAGCTAGGGCCCACTGTGACTCCAAGCTTGAAAGCCGCCTTATGAACACCCTCGTTTGGGTTCATGCCCTGACGTTGGGCGCCGCGATGGCCGTGTTGGGCTGGGCTCTGACCGCCGGGCCCCTGCGCATATTCAGCCGCGCATCGCGCCATTTCACGGGCTTCAATGCACTGGTGCTGCTGGCCAGTGTGGGTTGGTGGCCATGGGGCTTGCTCGCGCCTCTGCCGCCCGCGTTCCGCCTTGCTTTGGGGTTGATGCTGGTGCTGGCCGCCATCCAATGGCTGTGCCGTGGTGTGCAGACGCTGCACGACATCAAGCCCGCCTATGTGACATCTCCGCTGATGCTGCCTGCGCTGGCGATACTGATGTCTGGTTTGGCCTGGCTGGACGCTGGGGGCGGCGGCCTGTGGCTGGCCTTTTTCAGCGCTTCCCTGTGGGTGCTCAGCGTCACCGTGCAACAGGCGTTCCCCTCGCTCATGGCCCAGGGTGGAGTGCGTGTGGCCCGCTGGAGCCTGAGCCCCATGGCTGCAGCCGCGCTGCTGTGGCTGGGTGGCATGGTCGGCACCGTGGTTCAGGCCTTCATGGGAGCCCCCTCAGTTGGCCGACCGCTTGCAGATGCCGCCGCCCAAGCGCACCTTTTTGCCATGAACGAATGGCAGGTGCTGCTGCTCATTGGAAGCTGGGGCCTTCTGAACGGAGGGTTGACGGCCCTGCTGATGCTCAAGCTGGTCGACAAGATTCGCGAGCTCAACACCGAGGACGAGCTCACCGGGGCTCTCAACATGCGCTCGTTTTTGTCCCTGCTGAACGTGGAGCGGGACCGCTTGCGTCGCACGCCCCAAACACAGTCTCTGCTGGTGTGCGAAGTGGATCAGTACCACGCGCTCAACAAACAACTGGGTTTTGCGGCTGGCGATGCCGCCTTGCGCCACGTCACGGCCGTGTTGGGGCGCGGCTTGCGCAAGACCGATCGGCTCGGCCGGTCCATGAATGCCGAATTGCTGATGTTTTTGCCCGCCACTCCCGCCATGGGTGCCATGCAGGTGGCTGAGCGCACGCAGGCGGCGGTCAAGGCCAACCCGCTGTTGTGGAATGGGCAGTCTGTTGGCCTGTCGCTCAGTATCGGGGTGGGTGAGCGGAGTGAAGACAACATGCCCTCTGAAACACTGATTGAATTTTGCGAGCAGGCCGTTCGGCGCGCCCAGCGCGAGGGAGGGGGGCGCATTCGGGTGGCTCAGTACGACACGGCACCCTCTCAACATGCACCTCTCAGCCCTTCTGATGGAGCGCCAACCGGGCGTTGAGACGGGCTGACGGCCAAGCCCCGGGCAGCAGGCCACAAGGGCATTCCCCGGGGTGTATATTTTCACCCCCATGATCCCCATCAAAACCGAATCAGCCTGGCGTGGCACCGCAGATTGCCGCAACTGCGGCATTCGGGACATGGTGCTGTTTGCCGATCTGAAGGAGGAAGACTTCGGCCTCATCCATGCACCCATTGACGATCTGGAGTTCAATGCGGGCGACAGCCTCCAGCGCATGGGAGACCCGGCCTCCAGTCTGATGACGCTGCGCGTGGGCATCGTCAAGCTGGTGCGCAACATGCCCGATGGGCGCCAGCGCATCGTGAGGGTTTTGCGCCCAGGTGATGTGCTGGGTCTGGAGGCGCTTTTTTCCAGTACCTACGAGTGTGAGGCGGTTGCTTTGACCGGTGCCAAAGTGTGCCGCCTGCCCGTGGATGTGATCCACCGGCTGAACCAGGAAACCCCCCGATTGCACCAGCGCCTGATGGGCAAATGGCACCAGAGCCTGAAAGAAGCCGACGACTGGCTGGCCGACCTGAACTTTGGCAACGCCCGCCAGCGCCTGGGTGGCCTGGTGCTGAAAATGCTTGCACACGCGGTCGCCGCCACGCCGCTGTCTGGCAGTTCCTCGCCAGACGGTGTGGTCACACTTTTCTCGCGCGAGGACATGGGCGCCATGCTTGATCTGAAACTGGAAACCGTGAGCCGCACACTCAGTGCCTTCATCCGCGAAGGCTTGCTCGAACCCATGGACCGCCAAGGGCGTGTCTACCGGGTGCTCGACGCAGAACGGCTGGCGAATCCCAAAGATTGAATTAGGGTAAACCCTTGTGTTGCGGTATGTGGTATCCACAGCCGCACCGACCCGCCGGACGCGCAGAATCTCGGCGTTCCAACGTTCGAGGAGATCGCTTGTGCTGGTGAAAAATCAGAAAGACTTTTTTGGTGGGCTGCTGTTCACCGTCGTGGGGGGGGGCTTTGCCTATGGCGCAAGCACGTACCAAGTGGGCGATGCTGCCCGCATGGGGCCAGGGTATTTCCCGCTGATGTTGGGCATCATCCTGGCGCTGATGGGGGTTGTGGTGGTGTTCCAGTCGCTCATCAAAGGACACCCAGACGGAGACCCCATTGGCAAATGGGCGTTTAAACCGCTGTCGCTTGTCTTGGGTGCCAACATCACTTTTGGCGCACTTCTGGTGGGTGTGCCCGCCATTGGTTTGCCCGGTTTTGGCTTGGTGATTGCCATTTTCGCTTTGGTGATCATCGCCAGCTTTGCGGGCGATGCCTTCAATTTGAAAGAAGTGCTGGTGCTGGCGGCCATCCTGTCGGTGGGCAGTTACCTCGCCTTCGTCAAGCTGCTGGCGTTGCAGTTTCCGGTGTGGCCCACCTTCATCACAGGTTAAAGAAAGCACACCATGGAACTCTTTGACAACCTCGCGTTGGGTTTTGGCGTGGCCTTCACGGGCCAAAACCTGTTGTATGCCTTCATCGGTTGTTTGCTGGGCACGCTGATTGGTGTGCTGCCGGGCATTGGCCCCGTGGCCACGATCGCCATGCTGTTGCCCGCCACCTACGCGCTGCCTCCTGTGGCAGCGCTGATCATGCTGGCCGGCATCTATTACGGCGCGCAATACGGCGGCTCCACCACCGCCATTCTGGTGAACCTGCCGGGCGAATCGTCGTCGGTGGTGACCGTGATTGACGGTTACCAAATGGCTCGCAAAGGGCGTGCAGGCCCTGCACTGGCCGCCGCTGGTTTGGGCTCGTTCTTTGCTGGCTGCGTCGGTACGCTGATTCTGGCTGCCTTCGCGGCGCCGCTGACAGAGGTGGCATTCAAGTTCGGCCCGGCCGAATACTTCTCTCTCATGATCCTGGGCCTGATCGGCGCGGTGGTGCTGGCCTCAGGTTCGCTGCTCAAGGCGCTGGGCATGATCGTGCTGGGTCTGCTGCTGGGCATGGTGGGCACCGATGTGAACTCGGGCGTGCCCCGTTTCACGTTCGACATTCCCGAACTCTCCGACGGCATCAGCTTCGTGGTGATTGCCATGGGCGTGTTCGGTTACGGTGAAATCATCAGCAACCTGGCACAGGGCGAAGAAAAGCGCGAAGTGTTCACCGGCAACGTTCAGGGCTTGTTCCCCACCAAGGAAGATTTCAAGAACATGGTGCCAGCCGTGTTGCGGGGTACAGCGTTGGGTTCAGCCCTGGGCATTTTGCCCGGCGGTGGTGCGCTCTTGTCGGCTTTCGCGGCCTACACCATCGAGAAAAAGACCAAGCTCAAGCCTGGTGAAGTGCCGTTTGGCCAGGGCAACATCCGTGGCGTGGCGGCTCCGGAAGCCGCCAACAACGCGGGTTCGCAGACATCGTTCATCCCACTGCTGACGCTGGGCATCCCGCCCAATGCCGTGATGGCGCTGATGGTGGGCGCCATGACCATCCACAACATCCAGCCTGGCCCCCAGGTGATGACCAGCAACCCTGAGCTGTTCTGGGGGTTGATCGCCTCCATGTGGATCGGCAACGCCATGCTCATCATCCTGAACCTGCCACTCATCGGCATCTGGATCAAGCTGCTGACCGTGCCTTATCGCTGGCTGTTCCCGGCCATCGTGCTGTTTTGTGCTGTTGGCGTGTACTCCACCAACAACAACACTTTCGACATCTGGATGGTGGCGGCCTTTGGTGCCATTGGGTACACCTTCATCAAGCTGGGGCTGGAGCCTGCGCCCTTGCTGCTCGGCTTCATCCTGGGCCCCATGATGGAAGAAAACCTTCGGCGCGCGCTGCTGCTGTCACGCGGCGACTGGAGTGTGTTTGTCACCCGCCCCTTGTCAGCCACGCTGCTGGCCTTTGCCGTGCTTTTGTTGGTGATCGTGATGTTGCCAGCGGTCAAGAGCAAACGCGAAGAAGCGTTTGTGGAAGACTGACGCACAGGCTCCGCCCGAGTGGTGGGGCCTGTCACACAAGCGGCACCCAGGCGGCACCCGACAGGGTGCCGCTTTTCATTGGGGGCCGAGTCCCCAGCCACAATTCGAGTCCCTGCCCAGGAGCTGACCATGACCCTTGCCTCCGCCGTCCAAACCCCCAACCCCTACCGCAGCGTGCGCCTGCCGGTGTTCGCGCGCAACGTGGTGTCTACCTCGCACCCTCTGGCCGCGCAGGCGGGCTTGCACATGCTGCGCAGCGGGGGCAATGCAGTCGATGCCGCCGTGGCAGCCGCTGCAGTCATGACCGTGGTGGAGCCCGTCAGCAATGGCTTGGGCAGCGATGCCTTTGCGCTGGTGTGGGCAGGGGGCGAGTTGCATGGGCTGAACGCGTCGGGCCGTGCCCCGCAGGCCTGGACGCCCGATTACTTCACCGCCAAAAATGGCGACAGTGCCACCGCCCCGCCCAAACGCGGCATCGACAGCGTCACCGTGCCCGGTGCCGTCAGCGGTTGGGTGGCCTTGAGCGAGCGCTTTGGCAAACTGCCCTTCGGTGACCTGATGCAACCCGCCATTGAAGTGGCCGAGCGCGGATACGCCGTGCCCCCGGTGGTACAGGGCAAGTGGGCGGCGGTGGTGAGCGAACTGGGCAGCCAGCCCGGCTTTGCCCATGCGTTTTTGCCCAGGGGCCGTGCGCCGTTGGTGGGTGAATTGTGGTCATTCAAGGCTGCAGCGCTCGCCCTGAAAGCCATTGCAGCTACCAAAGGAGAAGCGTTTTACCGGGGCGACATTGCCCAGGCACTGGCCCGGTTTGCCGCTCAGCACGGCGGCGCACTCACGCAGGCCGACCTGGCCGCCCACGCCCCCGAGTGGGTGCAGCCCATCGGCCAAGCCTACCGGGGTCACACCCTGCACGAGATACCTCCCAGTGGCCAGGGCATTGCGGCGCTGATGGCGCTTGGCATCCTTCAGCACTTCGACGTGGCGGCCCTGCCGGTGGACGGCGTGGCGGCGCAACACCTGCAAATCGAGGCGATGAAGCTCGCCTTTGCCGATGCCTACCGCTTCGTTGCCGAACCCAGCGCCATGCAGGTGTCGGTGGAAGAGCTGCTCAGCCCCACCTACCTGGCCGAGCGCGCCAAACTGATCGACCCCCGCCGTGCCCAGGCCCCGCAGGCTGGCACGCCGAACGACCCACACCGTCGGGGCGGCACCATTTACCTCACCGCCGCCGACGAGAGCGGGATGATGGTCAGCTTCATTCAGAGCAACTACATGGGCTTTGGCTCGGGCTGCGTGGAGCCCACGTTTGGCATCAGCCTGCAAAACCGGGGGCATGGCTTTGCGCTGCCAGCCGCGTTTGCCGGGGGCCAGGGCAACCCGGCCAATGTGGTGGCACCTGGCAAGCGGCCCTTCCACACCATCATCCCGGCTTTCCTCACCCGGCCCGGTGCCGACGGAGCGCTGGACCCAGTGATGGCCTTTGGTGTGATGGGTGCCAACATGCAACCGCAGGGCCACCTGCAAACCCTGGTGCGCCTGCTGGACCACGGCCAAAGCCTGCAAGCCGCGTGCGACGCGCCGCGCTGGCGGTTCAACACCGGCCTGTCCATCAACGTGGAATCGGGCATGAACCCCGACACCGTGGACGGGCTACAGGCCCTGGGCCACCGGGTGGACGTCATCCAGGACAGCTACCAGGACTTTGGTGCAGGCCAATTCATCTGGCGCTTGGGCGACCCTGGCACCGACGGCTACATCGCCGCGAGCGATCCGCGCCGCGATGGCTTGGCTGCCGGCTGGTGACCGCGCACCAGCGGGGTAAGTGTTTTGGATAGAAAAGTGCCTCCAGCGCTTAATGGTATTGCACTGGCAGCTAGAAAAAAAGTATTGCTGGGCCTGACCCTGGCCGCTGCAGGTTCCATCGCGTTCAGCGGCAAGGCCATCATCGTCAAGCTGGCGTACCGCCACGGGGTGGATGCGGTCACCCTGCTGATGTACCGCATGCTGTTTGCCCTGCCCATGTTCCTGGCCATGGCCTGGTGGGCCAGCCGGGGGCAACCCGCCTTGAGCCGGCGCGACTGGCTCGGCGTTCTGGGCCTGGGTTTCAGTGGCTACTACCTCGCCAGTTTTCTGGACTTTTGGGGCTTGCAGTACATCAGCGCCAGCCTGGAGCGGCTCATTCTGTACCTCAACCCCACGCTGGTGCTGGTGCTTGGGTGGGCGCTGTATGGGCGGCGCATCACCGGCCGGCAAGCCGGAGCGATGGCGCTGAGTTATGCCGGTGTGTTGGTGGTGTTTGGGCACGAAGTGAACTTTGACGCGAGTGGCACCCTGCTGGGCGGAGCCCTGGTGTTTGGCAGCGCGGTGAGTTATGCCGTGTACCTGCTGTACAGCGGCGAAATGGTCAAACGGCTGGGCTCGTTGCGCCTGGTGGGCCTGGCCACCACGGTGGCCTGTGTGCTGTGCATCGGGCAGTTTGTGTGGTTGCGCCCGCTGTCAGCGGCGGTGGTGGCACCCGAGGTGGTGTGGCTCTCGGTGCTCAACGCCGTGGCCTGTACCGCCGCACCTGTCCTGATGGTGATGATGGCCATTGAGCGCATTGGCTCTGGCCTGACCGCCCAGACCGGCATGATCGGGCCCATGTCCACCATCACGATGGGCGTGCTGCTGCTGGGCGAGCCTTTCAACGGCTGGGTGCTGGTGGGCACGGTGCTGGTGATGGGCGGCGTGTTCTGGGTCAGCCGGGCCAAGGCCTGACTGCTGCTTTCAAGATTGCTTTTTTACTTCAACGGAGCCACACATGGATTTGGGTTTGCAAGGCAAATGGGCGCTGGTCTGCGGCACCAGCAAAGGGCTGGGGCTGGGCTGTGCACAGGCGCTGGCCGCCGAGGGCGTGAACGTGGTGATGGTGGCCCGTGGGGCCGAGGTGTTGCACGCTGCGGCAGCAAATATCAGAGCTGTCAATGCAATACAGGAAAGCGCTGGAGGTCAAAAAGGCTTGAAAAATGTTGTGCTGGCTGTGGCCGCCGACATCACCACGCCCGAGGGCCGCGCCGCTGCCCTGGGTGTGGCCGGTGGCCCCGGCTCCGCGTTCGACATTGTGGTGACCAACGCCGGTGGCCCACCCCCCGGTGATTTCCGCGACTGGGAGCGCGACGCGTGGCTGAAGGCCATCGATGCCAACATGCTCACCCCCATCGAACTCATCAAAGCCACGGTGGACGGCATGGCGGCGCGCGGGTATGGCCGCATCGTCAACATCACGAGCAGCGCTGTGAAAGCACCGATCGACATCCTGGGCCTGAGCAATGGTGCCCGCAGTGGCCTGACTGGGTTTGTGGCCGGCGTGGCCCGCAACCCCACGCTGGCGGCAAAAGGTGTGACGCTGAACAACCTGCTGCCGGGCAAGTTCGACACCGACCGCATCAAGACAACAATAGCCGGGGCCGCCCAGAAACAGGGCAAAACGGTGGACGAGGTGCGCGCTGCGCAAATCGCGCAAATCCCGGCCCAACGCTTTGGCACCCCGCACGAGTTCGGGCAGATTTGCGCGTTTCTGTGCAGCGTGCAGGCTGGCTACATCACCGGGCAGAACGTGTTGGCCGATGGCGGGGCGTTTGGCGGGACGTTCTGACGGGGCGCACCCCCGCTTCAGCCCCCGCCCCACTCCCGCCGCTGTGACCGCAAAAAGGGCCGGTCCAGGTGCTGCGCGATGGTGTCTAGGTCACGTTCCGTGATGCCCATATGGGCGAAGTGGGGCCTCCACTGGCTCACCACTCCCACCACCTCTTTCACCAGCGCCTGGGCTTGTGCGGCTTTCAGGCCGAACAGTTGGGCTTGCGTGAGCGCGTTGGCCAGCGTGGCATCGGCCATGTCGGTGCCGACTTGCAGCTGCTGATAGCCCAGGCTTTGCAGGGCGGGCAGCATGTCGAACGCCGGGGCCAGTTCGTATTCGTTCCGGTCGTTCATGAGCAGCACGTGGTTTTTTTCGTGATCGTCGGTGTTGTCGGTGAGGATGTTGAACACCATGCGCCGAAACAACTCGTGCATGTGCGCGGTGTGGGTCTGTTGTTGCACCACGCCACGGCGGCGCAGAATTTGGGCCAGTGCAGGGTAAGCCATCGGTTCTCCCGCAGCGCGCAGTGCCACATCGGCCGAGATGGCGTGCCGCCGTTGCATGCCCACCCGGTCAAATCGTTTCACGGCCACGGCATGCATGGGGTGCGGCCCGGTTGAAGTGGCCAAGGGCAGCGGCTGCGAGTGGGCCACCAGGATGCCCGCACGTGCCGCCAGGGTCAGGGTTGCGTGCTCCATCAGCGGGCTGTCCACCGCGTCGCCACGCTCTGGAAATTTCACCACCCATGCAGCCCCATCCAGGTTCATCAGCGCTTTGGGGCTGGCACCTCCCAGCGTGGCCCCCCCGAGTTCGACAGCAAATCGCTATTTTTCGCGGAATTTGCGGGTCAGTGCGTTAAGAATCAACAACTTAGGCGGGTTGTTTTGATTT
>JAIFMP010000154.1 GCA_020048405.1 Hydrogenophaga sp.
CCGGGCGCGACGGCGAGCCGGCCGATGCCTGGATGGTGTACGGCCTGCAAGACGTGGTGAACCAGCGCCGCATGATCGACGAAAGCCCGGCCGGCGACGAGTTCAAGCGCGTGCTGCGCGGCAAGCTCGACGCCCTGCTGGGCTTGGCAGAAGCCACTGACTGCCGCCGCGTGCAGTTGCTGGGCTACTTCGGCGAAGCCTCACAGCCCTGCGGCAACTGCGACAACTGCCTGCAGCCACCTGAAACGCTGGACGCGACCGAACCTGCCCGCATGCTGCTGAGCTGCATTTACCGCGTGCAGCAAGCCAGCGGCATGGCGTTTGGCGCGGGGCACCTAATGGACATTTTGCGCGGCAAGGCCACCGACAAAGTGACCCAATACGGCCACGAGCGGCTGAGCACCTTCGGCATTGGAGCGCACTTAAGCGAAACGCAGTGGCGCAGCCTGCTGCGCCAGCTCATTGCCCGCGAAGCCGTGGCTGTGGCCACCGACGGGTTCAACACCCTGGCGCTAACCGACGGGGCGCGGGCCATTTTGCGGGGCGAAGAACGCCTGAGCCTGCGTGTGACCCAGCCCCCTGCTGCCGGTGGCCGCCAGCGTGGCAGCGGCAGCCGCCGGGGTGCCACAGTGCCGAAGGCGGAGAGCGACCTGGACCCGGCGCAAACGCTGGCCCTGGCGGCGCTGAAAGCCTGGCGTGCCGGGGTCGCCAAAGAACACAACCTGCCCGCGTTCGTGATTTTTCACGACAGCACCTTGCGCGCCCTGGCCGAGCGACAGCCCCAGCGCCTGGGCGATTTGCAAGGGGTGCCCGGTGTGGGCCAAAAGAAACTGGAAGCCTACGGCCCCCAGGTGCTGGCGGTGCTGACCGGCCTCAATCCGGCGCATTTCCTGCACCAGTTGTTTGCGCTCAACCGGCTTGGTGACGTAGCCGTCCATGCCACCGGCCAGGCACTGCTCCCGGTAGCCTTCCATCGCGTGTGCCGTCATGGCAAGGATGGGCGTGTGCCTGCCCAGCGCGGCTTCGTGCTCGCGCAGCAGGCGGGCAGCGGCAAAACCATCCAGCACGGGCATTTGTATGTCCATGAACACCAGGTCAAAGCGCTGATCGGCGGGTTGCCCCACAAACGCCTGCACCGCCAACTCTCCGTTGGCCACCACCGTGACGTGCTGGCCCAAGTGCTCGAGAATTTTGCGGGCCACCACCTGGTTGATGGGGTGGTCTTCGGCCACCAGCACCCGCAGCCCCTGTGGCAGTTCGCCTGCCACAGGCGACAGATCGGGTGCCGGGGCCTGGACACCCGCCAGGGCGAGATCGAACCAGAAACGCGTGCCTTCGCCCGGTTGACTGCTGACCTGTAACTGCCCACCCATCAGACCCACCAGGCGGGACGAAATTGTCAGCCCCAGCCCCGTGCCCCCAAAGCGCCTGGAAATGGAGGTGTCGGCCTGTGAAAACGCGTCGAACACCGAGGCCAGCCGGTCGGGAGCAATGCCAATCCCTGTGTCCTGAACCACAAAGCGGAGCACCGGCTGCCCAACCGGTGCGTCTGTCAGCACCTCAACGCCGAGCATTACCTGGCCTGCCTCGGTGAATTTGATGGCGTTGCCCACCAGGTTGAGCAGCACCTGGCGCAGGCGGCCCGCGTCACCCAACAACCATTCAGGCAAGCCGTTGGCCAACTCGGTGCGCAACACCAGGTCGCGCCCTTCGGCGCGCATTTTCAGAGGCGCCATGGTGTGCCGCACCAGCTGCGAAAGATTGAAGGGCTGCAACTCGATGTCGAGCTTGTTGGCCTCGATCTTGGAAAAATCGAGCACATCATTGATGACGGTGAGCAGCGAACGGGCCGACGTATGCACCATCTCCAGGTACCCCCGCTGCTCGGTGTCGAGCGAGGTGGCCAGGCACAACTCGGTCAGGCCCAGGATGCCGTTCATGGGGGTGCGGATCTCATGGCTCATGTTGGCCAGAAAGTCTCCCTTGGCCCGACTGGCTGCTTCAGCGGCATCGCGGGCAGCGGCCATGGCCTGCTCGTAGGCTTTGCTGGCCGATATGTCCATGCTCACGCCTGTGGCTCGCAGGGGCTCGTCGTCAGGGTCGTACTCGACCACTCGTCCGGTGAACGCCACCCATTTGTAGTCTCCGTCCTTGCAACGCAGTTGCACCTCGGTGCGGAACGTATCGGTGCGGCGGGCCTCGAAATACGCGCCAATTTCATTGCCAAAGCGCACCGCCTCTTCGGGGTGCAGCAACGCTATCAGGCTGGTGTAGTGGGGTGTCAGCTCGTGCGCTGCGTACCCCAGCATGGCAGCCCACTCGTCGCTGAAATGCACATGGTGGTTTTGGAGGTTCCAGTCCCACAGCCCTATGTTGGAGCCCTGCACGGCCAGCAGCAGCCGTTGTTCACTGGCGTGCAATTGCTGGCGCGCCAGTGCGTGTGCACGCACCAGTTGCGCCATGCGCTGCGCAATGCCGGCGAGATCACCTTGCTGCGGCTGTGCCTCTGAACTGCCATTGACACCGCCTGCAATGCCATCGGCATCGACATGGGGTAACGCGCTCGCGTCCAGCCCGGTCACCTCTTCCGGGCCTTCTGTGAGTTGGTTGAGCGTTTGCAGCAGGCTGGCGGTGGCGCGCTGCATGTGCGCGGATTCGTCCCTCAGCCGCTGGTTGACCTCGTTGAGCTCACCGGAACTCAGTGCCAGGCTGCGCTGGCTCAGCACCAGGTCACGCTCCATTTGCTGGTACACGCCGTCGACCTGAGCCAGCAACTTGGGCAAACCTTGCAGGGCACGCTGAGCAGGTGCCGGGACATCGGCGTGACACGCCAGGTCTGCCAGCGCCTGCAGGCAGGCAGCCAGCGCTTCCGGCGTGTCTGCGCCCCACTGCTGACGCAACTGGCGCTGCAGCAGCTTGCCCGGAATCATGGATGGGCGGCGGCTGGCAGTTCGCGCAGCAAAGTGATGGTCATGGTCTGGTTGTGCAGCTTGCAGTCCATGGTGTGTGTGTGCGGACTGATTTCGCCATTGGAATAGAACCCTGTCAGGGTAGTGTGTGGGCCCAGGGCCTCGCCCACGGCCTCGACTTCCTCGTCCACGCGGGCCCCCATCACCAGCTTGCGCCCCACACAACTGACCAGCAATGCCAGCGCAGGCAAGGTCGGATCTGCCCGCCCCAAGGCATTTTCGGCGGCGGTTCGGGCGGCATCAACCAGCGCATCGACCGACGCCTGCATGAGTTGCAGGTGCCCACCTTCGTGCACATCGCCCGCCAACACAAGGCTGCCCTCTTGCGGATCCACGCCCAAAATGGTGCGGGTGAGACCCACCGCAGACTGGTCCTCGCCCAGCACCGACCACGGAAACAACAGCCCCGAGGCGGGCAACTGCGCGGCGTATTCGCCCAAGTAGCGTTTGTATATATCGAGCGCACGCTCGCCGTCCAACTCGTACAGCACGTTGCCGTCGGCACGGGTGACACGGCGCACAGGGCCAAACCGCTGCCAGCCGCCAAAAGACGCGTGCGACACCGCCCAACCCGCACCATCCAGGCCCAGAGCCACCACATCGGTTTTGGAAATGCCGTTTGGGCCAAGCACACGGGCACCGGTGAACCGACCACCGTCGCCGGCCAGGCCGCCGGTCACCGTCACCTGGGGCCCCAGGCCGCTCGTCAAACCAGTGACCAGCGCACTGCCATTGATGTGGGCGCCCTGGCCCAACACCAACACGTGACGCAATTGCGGGCTGGCCAGCCGCGCCGCGAGGCGCTTCCCCACTCCATGGGAATCGGACATGCTGGCCAGCGGTTCGGCCACCACCCGAAACGCGGGGGTGTCAAAGTGCACAGCCGTGGCCACCAAGGTGTCGTCGGTCACACCATGCCGGGAGATTTCACCTGCAGTGGAGCAGCCCACCCACTGGGCACCGGGAACGGCGCTTTGGAGCCTGGCCACATCCAGCGTATCCATGGCAGCCAAGCTGCCAAACACCAGCACCAATTGAGGCTTCAGCGCTGCGAGAGACGCGAGGTGTTCCGGCATGAAGCCTTCGCTGCCTGCGGTGCACTGTGTGATTTTCATGCCAGTCTCCAATTTTTGATGTGCGGCACCACCGCTGAGCAAATCCCCTCAAGTTCAGCATACTCCACGCAACCCTTCAACTGGCAATCGCGCACAAATTCAAATGATTACCCTCACCGACATCGAACAAGCCGCGCTCCGCCTGCAGGGCCAGGTATTGAACACGCCGTGCGTCGAGTCGCGCACGCTGTCACAGCTCACGGGCGCACAGGTGTTCCTGAAATTCGAGAACCTGCAGTACACCGCTTCGTTCAAGGAGCGCGGGGCCTGCAACAAACTTCTGCAAATGGACGCCGGGGGCACCACGCCACAGGGCGTGGTGGCCATGTCGGCGGGCAACCACGCTCAGGGGGTGGCCTATCACGCTCAAAAGCTGGGGCGGCGCGCCGTGATCGTGATGCCACTGTTCACCCCCGGCATCAAGGTGGAGCGCACGCGCGGTTTTGGCGCTGAAGTGGTGCTGCACGGCAACAGCCTGGACGAAGCGCGTGAACATGCCTACCAGCTGTCACGCGAACAAGGCCTGGCTTTTGTGCACCCGTATGACGACCCGGCCATCGTCGCGGGCCAGGGCACGGTGGGTCTGGAAATGCTGCATGCCGTGCCCGACCTGGACACGCTGGTGGTGGCAGTTGGAGGCGGCGGGCTGATCGCCGGCATGGCCACGGCGGCGAAGGCGCTGAAACCGGGCATTCGCGTGGTGGGTGTGCAAACCCAACGTTTTCCGGCCATGGTCAACGCCATGACGGGCAGCCAACACCCCACCACCGCACAAAACTCCATCGCCGAAGGCATTGCCGTGGGCACACCCGGCCAACTGCCGCAAGCGCTGGTGCGCCAGGCAGTGGACGAGTGGCTGCTGGTGGACGAGGGCGACATCGAGCAGGCCATCGTCATGCTGCTGGAAATTGAAAAAACCCTGGTGGAAGGCGCAGGAGCCGCCGGGCTGGCTGCGTTGCTGAAGCACCCCGAGCGCTTCAAAGGCCATCGCGTGGGGCTGGTGCTGTGCGGTGGGAACATCGACCCGCTGCTGCTGGCATCCATCATCGAGCGGGGCATGGTGCGCGCCGGGCGACTGGCCCGCATCCGCGTGAATACCCGCGACGTGCCTGGCTCGCTTGCCCGCATCGCTGCAACGGTGGCCGAAGCGGGGGCCAACGTGAACGAGGTGCACCACCAGCGCGCGTTCACCCTGTTGGCCGCACAAAACGTGGAAATAGAACTGGTGTTGCAAACGCGCGGGCCCGGCCATGTCGAGCAGGTTCTGGCAGCGCTGCGTGTTGCAGGCTTTGAAGCGGCCGTGTGCCGCCCGGGTTGATACCTGTCGTTTGCGGCGGCTTTCCCCTAGAATTGACATTTATCAAAACACAACCCACTGTCCAGGAGATCTTGATGGCACACGCCCCAGACAACACCCAGCCCCATGCCGAACAGGACGTGGTGGAGTCCATCGTTCACCACATGCCTGTGGTGTTACCTGTGGCAGGCGCGGTGCTGATTTTCCTGCTGGCCTTCATTGCGGTGTTCATGGCCTGAACGCAGGCAACCCCTGCCGCCTGAAGCCGGTTTTTACCGGCTTTTTTTGCGTCTATCGCTTGTGAATGAACACTTGTTCACTCTCATTTTCAGTATCAAAGCCAACACCCAAGCTGGGCAACGTGCATCATCCTATGCATTTCTTGCATGTAACTTGGCCGTAACTGACTCTGCCAACTTTTTAAAATAGCGTCCCTTGGCCGACACGCGGTGCCAGGCGGCGGGCTTTACCCACCGCCACCTGGCCGACTCTGCACCCAGCTCACAGCTCCGCAGCCTCCGGGCGCCGACCGGGAAGCCATTCCTCATTTGTCCTGGAGCTGTCGTATGAATTCCCCCGTGATGCAGGGCCTGAACCTGAACACACCCTCTTTCGTCAAGAACGCCAAACTGGTTGCCTGGGTGGCCGACATGGTGGCACTGTGCAAGCCGTCCGCCATCCATTGGTGCGATGGCTCGCAGGCCGAGTACGACACCCTGTGCGACCAAATGGTGGCCAGCGGCACCCTGAAGCGCTTGAACCCCGCCAAACGCGCCAACTCTTTCCTGGCCTGCTCCGACCCGTCGGATGTGGCCCGAGTGGAAGACCGCACGTACATCTGTTCTGAAAAGAAAGAGAACGCCGGCCCCACCAACAACTGGATGGCCCCCGCAGAGATGCGCACCACCCTGCAGCCCCTGTTCGACGGTTGCATGAAAGGCCGCACCATGTACGTGGTGCCGTTCAGCATGGGCCCGCTGGGTTCGCCCATTGCGCACATTGGCATCGAACTGTCTGACAGCGCCTATGTGGCCGTCAACATGAAGATCATGACCCGCATGGGCAAGGCCGTGTACGACGTGCTGGGCGTGGACGGCGAGTTTGTGCCCTGCATGCACACCGTGGGCGCGCCGCTGGAAGCCGGCCAACAAGATGTGGCCTGGCCTTGCAACCCCAAGACCAAATACATCGTCCACTACCCCGAAACCCGCGAAATCTGGAGCTACGGCTCGGGCTACGGCGGCAACGCACTGTTGGGCAAAAAGTGCTTTGCGCTGCGCATTGCATCCAACATGGGCCGCGACCAAGGCTGGCTGGCCGAGCACATGCTGATTCTGGGTGTGACCAATCCCCAAGGCAAGAAGTACCACGTGGCAGCGGCCTTCCCCAGCGCTTGCGGCAAGACCAACTTCTCCATGCTGGTGCCCCCTGCAGGTTTCGACGGCTGGAAAGTCACCACCATCGGCGACGACATTGCCTGGATCAAGCCCCGCGTGGATGCTGACGGCCAGACCCGCCTGTACGCCATCAACCCAGAAGCGGGTTATTTCGGCGTGGCGCCCGGTACCAACATGCTGACCAACCCCAACTGCATGCGCAGCCTGGACAAGGACGTGATCTTCACCAACGTGGCCCTGACCGACGACGGCGACGTGTGGTGGGAAGGTATGGAGCACGACACCGGCAGCGTGCCCGAGCACCTGATCGACTGGCAAGGCAAAGACTGGACGCCCGCCATTGCCAAGGAAACCGGTGCCAAGGCTGCACACCCCAACTCGCGTTTCACCGTGGCCGCGACCAACAACCCCGCGCTGGACAGCGCGTGGAACGACCCCGCCGGTGTGCCCATTGACGCGTTCATCTTTGGTGGCCGTCGCTCCACCACGGTACCGCTGGTGACCCAGGCGCAAAGCTGGACCGAAGGCGTGTACATGGCAGCCACCATGGGCTCTGAGACCACCGCTGCTGCCTTTGGCGCTCAAGGCGTGGTACGCCGCGACCCCTTCGCCATGCTGCCATTTGCTGGCTACAACATGAGCGACTATTTCCAGCACTGGCTGGACATGGGCACCAAACTGGAAGCCGCCAACGCGAAGCTGCCTGGCGTGTTCTGCGTGAATTGGTTCCGCAAGGGCGACAACGGCAAGTTCGTGTGGCCCGGCTACGGCGAAAACATGCGCGTGCTGAAGTGGATGATCGACCGACTGGAGGGCCAGGCCACTGGCACCCAGAACATCTTCGGCACCAGCCCCACCTACGGTGAAATCACCTGGAATGGCCTGAACTTCACGCAAGAGCAGTTCAACACCGTGACCAGCATAGACAAGGCCGCCTGGACGCAGGAACTGGCCCTGCACGATGAACTGTTTGCCCAACTCGCTTACCACCTTCCGAAGGCACTCGAGGAGACCAAGGCGCGCATCCAAGACCGCCTGAACGCCTGAACAGCGGGAAACAATCTCCCGTTGAGCAGTCAACACGGAGTCACTAACAAGAAAGCCGCTTCACAGCGGCTTTTTCGTCGGCAAAGACGGCATGGAATGCACCAATTGCTTACGGCGCTTCGTTTATGCCCGTCGGACAATGGCATGTCGGCGACACACTCAACACGCCATATTGCCGTCCAGTACCTTCTGGCGCAAGTGTTCGGGCAAGACAGTCAGCATGTGCCCAGGCCCAGCCTGCTCTGCCGTGTAGCCTTGGTTTTCGTGATTTCAGCCCCTGCTCTGAACCATTCTCAGGGAGTAGGTGTGCCCTGGCGGGTTCGCGAACGCGAGCGGGCACGCTCGAATGCCGCCCGGTCCAGCCAAGTCAGCACTGCGTGCGACGCAAAAACCGACACCCTGGACAACATCAGCAGAGCGGCCAACAAAACAGACCACAACACCAGACCGCCCAACACGTGGCCCACGCCCGTTCGGTCCAGCAAAAGGCGGTCTGTCAGCAACACGAGCACGGCCAACACGGCTGCCATCATCACCAGCGCGAGGCCTTGGACCATGTCTCGCCCCATGCCGGTGGAGGCAGACTGCGAAACATCAGTGGGCACGGGTTCAGCCAAGGAGGGGCCCATCAGGGGTTTGGCAGGGTAGGAACTGGGACTGAATACAGGAACTGACACGGTGGACCTCCAAAGGGAAACAGGGGGGTGATCTTGTGGAGCACTGCATCACTATAAGGGTTTTCCCTGAAATTGGTGCAGTGCAGCATATAACCCCACACGCTGTGGGCTGCCGGTTGGCGTTCACAGTACGCCAGAGCAGCGCGAGGGCCCACTCGGCTTACACTCAAACATCGCACCGAACCTCGGAGAGCCCACATGAAAATCCTGCTCGCAGTGGATGGCAGCAAATTCACCAAAAAGATGCTGGCCTATCTCACCACGCATCCCGAAATGTTCGGGTCGCACAACGTGTTCACTGCTTTTACCGCCATCGGGGCACTGCCGCCACGTGCACGTTCCGCTGTGGGAGCAGACATCGCCAAAAGCTACTACGAAGAAGAGACCGCCAAGGTTGCGGCACCCGTGGTGAAGTTTTTGGCGCGCCATGGCATCACGCCGCAGGTTGTCTACAAAGTGGGGCAGCCCGGCGAGCTGATAGCC
Source organism: Hydrogenophaga sp. (assembly GCA_020048405.1). Classification (GTDB taxonomy): domain Bacteria; phylum Pseudomonadota; class Gammaproteobacteria; order Burkholderiales; family Burkholderiaceae_C; genus UBA2334. The sequence continues at coordinate 8,986 of JAIFMP010000154.1, forward strand.
CAAGCGGCGGCCGAGGGCGACTTCGACCTCGTGATGATGGGTTCACACGGCCACAGTGCGTTGGGCAACCTGGTCATGGGTTCGGTCGCCACGCAGGTGCTGGCCCACTGCTCAGTGCCGGTGTTGCTGGTGCGTTGAGCCGTTGTTGACCCATTTGTCTCCCCAGCCATGCTGAAAAAAATCCGGGTTGAAGATGTCTGCATGGGAATGCACATCAAGGAGTTCTGTGGCTCCTGGATGGATCACCCTTTCTGGCGCGGCCAGTTTGTGGTAACCGACCCGAAAGATCTGCAGAACATCCTGACCAGCGCGGTGCGCGAGGTGATCATCGACACCGGCAAGGGGCTGGATGTGCCCCCTGAGGTGCCCCAGCAACCAGAGCCGGAAAGCCCTGAAGAAGTCGCCGTGGCAGAGGCCATGGAGCAGGCGGTCATGTACGACCGCCCCGTGGCGTTTTCGCAGCAGAAAGTGGCCTCGCACAAGGAGTTTGCCCGCGCTGCCGCCATTTGTCGCCAAGCCACGGGGGCTGTCACTTCGATGTTCCAGGAAACACGAATGGGCCGCGCCGTGGACACCGTGGTGGCACGGCAGGTGGTGGAAGAAATCACCGATTCCGTGAGCCGCAATGGCGGCGCGCTCATCAGCCTGGCACGGCTGAAAACCGCAGACGACTACTCCTACATGCACTCGGTGGCAGTGTGTGCCCTGATGGTGGCCCTGGCCAAACAAATGGGCCTGAACGACGCGGATACGCGGGCAGCCGGTTTCGCAGGCTTGCTTCACGACATCGGCAAGATGTCCATTCCCCTTGACGTGTTGAACAAGCCTGGCAAGCTCACTGACGAAGAATTTGACCTCGTCAAGCGCCATCCGGAAGCAGGCGTGCGCATCTTGCAGGAGAGCGGCACCACCGACCCGGCCGCCATTGATGTGTGCCTGCACCACCACGAAAAAACCAATGGAACGGGCTACCCCCACCGCTTGGTAGACGCCCAGATCAGCCGCCTCGCCAAAATGGGCGCGGTGTGCGACGTGTACGACGCCATCACCAGCAACCGTCCATACAAGGCAGGCTGGGACCCGGCGCAGTCATTGAAGCAAATGGCTTCGTGGGCCAACGGTCACTTCGACCCCAAAATTTTCCAGGCCTTTGTGAGCAGCCTGGGCATCTATCCCACAGGCTCGCTGGTGCTTCTGGACAACAACAAACTCGCGGTGGTCACCGACCAAACCCCGGGCTCCTTGCTCAAGCCGATGGTGAAGGTGTTTTTCTCGACACGTTCAGCACAACGGGTCACACCCGAAATGCTCGACTTGTCGGCCCACAACTGCCGGGTGAAAATTCTGGGTCGCGAAGACCCTGACAAGTGGAAGTTTCCCGACCTGGATGAACTCTGGTCTGGGCTGGCACCCACCCAGCGCTGATGCGTCAGCGGGTGTTGAGGCCGTTGAAGCAGGTGGCCAGCACCCACTCCACGATTTCATCGGTGGTGTGTTGCCCCGCCGCTTTCATGAAGCCCAACACCGGATCGCATGCCCGCGCAAACAGCGTGTACAACACCACAATGGGGGGCGTGGTGGGGTTGAGTGCCCCGCTGGCCTGAGCCTCGCCAATCCAGGTGCCCAGTCCGTCGCTCACCTCAACCAAAGCATCCAGGTAGGCACCATGTGCCATCAAGGTGGAGCGCAAGGTGGAGTTTTCGGTGGGGAGCAGGGGCATTTCACCCGCCAGGTGCACCTGCATGGCCCAGCGCACCACGCTTTTGAGTTTTTCGTGTGCCGGCAGCTGAGGCGGCAAGGTGGCCATGTGCTCCAACGTGCGCTGCAGTATGCGCACCATCGCTGCAGCGGCCAGATGTTCTTTGCTGGGAAAGTGTTTGTACAGGCTCGCCTTTGCCACACCCACCTCGGCCGCAACCTCGTCAACGGTCATGCCCTCAAAGCCTCTCTCGGCCAGCAGGCGGTTGACGGCCGACACGATGGCGTCTTCCCGTGCCTGGTGCATCTTTTCGCGAAAACTGGCTTTTTTGGGCGGTGCTGATGGCTTGGGGGCGGTGACTGTGGTGACCATGCGGTGAACGTGCCTTTACAAACGACCTCTATTGAACCACACGGCCAGAAACCTTACGGTGAGGTCGCAGAAAAACTTTGCAGTTTAAAAAGCGATTTGGCGTTTGGCCTGCCAACGCAGCACCTGTGAGCGCTACAACCCCTCAGGCAGGGTGGACACCGGCATGCCCTGTGTCCACCACATACACCGCCTGCACGTTCAGCGGCGCGTCGACCTGCGCGGGAAAGGGCGTGGTCAGGAAAGTGGCCGTGGCACTTTGCGGCGTCACGTCCAACCGGGTGTAACCCCGTTCGTCGCTGCGGGCGTGGGCGATGTCAGGGTTGCTGGCCCGGATACGGGTCAGCGCGCCCTCCCCCATGCCACGTGTGGTGATGGATGTGCTCACAAACTCACTTGCCACCACGGGTGAGGCCGGGTCGTTGGGCACCACACGCAGTTGGGCGGCCACGTTCTGGTGCACGTCGCCGCCCAACATCACCACGTTGGTCTGGCCCATGTCGGCCACCGCCTGCAGCAAGCGGGCACGTGCAGCGGAGTAGCCATCCCAGCCATCGGTGTAGATGGTGCGACCCAATGGGGTGTCGATGCCGGTGGAGCTGAGCTGCGTGCTCTGCCCCAGCAGACGCCAGCGACGGCGGGAGTCAGCCAAGCCTTCTGTCAGCCATTGCTCTTGCGCCTGGCCCAGCATGGTGCGGTGTGGGTCGTCGCGCTCGGCGCAGTTGAGCACGACGCGGCCCCCGCCTTTGAGCGGATCGCGGCAGGGCTGAACAGTGCGGTACTGCCGACAGTCCAGCGTCCAAAGATCAGCCAACTGGCCCCAGGCCCAGCGTTGGTGGATGCGCTGGTGGGCACCACCCCAGGTGTCAGGTCCGCCAGGCATCACGGGCATGTGCTCGAAATATGCCTGGTATGCCGCCGCACGGCGCGCCAGAAACTGGGCAGGGTCCGCATACTTGGCCGACTGGCCGGCTGCATAGTCGTTGTCCACCTCGTGGTCATCCCAGGTACAAATCCAGGGATGGGCGGCATGGCTGGCGCGCAAATCCGCGTCGAGCTTGTACAGCGCGTGGCGTTCGCGGTAGGCCGCCAGCGTCTGCGGCACACCGCCCGTGTGTGGCCGGATGCGGTACTGCGGGTTGCTGCTTTCGTAGATGTAGTCGCCCACAAACAGCACCAGATCGAGGTCGTCGCGGGCCATGTGGGCATGGGCGGCGTAGTACCCCTGCTCATAATGCTGGCACGATGCCAAGGCCAGGCGCAGGCGCTGCACGGCCGCATCAAGGGCCGGGGCGGTGCGGGTGCGGCCGACGGGGCTGGTGGCATTGCCACTGTGAAAGCGATACCAGTAAGGCCGCCCGGGCTTCAATCCCTCCACACGGGCGTGCACGCTCCAGCCACGCCCGGCGTGTGTGACCACTGCACCGCGTTGAGCGCGCTTCTTCAGGCCATCATCTTCAAAAACTTCATAGCTGACTTCGATTGTCTGTAAAGCGATAAGTCCGGATTTTTCTTGAAAATGAGCGGCCTGCTCGGCATCGGTGGCCGAGCCGCCGGGCCGGGCCTGGCCGGGATACAACCGCGTCCACAGCAGCACACTGTCGGGCCTGGGCTCCCCGCTGGCCACACCGAGTGCGAAAGGGTCAGCCCGCCATTTCGCGCCTGGTACGGAAGGGGCTGCTGCGGCCGGGCGTGCCAGGGCGGCCAGCGCCTGGGCCACCGCCAGTGCCGACACAGAAGCGGCCGCAGATTGCAGAAAACGGCGGCGGCGCATCACTGCTTGCGCTGCACAAACAGGTTGCGTTTGGCGTCTTCAGGGTAGGCAAAGGTGACGCTGCCGTTTTTCACCATTCCGAGGTACAGCATGTTGGCGGTCACGGCGTCTTTGTCGGCGGCACTGAACGGTTTTTCGTAGGTGGCCACCACACCGTAGTAATTGCGCTGGATGTTCTCGAGCGCCATTTTCAGCGCGGGGCCGTCGGGCTGACCACCGCGCACGCCGAACAGCGCGTGCATGAGCAGGTAAGCCGTGTCGTAGCCCTGCGCAGCGGCCACCGGCACGGTGATTTTGGAGGCTTTGTACTTGCGGGCGTAATTGGCCAGAAAGGCGGCGCGGCGCTCATTGCTGGGCTCGGCAATGAAGGTTTGCACCATGAGCGTGCCTTCCGCCGCGTCTTTTGCGCCGTCGATGAAAAACGGAAACGACAGCGTCCAGGGACCCACAAAGGGCACATCCCACTTCAGCGCCTTGCGGCCCTTGGCGATGACAGCGTTTTCAGGGCCCACGGTGTAGCCCACGATGACGTTGGCCCCGGCCTCTTTGGCCGCTGTCAGATCTGGGCCCAAATCCTTCACCCCGGTGGGGAAACGGGCCACATGTACGGGCTTGAGGTTGTGGGTGGCAAGGGCGACCTCCACGTCTTTCAGCCCAGCCTCGCCATAACCGGTGGTGTCGGCAAACACGGCCACCTTGGTCCAGCCACGCTTGACCACATCAGCCACCACAAACGGGGCCTGAATACCGTCTTTGGCGGAGGTGCGGAATATGTAGCTCTCGGGCCCTGGGTATTGCGCGGTGAGTGGTGTGCCGGTGGCGCATGGAATGATGAGCGGCACCTTGGCCTTCTGGAACACTTCCAGCGACACCTGCGCCACGCCGGTGTTGCAAAAACCAATGGTGGCGAGCACCTTCTCGGCCACCAGCGCCTCGGACAGCTTGCGCCCCACATCGGGCTTGGCGGTGTCGTCTTTGATGACCAGCTCCAGAGGGCGACCCAGATAGCCCCCCACAGCGTTGATTTCGTCCACCGCCAGGCGAACGCCGTTGTGCATGGGCAAACCGAAGTCGGCAGACGGACCAGTGAAAGGCCCGATCAGCCCGATGCGCAACGGCCCGGGCCCCGCTGGCGGCGTCTGCGCGCACACGCTGCCCAGCGACCAACACACAGCGGCGATGGCCAGAGACCGGAGGGAACAGGCCAGGGAACCAACAGCAGACAAACTCATGAAAAGTCTCCGAAAGCCGGGCCAACGCACCGGGCCTGACATTGTGCCGTCAGCGGCAGATGCGGGCTTTGCGCGCTCAGGCAGGTGGCCTGAGGGTGTGCACCGCGGTCGAGCGCAGGGCATCGCTGAGGCTGTCAAGGACTCCGCTGCTCAGGTTCCAGCAATGCCAGTACAGGGCCACAGGCTGGCGGTGGTGGGGCACCACGTCCACCAGGGTGCCGTCGTCCAAGAGGGGCTGAACCAGCAGGCGGGGCAACACGCTCACGCCCCAGCCTGCGCACACGGCCCGCACCTGCGCCTCGGACGAGGGCACAAACAGCTGCTTGAGCGTGACGCGTTTCAGGCCAAAGGCATGCGCCACAAACTCGCGCTGCATGTCGTCCTTGCGGTTGAACGCAATGAACGGTGTGGTCGCAAACTGGTGCGCCGTCAGCCCTTTGGGGCAGTGCAACGACGCGTAGCTGGAGCAAGCCACGGCCACGTAGTCCATGAAACCCAGCGCCTCCATGCGGCAGCCGCGCAACGCCTGGTTGAGAGAGGTCACACACCCGAGCACCTGGCCTTCGCGCAGCCACTCGTGGGTGAAGTCCTGGTCGTCGGTGATGATTTCAATCGGCAGGCCTGCCAGCGCCAGGGTGTTGAGCGCCGACAGGGCCCAGGTGGCGATGCTGTCGGCGTTGATGGCCACGGAAATGCGCTCTTCCTCACGGCCACTGCCGGTGGAGCTGGGGGCCAGCTCTTTCAGGTCTTTTTCGAGGTCGGCGCGCAGCAGCCGCATCATTTTGGTGTGCTTGAGCAGCAATTGCCCCGCTGCGGTGGCCTTCAAAGGGCGACTGCGCACGATGAGCACCGTGCCCACCTGCGCCTCCAGCGAGCGCAGACGCTGCGACACCGCCGACTGCGTGATGGACAGGCGCTGAGCCGCCCGCTCGAATCCGCCCTCCTCAACGATGGCGGCCAGGCATTCGAGTGCATCCGGGTCAAAACTGCTCATGGCCAACGCCCCTTTCTTTTATTAGCCAAAGTGATGTGAATCGATTCAGTTTAATTTGGCTTCACTTGCACGCCACTTTTTTTCATACTTCGCCGCTTCCTGAACTGAATTTTTGTGGGGTTTTCATCATGCGAGTCACCGTCTTGGGCGCAGGCATCATCGGCGTGAGCACCGCCTGGCATCTGTTGCAGCGTGGGCACGAGGTCACGCTGGTGGACCGTCAGGCCGACGCCGCCCTGGAAACCAGCTTTGGCAACGCGGCGCAGATTTCGGTCAGCTACTGCGAGCCCTGGGCCAACCGCGAAGCGCCGCTGAAGGCTCTGAAGTGGATGTTCGACCCCGAAGGCCCCCTCAAATTCCGCCCCCAACTGGACCCAGCCCAATGGAAATGGGGCCTGCAGTTTCTGTCGCAGTGCACGGATGCAGCGTTTGAACGCAATGTGGCACAACTGGTGGCGCTGGGGCAATACAGCCACACCGCGCTGAAAGAGATCGTGGCCAGCACCGGTATCAGCTACCACCGCCTGACCAAAGGCATTGCCCATTACTACACCAACCAGAAGTCGTTTGACGATGCCGGCGACGCCGCCGAGGTGATGCGCCGCCATGGCGTGGCCCGGCAAGTGGTGACCCGCGACGAACTGTTGCGCATCGAGCCAGCGTTGCGTGGCTTTGCCGACCAAATCGTGGGGGGCACCTACACCGAAACCGACGAACACGGCGACTGCCGCGTGTTCTCACAAGAATTGGCACGCCTGTGCCGCGAGCGGGGCATGCAATCGCTGATGAACCACGACATCGAGCGCCTGCACCGGACCGGCGGCGAGATCAGCAGCGTGCAGGTGCGCGACCGCGTCAGCGGCCAATTGCGGCAGTTGCAGGCCGATGTCTTCGTGGTGGCCGCTGGCAGCTACACCACCGCACTGCTCAAGCAAGTGGGCGTGAACGTGCCCATCTACCCCGGCAAGGGATACAGCGCCACGCTGCCACTGCTCCGGCCGGACGCAGCCCCCATGGTCAGCATGATTGACGACCAAGTGAAATGCGCCATTTCGCGCCTCGGCAACCAGTTGCGCGTGGCCGGCACCATTGAGTTGGGTGGCTTCGACTTGCGGCTGGACACCCCCTTGGCCCGCACCCGCAGCGAAATGCTGGTGCGCCGCATTGAAAAAGTGTTTCCCGGCGTGGCCGACACACGCACACCCGAGCAGGGCGGTGACCCGCAGTTCTGGTGCGGCCTGCGCCCAGCCACCCCCACCAACATCCCGCTGATGGGGCCGACCAAAGTGGGCAAACTGTGGGTGAACGCAGGCCACGGCACGCTCGGCTGGACGCACGGCGCAGGTTCGGGCAAAGCGCTGGCTGAACTCATCAGCGGTGCACGCCCCGCCATGGACTTTGCGTTCTACAACCTGCCCAAACCTCGGGCACACTGGGAAGCACGCACCGCCTGAGCCGGGGTTTCACGGTATTGTCACGGTTGCGCCACATGCTGGCGGGTTTTCAACCCTTGAAAGCCCTGCCCCATGACCACCCCGAACTGGAAGAGAACCGTGTCCGCTGCTGCTGTATTCACCGCCCTGGGCCTGGCGCTGACCGCCTGTGGTGGAGGCGACGATGCCCCCACATTCAAACCGCTGGAGTTGAATGTGGCCCACATCAACGACCACCATTCGCAGCTCGATGCCTTTGCAGCCACCGAACTGACGCTCGACGGCGTGGCCACCCAGGTGGAGCTGGGTGGTTTTGCCCGCCAGACCGCGCTGTTCAAGTCGCTGGCCGGCACCAAAAACCTGCTGAAAATCCACGCCGGTGATGCCAACACCGGCACGCTCTACTACACCTTCTTCAAAGGCAAGGTCGACGCGCAGATGATGAACACCATCTGCTTCGACGCCTTCACCCCAGGCAACCACGAGTTCGACGACGGCGACGCCACGCTGAAAGGTTTCCTGGACGAGCTGGCCCAGGGCACCTGCAAAACCTCGGTCATCTCCAGCAACGTACGGCCCGCCACCGGCACCGCACTGGCCCCGACAGGCGGCGCGCCTTACCTAAAGCCCTGGGTCATCAAGGAAGTGGACGGCGTGAAGGTGGGCCTGATCGGCATCACCATTGCTGGCAAAACCACCAACTCTTCTCGCCCGCTGGCCACCACGGTGTTCAGCGACGAAGTGGCCTCGGCTCAAAAAGCCATTGACGAACTCAAAGCCCAGGGCGTGCGCCACATCGTGGCCATCACCCACCAGGGCTATGACCTCGACAAAGCCATGGCTGCCAAGCTGACCGATGTGGACGTGAAGCCTGCTGGGAGACTTCAAGGCCGTGGGTGTCACCTCGTCGTCGGGCCCATACCCCACGGTGGCCGCCAACAAGAACGGCGAACCCGTGTGCATCGGTCAGGCGTGGGAATACTCAAAGGCAATGGGCCTGATGAACGTCCAGTTCAACGAAGCCGGTGCCGTCAAGAGCTGCGGCGGCAAGGCGACGCTGGTGGTGGGTGACCAGTTCAAGCGCAAAGACGCGACTGGCGCGTGGCAAACCGTGTCAGACACCGTGCGCACCACGCTGATCGCCAACCTGGCGGCCAACCAGCCCCTGGTGAAGGTGGTCACGCCCGATGCGACGGCCACCGCCACCCTGAAAACCTACAGTGACCAGGTGGCCGCCGAAAAGGCCAAACCCATCGGCACGGCCACGCAGGCTCTGTGCCTTGTGCGCACCCCCGGCGAAACCACCAACCGCAGCGCCGGTACCGCTGGCTGCGAGACTGCCAACACGCTGGCCCAGGGCAGTGACATGGCTCAGGTGGTGGCAGAGTCGTTCTTGTCCGCCGCCAAACGCGCCGACTTTGCGCTGCAAAACGCCGGTGGCGTGCGTGTGCCGCTGGCAGCCAAGCCACTGAACATGAACGATGCGTTCACCGTCCTGCCTTTCACCAACGTGCTGGTGGAACTGGAGCTGACCGGCAAGGAAGTGGTCTCCACACTGGAAGACGCCACAGCCAACTACCTCGACCTGGCCCAGTCCAACGGCTCTCACCCCTATGCGGCTGGCTTGCGCTGGGACCTGGACATGAGCAAGGCCAAAGGTCAGCGCTTCACCAACGTGCAGGTGCGCAACAAGGCCACCGGCGCGTGGACGGCCATCGACCTGACCAAAACCTATGTACTGGTCACCAACGACTTCATTGCGTCGGGCAAAGATGGGTACACCACCCTGGGCACTGCGTTCAACGCCGGTCGCTACGTCAACACCTACCTGCTCTACACGCAGAGTTTTGTGGACCACGTGCTGGCCAAAGGCAGCATTGGCCGCCCGGCACGGGCCGATTACTCACACCAGAACGTGATCACCGCGACAGGCGTCAAGCTGCCCTGATAGCAAACTGTTTAATACAGACAAGCACCAAAGGCATTTTTGATCATCTAAATTGCCTTTGTCACTCGGGCCCAAGGGTCCGGGTGTTTCGCGGAGAATGGGCCTCCATTGATTTGAGCCCGCCCATGCCTGCACCCGCCTTCCCACTTCGCGCCCAGTCGCCCGGCTTTTCGCAGCGCGAGTTTCGCGACGCGCTGGGCAGCTTTGCCACCGGCGTGACCGTTGTCACTGCGTGCGCGCCCGACGGCACACCCGTGGGCCTGACGGCCAACTCGTTCAACTCCGTTTCGCTGGACCCACCGCTGGTGCTCTGGAGCCTGGCCCGCACGGCCAGCACCATGGCCGTGTTCAGCGCGTGCACGCACTACGCGGTGAATGTGCTCAGCGCCGCACAGGTGTCCCTGGCCCAGCAGTTTGCTGCACGGGGCGTCGACCGCTTCACTGGGGTGGCGTACACCCGGGGCTCACACGGCTTGCCCCTGCTGAGCGGGGCACTGGCCACCTTCGAGTGCTTCAGCCGCAGCCAGCACGCTGAGGGCGACCACATCATTTTTGTGGGTGAGGTGGAACGCTGCCACCGTGCCGGGCCGCTGGAAACGGGCTCGGCCAGTGCTGCGCCATTGCTGTACCACGGCGGCAAGTTCTACACCGAGCACCCGCTCTGACACCACCCGCGTTTTCCCATGCCCCACACCGTACCCCAGCGCAAAACCCGGCTGGATGGCCTGGCCATTGGCCTGCTGTTGGCCTGCTGCGCCTTTTGGGGGTTGCAGCAAATCCTCATCAAAAGCTCGGTGGCCGAAATGCCCCCGCTGTGGCAGGCCACCCTGCGCTTCATCGGTGCCAGCGCCATGCTATGGGTCTGGTGCGCATGGCGGGGCATTGCGCTGTTCGGGCGCGACGGCACCCTGCGTGCAGGGTTGCTGGCGGGCAGCCTGTTTGCCGGAGAACTCACCTGCATCTACATCGGCCTGCAATACACCACAGCCTCACGGCTGACGGTGTTTCTGTACACCTCACCGTTTGTGGTGGCGCTGCTGCTGCCGCGGTTCGTGGGCAGTGGGTGGGTCTGAGCGTGGCGTTTGCAGCGGTGGGGCTGGCGTTCAGTGAAGGGTTTGGGCACTCCACCGGCACCCAGTTGCTGGGTGACACACTGGGCCTGGCCGCCGGAGCGCTGTGGGGCCTGACCACGCTGGCGCTGCGCACCACACGGCTGACGCAGGCGAGTGCAGAAAAAACCCTGTTCTACCAGTTGGCCGTCACGGCGGCAGTGGTGCCGGTGATATCGCTGATGCTGGGGGAGCGTTGGGGCTGGAGCTACTCGGCATGGACATGGACCTCGTTGTTTCTGCAAACGGCCGTGGGCGCGTTTGCCAGCTACCTGGCTTGGATGTGGATGCTGCGCCACTACCCGGCCACACAAATGGCCAGCTTTACCTTTCTCACGCCGGTGTTTGCGCTGCTGTTCGGGGTGCTGTTGTTGGGCGAGCCACTGACCGCCCAACTGGTGCTGGCGCTGGTCGGGGTCGCCATCGGCATTCTGATGGTGAACCGCAAGCCTGCCTGATGCGGCAGGGCAGCAGCGTCGTTCAGCCCAGCGTCACGGCAGTGAACTGGGGGTGCAATTCGTCCACCCACAGCTCGATCTCGTCGTCGGTCACCTCCAGGTGGTCCATGCAGGCCTGGCCGTGTTGACCCCACTCACGTGACTCGGCCACACCCTCGTGGCGATTGACCAGTTGGTCGGCGATCAGACCCAGCGCCACCAAAGTGCGCACTGTGTCGGGAAACGTGGTGTCGCCCAAGCAGGTGAAATCGTGGTGCAGGCGAATGGCCACCGCCACGTCGCGCGGCAGATGCCAGGTTTTGGCCACGATGGCCCCCACCACGGCGTGGTCGGTACGGTGGTTGGCGTTTTCAGTCTGGGTGAAGGTGCGGTCTTTGCGGGCCAGCGCCTCGGTCAGGGTGGAGGCATAGCCCCGCACACCTTGCATCATCACCGGGATGCCCACATGGCAAAACAGCCCGAAGCTGTGCGCCAGACCAGGCTCCAGCGAATACAAGCGCGTGCCGATGTGCTCGCAAGCCAAGGCACGCCGGGCGGAGTTCTCCCAGAAATGGGCCAGCACCGGCGAATGGGTGGGCAGGGCACGCCGGATCAGAAAACCGGTGAGTAACTCCACCGCGGGTTTGAGACCGATCACCGTCAGCGCCTGACCCACGGCGTGCACCGGGTGCTCCAGCGCGTACAGCGGGCTGTTGGCCTGGCGGATCAGGGCAGCCGACATCGCCACGTCGGCCCCGGCAATTCGGTCAATGGCTGTCACATCGGGGTCGGCTGTGGCAGTAGCGGCCTTGAGCGCAACCAGCAACTCGGGGCAGGGTGGAACGATGATGTCGCGCAGAGGGCCGCTCTGGCGGGCCTGGTCAAGTTCCTGGCTGATGCGGTCTGAACTCATGGGCGAAGGGATGGACAGTTTGTGGGATGGGGTGTCTGAGCGTGGCCATCATACGGGCACCACCCTGCGCGCGGCTGATGCACATCAAACCCGCGACGCGGCCAGACACCGGGGGTTTGCGGGAAGGCTCAGCCGTTTCATTTGGGGCGACGGCGGTCGGAACGGGCCTCCACGGCGGCACCTGATGCCTGCGAACGCACCCATGCTTCAAACTCGCGGGGAGGCAACGGTCGGGCAAACGCATAGCCTTGCAGTTCGTCGCAGGCGAGGGCTGCCAGCGTCTGCGCGGTAGGCAGGTTTTCAACACCCTCGGCCACCACCTTCAGACCCAAAGTGTGGCCCAGCGCGATCACGGCCTGAACAATGGCGGCGTCGGCGGTATCGTCGAGCATGCCGCGCACAAACGACTGGTCCACCTTCAGCTTGTCGATCTCAAAACGCTTGAGATAAGCCAGGCTGGAGTAGCCGGTGCCGAAGTCGTCGATCGACACCAGCACGCCCAACGATTTGAGGTCAGACACCTGCAGCTGCGCGGCGGCGGGGTTGTCCATGAGGTGCGACTCGGTCAGCTCCAGCTCCAGGCGTCGCGCGGGCAAACCACTGTCCCCCAGCACCTGCGCCACCTGTGACACCAACTGCGGATCGGCCAATTGCGCAGCCGACAGGTTGACCGACAGTTGCATGTCGGACACCAAGCCCAGTTCCTGCCATTCCACCCATTGCCGACAGGCCTCCTGCAGTACCCACAGGCCAATGGGCATGATGAGCCCCGTTTCTTCGGCCAGTCCGATGAAGTCTCCTGGAGGCACATGGCCCAGCACGGGGTTGTGCCAGCGCAGCAAGGCCTCCGCACCGGCAAGCCGCCTGGAACGGGCGCACAGACGTGGCTGGTAATGCAGGCTGAACTCCTGGTTGGCGAGGGCCTGGCTCAACTGGGCCTGCATGTGCTGGCGGGCCTGCACACGCTGGTCGGTCTCCGGAGAAAAGAACCGTGCCTTGTCACGCCCTGCAGCCTTGGCCTCGTACATGGCAGCATCGGCGCGGCGCATCAACTCTTCCTGGTCGGTGGCATCGCGCGGGAACAGAGCCACGCCCACGCTGCAAGACACGTTGAGTTTGTTCCCCTCCACCACCATGGGTTTGCGCACGGCGGGAATGAGGCGGTCGTTGACGATGGTGTCGAGCTCCTGCTCGCCCAGCACGTGGCGCAACACCACCACGAACTCGTCGCCCCCCAGGCGGCTGACGGTGTCGTCGGCCCGCACTGCCTGCGACAGGCGCTGCGCCACATGGCGCAACAGGCCGTCGCCAATGTGGTGGCCGAGCGTATCGTTGACCAGCTTGAAGCGGTCGAGGTCAATGAACAGCACCGCCACCTGCTCGCCGGTGAGGGTGGCCTGCTCCAGGGCATCGGCCAGGCGCTGCTGGCACAGCGAGCGGTTGGGCAGCTCGGTCAGCACATCGTGTTGCGCCAGAAAGCGGATGCGCTCTTCCTTGGCCTTGCGGTCGGTGATGTCGATGGAAATACCGATGAAATTGCCGACTTGGCCGCTCGTGGCACCTTCGCGCACCACCGACACCATCAGCCACGCCGGGTAGCTGCCACCCGTTTGTTTGCGGATGCGCACCTCTCCCTGCCACGCGTCTTTGTCGCTCAGCGTCGGCCAGTCCGGGCCGGGGCCATCGAGCAGGCTGGCGATGTCGTCACCAATGACTTCGTGGAATTCAAATGAGGTGCTGCGGCAGAACGCTGCTGCGCATTCATGATGATGATGCTCTCGGAAGATGCCTCAAACACCTTCGCCCAAAGCTCCAGCCGTTGCTCCATGGTCTTGAGCAGGTTGATGGGTGTGAACGCGGTGAGCACCGCATCGCGGCCCTGGTGATTCAGCCGCCGGGCAGACAGCACGGCCCACGAGGGCTCGGTGCCGCCCTGCCAGCGCACCTCGAACTCGTCCACCGACCCGCGATCGGAAAGTCGCTGGAAGAAGCGGTTGCGTACCGACGGCTCCAGGCCGGTACGCCACGGGTCTGTGGTGCGCCCCGCCAACCACTGCTGGGCCGGACCGTTGGCGTGCAACACCTCGTGGTCTGGCACCGACGTCAGCACCATGGGGATGGGAAACGCCTCCAGCAGCTCGCGCTGCGCGGCGGCGGCGCGGCTGCTGGCAGCCAGTTCCTGTTGCACCAAGCGGTCACGGTCGAGTTGGGCGAGCATGTCGTTGAATGCGGTGAACAAGCGGCCGATTTCGTCGCTGCTGTCCCACTGCGCCTTCAGGCTGTAGTTCGCACTGCGCCGCACCTCGTCGGCCACATGGGCCAGGCTCTGCAAGGGCTTGGCAATTTGTCGCGCCACCACGTACACCAGGCTCAATATGCAAGCCAGCAAGGCGAGTGCCGTGCCCAGGTGTAACCACATGCGCCCGAAGAGGTGTGACACGCGCGCGTCCAGCAAGCGGGTCAGCTCGTTCAGGCTGTCATGCCAGGCGGCATCGAGCGCCAGCAGGGTGGACCGATGGGACTCCTGCCACAGGACCGGGTCGCCGGGCGTGCCATGGCTCGGCTCGGCCAAGGCACGCACCTCGGCCAGGTAAGCCTCGGCGTTGGCTTTGAGTGTCTGGCGACTGGTGTGCAGTCGGGCCTGCAAAACGCTGTCGCCGGCCAGCCAGGCCTGGTTGTAGTCGGCCTCCATGCCTTGTAGCACGGCATCGAGCCGCCCGGCAGCCGTCAACCGCTGGACACTCAGGTCCTGGGGAGTCAAGCGGCTGGGGTTGGGCAGCAAGAGTTGGCGGGTGTCGTGCAACACATGGAGCAACTCGGGGAAGCGCAACACCGCCAGCGACATGACGTAGTAGCTGTCCAGATCGGGGTCGAGGATGAGGTTGGACTGGTTGCCCACTGCTGTCAGCAACTCACGGCCTGTGCGCAACACGGCTGCACTGGCCACAGAATCCTCCCCCCCCTGGGGTGGGATGGACTGCACAGCGGCCACAAAAGCGGCAGACAACACATCGGTGTGCAGCAACTCGTCGTACCGTGTGCGCACGTCATCAAGGCGCTCGGCATCGGGTGCCACACGTGTGCCAGGTGGCACAAACGGCGACATCAGTTCTGTGCTGACCGCCCGGGTGTAGACGGTGCCCACCAATTCCTTGCGGGTGAAATCGATGGCCTGGAATTTTTCGTGGATAAGGATGCCAGACACGTAAATGACGGCCGACAAATCCAGCAAATAGATGAGCATGAGCTTGCGCCCCACGCTCAGTCGGCCCAGCCAAGAAGAGATTTTTCCGAACACGTTCACCTGCCTTGTATGGACTCACCCGCCGGCCGATCGACCGGATGCTGACCGGTCCGAACCGGAACACGGGACGCGCAAGCAAGATCCGCACCGCAAAGGTGCGCAACCTCGAGACAAGCTGACAGATTCAGCACGGCTTGGGCGTTCTGGACGCCACCCTCGCCGAACACCTCCACCCGCGAAGGCCAGCCACCGGCCTCTCCTGGTGCCAGCGTCATTTTAGTGACCTGGCGCGCCTCCGCGACCAGAGCCACAGTCGGGCGGTGCCTGCTGGCCTGGTCGTCAGACGCGATGCTCAAGGGTACGCTCGCGCAGTCTTCCTTGGCGTGGCCCAACGGCTCCAGCGCCAGGAACTTGTGCAGATAGGTGGCCGCTACAAACCGGGCCGCCTGCAGCCGGGTCTGGCTGGAGTGTGACGCCGCTGTTGATGAGCGATCCACCGCCCAGTCCGTTGCCCGCCAGCACGGACACCGGGTCGTGCTGCCGAAAATCCCCCGGCGGGTGTTCAGACCCACGTTCCGGTACGCCGCGAACTAGGGCATCATTGAACTCGTGCAGTCATTGTTCGGCGGGTTGGACCCGGCGCAACGGTGTGTCTGACATCTGGGTAGCTCCCAAGGCTTTTCAAAACACTCGAGCATGCATGTGACAACCGGCTGGGGGTTACTGTCTCTGAATGCGCCCGCGTTGCTCGACGTGGAAACCGCGCGCGCCTCGTTGCAGTTGCGGGCCACGCAATCCATTCAAGCCAAGTTTGCCGTGTGGTTTGTCTGTGCCGCCACGGTGTTTTCATTGCGCGACTCCGTTGCGCTGGATAACCTGTTGTGGTGGGCCTTGCCGTTCATGGCCATGGCGGAGGTTAACTGGCGCGTGTCGCGCCAGGTAGTGGCAGCCTTGCCCGGAGCCAACGCAAACGAGTTGCGCCAATTGCAGGTACGCCTGTGGTGGATGACCGTGATCAACCAGGCACTGTGTGGTTCCACGGTGTGGTGGCTGGGCTGGGATGGTCATGTGGGCGTGGCTGAACTGGCCACTGCGCTGCAACTGGTGTACGTGGGTGCGGCCTTGGTCAATGCAGCCACCCACCCCACCACGTTTGTCAGCGGCGCATGGGTCAACCTGCTGTCGGCCTGTACGTTCTGGCTCACTCGCGACTCCACACACTTGCCTTTGGCGCTGTCACTGTTGGGCGCGGGTCTGATGCTGAGCAAGCTCTCTCTTCAGATGGCCGACAACCTGCGCGAATCACTGCGCATGCGCTTTGAAAACGATGCGCTGCTGGCGCAACTTGCGGCCGAAAAGCGGGTGGCCGAGGAAGCCACGCAGTTCAAATCAGACTTTCTGGCCAACATCAGCCATGAAGTGCGCACGCCTGTGAGCGCGATCATGGGCATGAGCTATCTGGCACTCAAGTCCGACCTGAGCGACAAGCAGCGCGACTACGTGCAGGTGATCCAGCAATGCAGCCAGCACTTGCACGGTCTGATCAACCAGGTGCTCGACTTCTCCAAGGTCGAGGCGAGCATGCTGGTGCTTGAAAAAGCCGAATTCAGCCTGAAAGCCGTGCTCGACAGCGTACACGCCATGAATGCCGACAAAGCCACGGCCAAGGGCCTGAACCTGCGCGTGAATATGGCTCCCAACACCCCGCCGCGCCTGTTGGGTGACGCACTTCGGGTGACCGAAATCCTGGTGAACTTCATCAG
Organism: Hydrogenophaga sp.; assembly: GCA_020048405.1. GTDB lineage: Bacteria > Pseudomonadota > Gammaproteobacteria > Burkholderiales > Burkholderiaceae_C > UBA2334. The sequence goes on from JAIFMP010000154.1 coordinate 25,901, forward strand.
CAACGCCATCAAGTTCACCGATGAAGGCACGATACAGCTTGACATCGAGTCGGTGGACCAACAGCCCAAACGCGTGCAGTTGCGGTTCACCGTACAAGACACGGGTGTCGGTTTGACGCCTGAACAACTGGGCCGCCTGTTCAAAAGCTTCAGCCAGGCCGATACCTCCACCACCCGCAAGTATGGCGGCACGGGTCTGGGGCTGGCCATTTCCAAGAAGCTCGCGGAACTGATGGATGGCAGTGTGGGTGTCAACAGCGAATTGGGCTTGGGTTCTTCCTTCTGGTTCACCGCATGGTTCGACCTGCCTGCTGCGCCCGGTGTTGGAATGAACGACACCGGCAGCTTCTCGGCGTCGGCGCTGGCGCATGAGGCCTCGTGGGCGTTGACAGTCCCACCCACTGCCACAGAGCCTTCAACCTGGCGGGCCCCAGATCCCCACGACGGCAGCGCCGACGCACAGCTGTGCCACCGCATGGCGCAACTGGCGTCAACCGATGACCCGGCCGCACTGGCCTTGTTGGAGCAGAAAGACGCTGTGCTGAAACGCCGTACGGGCCCAGCATGGATGGCATTGGCACGTGCACTGCGCCGCTACCGCCTGCCCGAGGCGGCTCGTCTGTTGGCCGATCTGGGCTACAGCCCTGGCAGCGACACCAGCGACGGGCGGGACAACGCTGATAACACCACACGCCGGACCGTGCTGGTGGTGGACGACACCCCTGTGAACCTCACGCTGATGGTGGACCTGCTGAAGGACGAACACCAGCTGCGCGTGGCATGCAGCGGACAACGCACACTGGAGATTGCACAGGGGCCCCGGCCGCCAGACCTCATCTTGCTGGACGTGATGATGCCGGGCATGGACGGCCATGAAGTCATCCAGCGGCTCAAGGCCAACCCAGCCACCGCCGACATCCCGGTGGTGTTTCTCACTGCCAAAAGCCAGATGGAAGACGAAGAGCGGGGCCTGCAGCTGGGCGCGCTGGACTTCATTTCCAAACCCATCAGCCCACCCATCGTGCTGACGCGCGTGCGCACCCAACTCGCACTCAAGGCGGCGCGCGACTTTCTGGTGGACAAGGCCACCTACCTGGAGCACGAGGTGGAACGCCGCACCGCCGAGGTGAAAGACATTCAGGAAGTGACCATCCTCACCATGGCGTCACTGGCCGAAACACGCGACAACGAAACCGGCCAGCACATCATCCGCACCCAACACTACGTGCGCGTGCTGGCCCGGCAACTGCAGCAGCACCCGCGCTTTTCAGCCTACCTGACGGATGCACAGATCGACCTGCTGTTCAAGTCTGCCCCGTTGCACGACATCGGCAAAGTGGGCATTCCCGACCGCATCCTGCTCAAGCCGGGGCGCCTGGATGCGGACGAGATGGAGATCATGAAAACCCACACCACCATTGGCCGCGACACCATCGAGGCGGCCGAACGGCGCTTGGGTCACGAGGTGCCGTTCCTGGTATGCGCGAAGCAAATTGCCCACTCGCACCAGGAAAAATGGGACGGCAGCGGCTACCCGCTGGGCCTGGCGGGCGACGAAATACCCATTGCGGCACGGCTGATGGCACTGGCCGACGTGTACGACGCGCTGATTTGCAAACGTGTGTACAAACCCGCTTTCCCCAACGACGAGGCAGTGGCCATCATCCTGGAAGGCAAGGGGCGGGACTTTGACCCGGACGTGGTCGATGCCTTCGTGGTGTGCCAGCAGGCGTTTCTGGCCATTGCGCAGGAGTTCTCGGACGACAGTGATGAACACTGAGACCTACAATGGTCGGTACGTTATCGAACACAACACGGACTCACATGCGCGCCCTCTTGGTTGACGACCACGTGCTTTTTTCACAGGGTTTGCGCTTTTTGCTCCAGGATCTGGACGCCAGCCTGGCCTGTGCCACCGCACAAAGCATTGCCGAGGCCGTCCAGACGCAGGGGCCGTTTGACCTCATCCTGCTCGACTACGCCTTGCCCGACAGCCAAGGCAACGAAGGGCTCATCCGAGTGCTGCAGGCGCATCCTGAATCCACGGTGGCGATGCTGTCGGGCGACGCGCGGCCCGGGCTGGTGCGCGAACTCGTCGAACAAGGCGCGGCGGGCTTCATACACAAATCGGCCGACACGCCCACCATGCTCAAGGCCCTGGAAACGATGCTGGCCGGGGGCGTTTACCTGCCTGCCTCGGCACTGGCGAGCCAGAGCATCGATGAAAGCGTGGCCCAGGCGGTCGCCGGACTGTCTCCCCGCCAAATGGAATGCCTGCTGAAGCTGGTGCAGGGCAAGCCCAACAAAACCATCGCCCGGGAATTGCTGGTGGCCGAAAGCACCGTGAAAACCCACCTGGCCGCCGCTTTCAAGGCCCTGGGTGTCAGCAGCCGTTCGGAAGCCGTGTTCCGTGCAGCACACCTGGGGCTGCTGCCACCGCAAACACCCGATGCGGGCGCCACCTGTGCGCCTGCGTAATGCACGCCAATACCAAATAAGTAGCTGAAAATCCTTGCCAATCAAGCGGCAAGTGCCATTTCCATCACATGTTTTCCCGTTGGCAACGGCCCTGGCCTGAGGCCAACCCACGGAAGTCGCTGGTCCAGCCCAACTGGGCCACATCCAGCTGTATGCGCTCGTTGTCCTGAGATGTCAGGATGACCGTCCCGCTGACGGCAAAGCTGTGCACAGCCACGCCATCAACCGCCACGCCGCGCAGGCGTTTGTCGTCGTAGTCCACCGTCACGGTACGCACCCAGTTGGCACGGCTGGGCAGGTAGGACACATCGCACACCAGGGTCTGGGTCGATGTGGCAGCCCAGGCTGGCGGTGACGCCGCCAATACGGCCAGCCCCAGCAGCACGCCCTGTACGCTGAGCGGCAGGTGCCGGGTGGGCATCATGTTGCGGCAGGCTCGTCAGCGCCACCGGCTGCCATGCGCTGGCTTTTCCAGTACACGTCGTCGCCCATGCTGCCATCGGTGCGATGGCGGTTGAGGGTGCGGGCCAGCACAAACATGAGATCGCTCAAGCGGTTCAGGTACTGGCGCGGGGTGTCGTTCAGCGATTCTTCGTTGCCCAAGGCCACCACTTGGCGCTCGGCCCGCCGAGCCACGGTTCGGCACACATGGGCCAGCGAGGCGGCGCGGGTGCCGGCGGGCAGGATGAACTCCTGCAGGCGGGGCAGGGGATCATTGAACGTGGCCAGCGCTTCATCCAGCGCCAACACCGCGTCCGCTTTCAGCAGCTCAAAGCCGGGAATGCTCAGTTCGCCGCCCAGGTTGAAGAGTTGGTGCTGTATGTCCACCAGCAGCTCGCGCACAACAGGTGGCATGTCTTCGCACAGCAACACGCCAATGTGGGAATTGAGCTCATCCACATCGCCCATGGCGTGCACACGCAGGCTGTTTTTGCTGACGCGCTGGTTGTTGCCCAGGCCTGTGGTACCGGCATCTCCGGTGCGGGTAGCGATTTGGGTGAGTCGGTTGCCCATGGTGTGTGATTGATTTAAAGGGTGAGTAAGTGTCAGGCCCTGGCCGGTGCGCGCAGGTCCAGTGCTTCATCGGGTTGTCGGGGCAACCAGACGCTCAGGGTGGTGCTGTTGTCGGCATCACTGGTCCGCATGGCAATGCGGCCGCGCTGGGCGACGGCCAGCAGGCGTGCGGAATAGGTGCCCAGGCCGCTGCCACGGTCTTTGCCAGACGTGGAAAACTTGTCAAAAAAGGTGGCCCGTATCGGCAGCGGCACGGCACCGACGTTGTGCACTTCGACGCACAGCGGGTCTCCGTCTTTCAGCGTGACGGTAACGGTGCTGTGGGTTGGCGCGGCCTCGCAGGCGTTTTTCACCAGGTTCTGGAACAGAGACTGGCACAGAGACTCGTCACCCACAGCCTGTGGCAGGGGCTGGCCCACGGGCACGTCCACGTCAACCACCACGGTGAGGTGCTTGTCGGCAAAGGCTGCGCGCGCGAGCTCAACCACCCGGCGCAGCACTTCGCCCAGCGCCACGGGTGTGGCCGTCAGCTTGAAACGGCCCGTCTCCATTTTGTACAGCTCCCCCCCCAGGCTGACAGAGTGCAGCGCCTGCTGCGCCGCATCAGCCACCAGCCTGAGTGTGCCAACGTGGCGGCCGGGCATGTCGTCTTCGGTGGCGAGGCTGCCCACCATCGCGGCAATGCCCGAAAGCGAGCCCTTGAGGTCGTGCCGGGTGAGGTTTTCCACCTCTTCGCGCAAGCGCGTGCTCTCCAGCATGGCGTCGTATTCGCTTTGCAACTGCTTGCGCATGTCCACGATGCGCAAAAAATTGCGCACGCGCTGGCGCAGCAACCGGGGTGGCATGGTTTTATGCACAAAATCCACCGCGCCCAGCCCCAGCCCTTCGGTGCGGGCGGCGTCGCTGTCGTCAGCGGTGACGAACATGACCGGGATGTTGGCCAACGCGGGTTGGGCGCGCAAACGGCGCACGGCCTCAAAGCCGCTGATGTCGGGCATTTGCACGTCCATCAGCGCCAGATCAGGCAGGGCGCCCTCGGCACAGGCGGCCAGCGCGGCCAAGCCGCCGGTGGCGGTGGTCACGGCATAGTCGTCGGCAAACAGCTTGTTCAGCACGGCCAGACTGGTGGGGTTGTCGTCCACGACCAGCAGGCGGGTGGGCGGCAGGGTGGCGGCGTCCATGCCTTGCGCGGGCACACCACCAGGGTTGGCGTAACTGCTCTGTATGTTGGGCGAGGGTGTGGCGGTGGCGGGCACCTGGTGCAACGCCCGCTCCAGGCGCTCGCGCAGCGTGGTGGCGTTGTAGGGTTTCACCAGCAACCCGCTCACCCCGGCGGTGATCACGTCCTGTATGCGACCACGCTCGGTTTCAGAAGTGATCATCAGAAACGGCAGGCGGGCGAACCGGTCTTCAGCCCGCAGCGCTCGCAAAAACTCCACACCGTTCATGACGGGCATGTTCCAGTCAGACAACACCGCGTCAATGCGCTGGCTACGTACCAGCTTCAGGGCATCGGCACCGTTTTTGGCGTTCAGCACTTTGCCCCACCCCATGGCACGCAACTGGTTGGTGGTGACCGAGCGCATCAGTTCCTGGTCATCCACCACCAGGGCGGTCAGTCTCTGAAATGTCATGGGAGGGGGCAAGCTCGCTGGCGGGAGGGGGTGGGGCTGGGGATAATCAATTTCATTATCCGCTCGCGCCCACCCCCACTGCCATGAACGCCCCCACAAGTCCCTCACACGTGTTGCCCGCCACCGATATTCGCGAGGTGCCCGCCGCCATGCTGGCCGCCTTGCAAGCCCGCTTTGGTGCGCGCTGCGCCACTGGCCTGGCGGTGCGCGAACAGCACGGGCGCGACGAGTCACCCTTCACACACATCCCCCCACCAGCCGCGGTGGTGTTTGCCGAAAGCACCACCGACGTGGCCGATGCCGTGAAGCTGGCCGCCGCACACAAGGTGCCGGTCATCGCGTTCGGTACGGGCTCGTCGCTGGAAGGCCACCTGCTGGCGGTGCAGGGCGGCATCAGCATTGACGTGGCGCGCATGAACAAAGTGCTCAGCGTCAACGCCGAAGACCTGACCGTGACCGTGCAACCCGGCGTGACCCGCAAGGCCGTGAACGAGGCCGTGAAGGACCAGGGCCTGTTCTTCCCCATCGACCCGGGGGCCGACGCCAGCATCGGCGGCATGGCTGCCACCCGCGCCAGCGGCACCAACGCCGTGCGCTACGGCACCATGCGCGAAAACGTGCTGGCCCTGGAGGTGGTGACGGCGCAGGGCAACGTCATCCGCACAGGCACGCGCGCGAAAAAAAGCAGCGCCGGCTACGACCTGACGCGCCTGATGGTGGGCAGCGAAGGCACGCTGGGCATCATGACCGAGGTGACCATCAAGCTCTACCCGTTGCCCGAGGCCATTTCAGCTGCCACCTGCTCGTTCCCCAGCATTGAGGCGGCCGTGCGCACGACCATCACCATCATCCAGATGGGCATACCCATTGCCCGGTGTGAGCTGATCGACGCTGCCTCGGTGCGCGCCGTCAATGCCCACAGCAAGCTGAACCTGCGCGAAGAACCGCTGTTGCTGATGGAATTCCACGGTTCACCCGCCAGTGTGAAAGAGCAGGCCGAACTGGTGCAAGACATTGCGGCAGAACACGGTGGCGAGTCGTTCGAGTGGGCCACCACTCCCGAAGAGCGCACCCGTCTGTGGACGGCCCGGCACAACGCCTACTTTGCCGCCGTGCAAAGCCGCCCCGGCTGCCGCGCCATCACCACCGACACCTGCGTGCCCATCAGCCGCCTGGCCGATTGCCTGCTGGACTCGGTGGCCGAGGCAGACGCCAGCGGCATTCCGTACTTTCTGGTGGGCCATGTGGGTGATGGCAACTTCCACTTTGGCTACCTGATCGACCCCGACCACCCCACCGAGCGCGCCACCGCCGAAGCCCTGAACCACCAGTTGGTGACCCGCGCACTGGCATTGCAAGGCACCTGCACCGGCGAACACGGCGTGGGCCTGCACAAGATGGACTTTCTGCGCACCGAGGCGGGCGACGGCGCGGTGGACATGATGCGCGCCATCAAACGTGCTCTGGACCCGGACAACATCATGAACCCGGGCAAGATTTTCAGCCTCTGACGCCACCATGTTTGCATCGACCGCCCCCTTGCCACCCTCCCCACGCCCCATTTGGTGGCAGTGGTTGCGCACGGCCAGTGGCAGCCGCCTGGTGGCCGCTGCGTTTGTGATGTTGCTGGTGCTGCAGGGCTTGCTGATCCGCGAGGGCTTGACCCACCTGCAGAGCATTGCCACCGATTTCGAATTTGTGGTGAAGGACATTGGCGAACGCGAACTGCGCACCCAGCAAATGCAAATGGCGGCACAAAACCGCATCGTGCTGTTGCTGCGAATGCTGGCGCAGCCCGACCCCCTGGAGCGGGAAGACGATGCACGCGCCTTCGAAACCGAGGGCCTGGCCTTTGGCAGCGCCCGAGATGCCTTGCGCGCCACCCAGCTCGACCCGGCTGGCCGACAGAGCCTGGAAGCAGTGCTGAATGGCGCTGTTGAACTCAGCCAGCACCAGCGTCAGGTGGTGCAGCACCTGCTGATGGGCGAAGACCATCAGGCACGGGCCGACATGGACACACACCGTGTGTTTGCGCTGCAACGCGACCTGGTGGCCTCGTTGCAGCGCTTTGGCGACAGCCAGCACGCCTTGACCGTGCAGGCCCAGCAACGCGCGCGGCATGCCCACGACCAGGCCCGCTCTGTGTTGTGGGGCATGGGTGCAGGCATTTTTCTGCTGGGGCTGGTGCTGGGCGTGGTGGTCACGCGGTCCATCTCTCGCGCCGAGCTGGTGCTGGCCCGCGACAAAGCGCGCGCCGATTTTGCTGCCGGGCACGATGCTCTCACCGGTCTGCTCAACCGTCGGGGATTTGACGATGCACTGAGCCACTGGCGCCAAACGTCATCGGCCACCGCGCCCGTTCACACGCTGATGCTGATTGACCTGGACAAATTCAAACCCGTCAACGACCAGGCAGGGCATGCTGCGGGGGACGCGGTGCTCAAGCGCCTGGCCGACATTTTTCGCAACAGCACCCGCCCCCAAGACTTGGTGGCCCGTTTGGGGGGCGATGAATTTGCCATCGTGCTGCACGGTATGCCGCTGAGCGCCGCCACTGACGTGGCGGAACGCGTGCGGCAAACCGTGCACGACTTCACCTTTGAGTGGCAAGGGCAGCACTTCCAATTGGGCACGTCGATTGGCATCGTGGCGTTTGACGCTGCTGCACCCCAACAGGACTGGTCCGCCACCATGAAATTGGCCGACGAGGCCTGCTACGACGCCAAACACGCGGGGCGCAACCGGGTCTGCAGTGCATCAGCCCGCACCCCCGCCCACAACACCCAGTAAATTTATAGCTTTTTATGACTTTTACGCTTTTTGATATTGCGTAGACAGCTATTATTTTTGATCAATCTGGGTGAGGCTGATACAACCACAGTGGGCGGCCATCGGGGCAGGTCCAGGTGAGGGTGGAGGCCACGTCGGGCACGGCGAATTCCAGGCTGGCCAGCCACGCGCCTGGGCGAAGTTCGGCCTGCGCCTTGGCCCAGGCACGCGGCATGGTTTCGGGCCGCTGGAACAGATACACCATGTCAAAGCGCGACCAGTCCTGTGCCCACATGTCACCTTGACGCACATGCGCATGGCGCGCGCGCAGGGCACACAGCACCCGCAGGGGCCAGCTGTGCTCCAGCCCGTGCAGGTGCACCTCGGGGTAGGCGCGCTCCAAGGCCATCAGACCATCGCCAACGCCACAGCCGGCATCCAGCACATGGCCCGCCAGAGGCAGCGGCACCTGTTCAGCCAAGCCGTCCAACGCGGCACGGGGGGTGGGGAACAGGGGCGCGTCTTTCCAGGTGGTGGGGGGGTACAACGCCAAGACCAGCCCCAGCGGCACCAGCCAGCCCCAGGCAGGAAGGCCCAGCAGCACCGAGGTGCCTGCCCCCCCGGCCAGCAACCACCAAGACAACGGAAACCCCAGCGCCATGACAGCCCGGCGCACCGGTGTGCGCGCCCACACACTGCCCAGCACCCCCAGCGCTGTGGCCAGCAACAAGGACGGGAACAGGGGCATGTGGAGCAACCGCACCAACACAAATACCGCCCACGCCAGCAACCACACCCACAAGGCGGGCAGGGGCCAAGACCAGGTAAAAGGGCTGAAGCGGCGCATGGCGTGCAGTTTAGTGGCACCAAATGGCGCTGCGTAAAGCTGGGAACTCAAGGCCAGCCCTGCGGTCAGCCCGTTGCACAATAGCCGCATACACCCAACACCCGCACATTTGTCGCTGGAGAGCCCGATGAACACGCCCCCCCAGACACACCCACACCTGGCACGCGCCGCTGCCTTGTTCGGTGCCACATTCGCGCTGGCCTCGTTGGCGGCCTGTGGTGGAGGCGGCGGTGGCACCGCCACCGCCACACCCGCGCCGACCCCTGTGGCTGCACCTGCGCCGGCACCCACGCCAACGCCCGCACCCGCACCTGTGGCGAACACCCCTGTGTCGTCCTACCCGCTGAACGAACGCGCAGGTGTCTTGGTTCAAAAATGGGGCAAATCAAAACGGCTGCTGGTGGGACTGGGGGGAAACCTGCCGGTGTCGTCGGTGCAAAACCAGGCCCTCACACCCGACATCTACGAGCACTACCTGGTGGGCTTGGGCAACTACACCTATTCATGGGACCAGTGGAACAGCCCCAGGGGCGCTTACGTGGGCATTCATGCAACACGGGCAGACCAATTAGGTGCCATCCCCATGTTTACGCTCTACCAAATGGCCAGCTGGGGCGACGGCAACCTGTATGGGCTGTCAGACAAGGTGTTCATGACCAACTACTGGGACAACGTGCGACTCATGTTCCAGCAAATCAAGGCGTATGGTAAAACCACGCTGGTCAACTTCGAACCCGACTTCTGGGGCTACGTGCAACAACACTACGCAGAAAGGTACGGAGCAAGTAGCCCAACAGCGCAACTGGCCTACGTACAAGCCGTCAACCCCGACTGCGCCAACCAGCCCGACACCGTGGCCGGCATGGGCCAATGCCTAGTGCAAATGGCGCGGGCCCTCGCCCCCAACGCCTACGTGGGCTTCCCCCCCTCGATGTTCGGCGACCTCGTCACCAGCGAAGAGATCACCTTCATGAAGGCCGTGGGGGCAGACAAAGCCGACTTCGTGGTGATGCAAACCTTGGACCGCGATGCGGGCTGCTTCGAAGCCGCTTACACAGGCGAGGGTGCCCTGTGCACCCGCCCCAACACCGTGCCTTATTGGTGGGACGCCACCAACCAGACCACGCCCAGCTTTGCCTCGCACTTCGGACTGGCCCGTAAGTACCACGAGGGGCTGGGCCTGCCCATGGTGTGGTGGCAAACCCCGCTGGGAGTGTCCTCAACCGCGCCGGGCGGCACACGGGGTGCATTTCGAGACAATCGGACGGAATACTTTTTGACAAAACCCCAAGAGCTGGTGGCTGCCGGGGCGGCGGCAGTGGTGTTCAGCGAGGGTCATGTCACCCAAACCACCATCGACTCCGATGACGGTCAGTTCAAACGCCTGTCCACCCGGTATTTCGCTGCACCGGCCGCATTGCCATGAAAAAAGCGTGCCATGGCACGCCTTCATCATGTGATTCGTGCGATCAGGCCCCACGCAAGCGATCAATCAGCCCGTTGAGCTCTTCAAGCGAGCCAAAACCTATGGCCAGTTCGCCCACATCTTCCAGCTTGCCGTGGCGCCTGATGCGCTTTTTCACTCGCACTTCCACGCTGGCCATGAGCAGGTCAGCCAGTTCGTCTTCAACACGCTTGATGTCGCGTGACTTTT
>JAIFMP010000009.1:0-23814 GCA_020048405.1 Hydrogenophaga sp.
TGAACAGCTTCAATGATGCTGTCCTTGGAGTAAAAGCCTGAGAACAATGGAGTGCCAATCAGGGCCAGCGAGCCAAGCAAAGCTGTGATCCATGTAATAGGCATGTACTTGCGCAAACCGCCCATCCACCGGATGTCCTGATTGTGATGGACTCCCATGATCACCGACCCGGCCGCCAAAAAGAGCAACGCCTTGAAAAAAGCATGGGTCATCAAATGGAACACCGCGACCGAATAGGCAGAAGCGCCCAACGCCACGGTCATGTACCCCAATTGAGACAACGTGGAGTACGCAACGACCCGCTTGATATCGTTTTGGATAATGCCCAAAAAACCCATGAAAAGCGCCGTGATGGCCCCGATGACCATCACAAAATTCAAGGCGACGTCACTGAGTTCAAAGACCGGTGACATGCGAGCCACCATGAATATCCCGGCAGTGACCATGGTGGCAGCATGGATCAATGCAGAAATGGGGGTCGGGCCTTCCATTGAATCAGGTAACCAGACATGGAGGGGGAACTGTGCCGATTTACCCATTGCGCCAATGAACAGGCAAATGCAGATCACCGTCACCAGCATCCAGGATGTTCCTGGGAGAGTCAAGGCGGCAAGATCGCCTGATTTTGCAAAAATCTCGGTGTAGTTCAGGGTTCCGCTGTATGCGGCAATCAGGCCAATGCCCAGAATGAAACCAAAGTCACCCACCCGGTTGACCAAGAAAGCTTTCATGTTGGCAAAGATGGCTGTCGGTTTGTTGAACCAAAAACCGATCAAGAGGTATGACACCAAACCAACCGCCTCCCAGCCAAAAAACAGCTGAAGCAAGTTGTTGCTCATCACCAGCATCAACATGGAGAAGGTGAACAAGGAGATGTACGCAAAGAAACGGTTGTATCCGTCGTCCTCTTCCATGTAGCCAATCGTGTAAATGTGGACCATCAAGGAAACAAACGTCACCACACACATCATCATTGCGGTGAGGCCATCAACCATGAAGCCGATTTCCATCTTCAGGCCGCCCACGACCATCCATTCGTAAATGGTTTCATTGAAGCGCGCGCCATCCAGAGCAACACTCTTCAGCGTGAGAGCTGACAAAACGAATGCAACCGCCACACCCAAGATGGTGAAGGTGTGAGACAAACGGCGCCCAATCCAATTGCCACCGAACTGGGTCCCGAAGACACCAGCCAGTACAGATCCAATCAGTGGTGCGAGGGGAACGGCCAGCAACGTTCCTGCAGAGAGGGTCGAACTCATGTGAAAGTGGTCCCGGGCTCAGCCCTTGAGCTCATTGAGCTCATCGACATTGATGGAAGACTTGTTTCGGAACAAAAGAACCAAAATGGCAAGCCCAATTGCAGACTCGGCAGCAGCAACTGTGAGAATGAAAAATACAAACACCTGCCCATGCATGTCGCCCAAATAATGGGAAAAGGCAACAAAATTCATATTGACTGCCAACAACATCAATTCGATCGCCATCAACAGAACGATCAAATTCTTTCTATTGAGGAAGATCCCGACAACAGAGATGGCAAACAAGATGGCGCCAAGTGACAGGAAATGACCAATCGAGAGGCTCATGCATTGGCTCCCTTGGAGTTGGTATCGGGAGTTGTTCCGCTTGCCACTGCTGCTCGGGTGGGAGGCATGCTCACCACGACCAAGCGATCCCGCGCATTGACATGTACCTGCTGGCTCGGATTGATGGCTTTGCTGTCCTTGCGTTCACGCAACGTCAATGCAATGGCTGCGATCATTGCCACAAGCAGAATGACTGCCGCTGCCTGTATGGGATACAGGTATTGTGTGTACAACAACAAGCCCAACTCATGGGTGTTTGACTTTCCCACGGGTGAAGCCGGAACCGCAGACTGGATATTAGAAAAACCGGCCCAGAGAACTGCGATCAGCTCGGCAACAACCAACCCGCCCAACACGAGGGCAAGTGGAACGTGCCGCCAAAAGCCCTTGCGAACTGCATCCAGCCTGATGTCAAGCATCATCACCACAAACAGAAACAGGACCATCACTGCGCCCAGATAAACGAGCACGAGCGTCAAGCCAAGGAACTCTGCTTTGAGAATGAGCCATATCGCTGCAGCCTGAGAAAAGGCCAGCATGAGGAACAGAACCGCATGCACTGGATTCCGGGCCGTCACGACCCGCAACGCCGAAAACAGCAGCACTGCCGAGAAAAAATAAAAAAAGCCAGTCTGGTAGTCCATGAGAGTAACTTGTTAGGCTTTGGCCCTTGCAATATCTGCTTCGTATCGATCCCCAACAGCGAGCAGCATCTCTTTGGTGAAATAGAGATCACCTCTCTTTTCGCCGTGGTACTCCAATACATGCGTTTCCACAATGGAGTCAACGGGACAACTCTCTTCACAAAATCCACAAAAAATGCATTTTGTCAAATCAATGTCGTAGCGAGTGGTGCGTCGACTGCCATCATCCCGAACATCAGATTCAATGGTAATAGCCATAGCCGGACATACCGCCTCGCACAATTTACATGCGATGCAGCGTTCTTCGCCGTTCTCGTACCGACGTAACGCATGCAAACCGCGAAACCGTGGAGACAACGGTGTCTTTTCATCCGGAAATTGCAAGGTGACCTTGCGCTTGAAGGCGTACCGACCTGTCAGGGCCATGCCTTTTAGCAGCTCCATGAGCAAAAAGCTCTTGAAGAAATCGCGAAGTGAGAACGGTGCAACCGCTGCAGAAGCCATGTCTATGCCCGCTTATTTCCAAATGTTCCATGGTGACTGCATCAATGCACCCACCAACAGCAGCCAAACCAAGGTCACAGGAATGAAAATCTTCCATCCCAAACGCATGATCTGGTCATAACGAAAGCGCGGAAACGTTGCGCGCACCCACAGAAACAATGAAACAACAAAAAATGTCTTGATACCCAGCCATATCCAGCCTGGAATCCAGTTGAAGAGCTGGCTGTCAATGGGGGACTGCCATCCACCCATGAACATCAGCACAGCCAGAATGGAAACCAACCACATACTGGCGTACTCAGCCAAGAAGAAAATCGCAAAACCCATGCCGGAATACTCCACCATGTGTCCGGCCACGATTTCAGCTTCGCCCTCGACAACGTCAAATGGGTGCCGGTTGGTTTCAGCAATACCAGAGATCACATAAACCACAAAAATGGGAAGCAGCGGCAACCAATTCCACGAGAGGAAAGTCAGCCCCATATCGGCGCCCATTCCCTTGCCCTGTGATGCCACTATTTCAACCAGATTCAAACTGCCCGAAACCATCACCACCACGAGGAAACAAAAACCGATTGCGATTTCGTAACTCACCATCTGCGCCGAAGCTCTGAGTGCCCCCAGAAATGCGTACTTTGAGTTCGATGCCCAACCGGCAATGATCACGCCGTAAACCTCAATGGACGTGATGGCAAGAATCACCAACAACCCAGCATTGACATTGGCCAAAACGGCCTCCGGTCCGAACGGCACTGCGACCCATGCGGCCAAGGCTGGCATGATTGCCATGATGGGGCCAAGGACAAACAGTCCCTTGGCAGCGGCTGAGGGCTGGATGATTTCCTTGGTCAGCAATTTGACCGCGTCTGCGATGGGCTGAAGCAGACCCAGGGGGCCAACCCGGTTTGGTCCCAATCGCACCTGCATAAACGCCAACAGCTTTCGCTCCCACAAGGTCAAATAGGCAACTGCACCCATCAGTGGTGCCAACAACACCACGATCTTGAGCAAAATCCAAAGGACTGGCCAAACAGCTGTCACCCACCAAGACGCATGGCTGAGAGACAAGCCGGCGTTGTAAATGGTGTCAATCATGCCGATGCCTCCCCAGAGTGCACTGCCGCACGCGCATCTGCAGTGAGCTGCAATGAAGCAGCGCGCCGCACCAACGAGTCCAACTGGTAGATGCTTGCTGTACAGGGCCTGTCTGTTGCGTCTTCAAGATCTGTCTCCACGGCACTGAAGTTGCTCAGACGAGTCGAATCGACGCTTTGGCCGCTGGCCACACCGGGAAGTGCTGCGGCCAGCACCTCCGTCACCGAGCTGAACTCCATGCCTGACAAGGACAACATAGAACCAAGCACACGGATCACTTTCCAGGCAGGACGAGTTTCACCAAGGGGTTTCACAACGGCATGGAAACTCTGCAGGCGCGCTTCGGCGTTGACAAAAGACCCGGCTGTTTCTGTGAAAGGCGCAATGGGCAACAACACATCACTGATGTCCATGTTTGCCTTGAAGGGACTCAACGTCACCACCAAGTCCGCCCGACCAATCACCGTCGAAGCCTGTGAACCACCGCGTACATCGTGCGTCGGCTCCACATTGAGAAGCAGGAAAGCCTTGACGCGATCTGACTCCAGCATGGCTGACGTGCCCAGCCCATCCACACCAGGCTGCACACCGACCAACGCAGCACCGACCGTGTTGGCGGCTTCCGTGAGGTAACCCACGGTCCCACCGATCTGGTCTGCGATCCAGTTGGCCAAAGCCAACAAGCTCTCTGACTTTTGGTGATGTGCGGCTGCATTACCGAGCAAAACTGCTTTGTTCTGACCAGACAGCAGCGAAGTCGCTACCGCACGCCAAGCGTCGTTGGTTTGGCAAGGAACCGGACTGCCCACACCTTTTTGCTCAGCAACAGCCTGAGCCAGTTGAGCCAAGGCCGACACCCACGTTTGATACGGCTCTGTGTGGAAACTGGCCAGCGGCATGGCCCAATCCTGGACAGCCTCACCCAATGCATGGACTTGTGCACCCTTGCGGATGGACTGGCGGATCCTCAATGCAAACAGGGGGTGGTCTTTGCGCAGATTTGACCCGACCACCAGCGCTCGATCCAGATGAGACAGAGATTCAATTGACCGGCCCAGCCACCGAACGGCGGAAACTGGCGCACGCGACGAATGCCGCAGCCTGTGGTCGAGATTTTCCGAACCCAACCCTCTCGCGAGCCCAGCAGCCAAAAACAGCTCTTCAACCGTGCTGTGCGGACTGGCGAGCAACCCGATGCTGTTGCCACCATGCTCAGCCTTCACGCCTGCAAGACCATTGGCAACGTACTCCAATGCAGTTTGCCAATCAACCTCTTGCCACACACCCCCTTGCTTGAGCATGGGTTGGGTCAATCGGTCATCGCTGTTCAACGCTTCGTATGAAAAACGATCACGGTCAGCGATCCAACACTCGTTGACGGCTTCGTTCTCAAACGGAACCACGCGCATGACCTGGTGGTTTTTGACTTGAACCACGAGGTTGGCACCTGATGAATCATGCGGGCTGACGGATTTGCGCCGCGACATTTCCCAGGTGCGTGCGCTGTAGCGAAATGGCTTGCTTGTCAGGGCGCCGACCGGACAAATGTCGATCATGTTGCCAGACAATTCGGAGTCAACGGTGGTACCCACAAATGTCTCGATTTCGGAGTGTTCACCACGATGGGACACCCCCAACTCCATGGCACCGGCAACCTCCTGCCCAAATCTGACACAGCGAGTACAGTGAATGCAACGACTCATTTCCTCCATGGAAATCAGTGGCCCCACGTCTTTGTGCGGCACCACACGTTTCTCCTCATCGTAGCGAGACGAAGAGCCACCGTAGCCAACAGCCAAGTCCTGGAGTTGACATTCGCCACCTTGGTCACAAATGGGGCAATCAAGGGGGTGATTGATCAGGAGAAACTCCATCACCGACTTCTGTGCCTTGATGGCCTTGTCGCTCTTGGTACGGACGATCATGCCTTGCGTCACAGGCGTGGCACACGCCGGCATGGGCTTGGGCGCCTTCTCCACGTCCACCAGGCACATCCGGCAATTGGCCGCAATCGACAACTTCTTGTGATAACAGAAGTGAGGAATGTACGTTCCAGCTTTCTCGGCGGCATGCATGATCATGCTGCCGGGCGCAATTTCGACTTTCTTGCCGTCGAGTTCTATTTCAACCATGTGCTGAGGCCTCAGGCTTGCGACGGGACCATGCAGGTCTTGTGTTCGATGTGATGCACAAATTCGTGCCGGAAATGCTTGATCATTGCCTTGACAGGCATTGCCGCTGCGTCTCCCAACGCGCAAATGGTGCGACCTTGGATGTTGTCAGATACCGAGTCCAACAAATCAATGTCACTTGGTTTGCCGTGGCCATGTTCGATACGGTCAACCAAACGCCAGAGCCACCCCGTGCCCTCGCGGCACGGAGTGCACTGGCCGCATGACTCATGCATATAGAAATATGACAGGCGAAGGAGGCTATTGACCATGCATCGGCTGTCATCCATCACGATCACCGCACCAGAACCCAGCATCGAGCCTGCTTTGGAAATGGAGTCGTAGTCCATGTCCGTTGACATCATGATGTCGGCAGGCAGCACTGGCATCGACGATCCCCCTGGAATCACGGCCTTCAATTTCCGCCCAGGCCTGACACCACCTGCCAACTGCAGCAGAGTGGCGAAAGGCGTGCCCATGGGAACTTCATAGTTTCCGGGGCGCTGGACATCCCCACTCACCGAGAAAATCTTTGTGCCGCCATTGTTGGGCTTGCCACAGGCAAGGTAAGCCGACCCACCATTGCGAATGATCCACGGGACTGCGGCGAATGTCTCGGTATTGTTGATGGTGGTTGGTTTCCCATACAGACCAAAACTGGCAGGGAACGGAGGCTTGAATCTTGGCTGCCCTTTTTTGCCCTCGAGGGACTCGAGCAGCGCAGTCTCTTCACCACAAATGTAAGCGCCAAATCCGTGCGCAGCGTGCAACTGAAAGTTGAACCCACTGCCCAAGATGTTGTCACCCAAAAGGCCTGCTGCACGCGCCTCTTCCAGCGCTGCCTCAAAGCGTTCGTATGTGGAAAAAATCTCGCCGTGTATGTAGTTGTACCCAACACTGATGCCCATCGCATAGGCGGCAATTGCCATTCCTTCGATCACAACATGCGGGTTGAAGTGCAAAATGTCCCGGTCTTTGCAGGTACCGGGCTCACCCTCGTCAGAATTACACACAAGATACTTCTGGCCAGGGAACTGGCGCGGCATGAAGCTCCACTTCAGGCCGGTAGGAAAGCCAGCACCGCCACGACCGCGCAAGCCAGATTCCTTCACAGTGGCAATCACCTGATCCTGCGTCAGACCCGGTCCGCCATCCAGTCCCAGAATCTTCTTCAATGCATCGTATCCACCACGGGCTTGGTAGTCAGCCAAGTGCCAATTGCAGCCACTCAAGCCAGCGTAAATCTGCGGCTCAATGTGTCGGCCATGAAAACAGGTTTCAACACCTGTGGCTGAATAACGCGCAAGAATGCTGTTGGCACTCATGCTTTCACCTCGACAGATTTCAAATCGGCGATCAAATCATCCAATTTTTCGTTGGACATGAAACTGCACATGTGCCTGTCGTTCACCAACATCACAGGAGCATCGGCGCATGCCCCCAGGCATTCGCTTTGTTGCAATGTGAACAGGCCGTCTGGCGTTGTTCCACCCATTTTCACCCCGAGCTTGGACTCCAAATGCGCCAAGGCGCCTTGGCCGTTTCTCAATTGGCAAGGCAAGTTGGTGCACACATTGAGCTTGTAGCGCCCAACCGGCGCAACGTTGTACATGTTGTAAAACGTTGTCACCTCATGAACCGCCATGACGGGCATGCGCAAGTACTGGGCAACAGCCCGTTCTGACTCAACAGAAACACTGCCAAACTCCTGCTGAACAATGGACAGGCATGCCATGACAGCCGACTGGCGTTGTTCGTCCGGATACTTCGAAACCTCGCGATCGAAGCGGGCTTTCATGGCATCTGAGATCATCTGTCAATCTCTCCAAAAACAATGTCCATCGTGCCGATGATCGCCACCGCATCCGCCAACATATGTCCCTTGGCCATTTCGTCCATGGTTGCCAAATGTGCAAATCCGGGAGCACGTATCTTCATGCGGTACGGTTTGTTGGCGCCATCACTCACCAGGTAAATGCCAAACTCACCCTTGGGATGCTCAACGGCAGCGTATGCTTCCCCCGCAGGGACATGAAACCCTTCCGTGAACAACTTGAAGTGGTGAATCAGTTCTTCCATGCTGGATTTCATGGACTCCCTGGCCGGAGGGGCTACCTTGAGGTTGGATGTGATCACCGGGCCCGGATTGGCCCGCAACCACTGAACGCATTGTTCGATGATGCGATTGGATTGATTCATTTCCTCCATTCGCACCAGATACCGGTCGTAGCAATCTCCCGTCTTGCCAACTGGAATATCAAAGTCCACCCGGTCGTATGTTTCGTAAGGCTGCTTTTTGCGCAAATCCCACGCAATTCCGGAGCCACGCAACATGGGGCCGGTCATACCCAAATTCAGCGCGCGGTCGGGCTCGACAACCCCGATGCCCACAGTCCGCTGCTTCCAAATGCGGTTGTCGGTCAAAAGCGTATGGTATTCAGCCAGATACTTGGGGAATCGCTGTGTAAAGTCTTCAATGAAGTCCAAAAGGCTGCCTTGCCTGTTTTCATTCAGCGCGGCAATACCCCGGGCATTTCGGATTTTGTTGGCCTGATACTGGGGCATTGAATCCGGCAAATCCCGGTACACACCACCTGGGCGGAAATATGCGGCATGCATACGGGCTCCGGACACAGCCTCGTACATGTCAAACAGATCTTCACGCTCCCTGAACGCATAAATCAGGATGGTTGAACTGCCACAGTCGTTTCCGTGCGAACCCAGCCACATCAGGTGATTCAGTAACCTGGTGATCTCCGAGAACATGACGCGGATGTACTGCGCACGTATGGGCACGTCCACACCCAGCAATTTTTCAATGGCCAAGCAGTACGCATGCTCATTGCACATCATGGACACGTAATCCAGACGGTCCATGTAGGGCAATGACTGAATGAATGTCTTGTGCTCGGCCAGTTTCTCAGTTGCCCGATGCAGCAGCCCAATGTGCGGATCCGCGCGCTGCACCACTTCGCCATCCAACTCCAAAACAAGGCGAAGCACGCCGTGCGCAGCCGGGTGCTGAGGACCAAAGTTAAGCGTGTAGTTTTTGATATCTGCCATGAGTATCAGCCAGCTTCAGTGAAGGCCCCCGTAGTTGTCTTCACGAACGATGCGCGGGGTAATTTCACGGGGCTCGATGGAAACTGGCTCGTAAATCACCCGTTGACGATCGGCGTCGTACCGCATTTCCACATGACCAGACAGAGGAAAGTCCTTGCGGAATGGGTGCCCGATGAATCCATAGTCCGTCAATATGCGACGAAGATCTTCATGGCCATCGAAAACGATTCCATACAGGTCAAAAGCCTCGCGCTCATACCAAGCAGCAGAGGCCCAAATCGTCGTCACCGAGTCCAGCCGAGGAAAGTCGTCATCGGGAGCAAAAACACGCACCCGCAAACGCTGATTGAGCTTGACCGACAGCAGGTGCGAGACCGCAGCAAACCGCTGTACCCGCTCACCCAGAACAGCGTGCTCCTGGTAATCAATTCCACACAGGTCGATCAGTTGGTCAAAAAGGCACGATGGGTGCGTTTTGAGCATCTGCATGCAAGAGACATATTCGGATGCAGGCACCTGAACAGTCACCTCGCCACGGTCAACGATGATGTCACCTTGCGGAAACAGGTCCAGCAATACAGCTTTCAGCGCCTGCGGCGAAATGGAGTGTGTGTTCATGACTGGATTGGACATGTTCAGGCACGTGCAATCGTGTGGGTGCGGCGGATTTTTTGCTGCAACTGGATGATTCCGTACAGCAAGGCCTCAGCAGTTGGCGGGCAACCAGGCACATACACGTCAACAGGGACTATGCGGTCACACCCCCGCACGACGGAATAACTGTAGTGATAGTAGCCACCACCATTGGCACATGAACCCATCGACAGCACCCAGCGCGGCTCAGCCATTTGGTCGTAAACCTTTCGCAATGCGGGAGCCATCTTGTTGCACAGGGTGCCGGCAACAATCATGAGATCCGACTGACGTGGACTGGCACGAAAAACTTCGGCACCGAAACGGGCGAGGTCATACCGCGCGGTCGCTGCATGCATCATTTCGACTGCGCAACAGGCCAAACCAAATGTCATGGGCCACAGTGAGCCGGTTTTGGCCCAATTCACCACCGAGTCGTAACTCGTTGTGGCAAATCCCTCTTTGAAAACGCCTTCAATCATGAGGTACTCCGAACCTTATTCCCAATCGAGGGCGCCTTTTTGCCACTCATAGGCAAAACCGACCACCAAGATGCTCAGAAACACCACCCCAGCCAGGAAGCCGGTCATCCCAATATCGGAGAAAGCAACAGCCCACGGAATCAGGAAGGCGATTTCCAGATCAAACAAAATGAACAGGATCGCAACAAGGTAGTACCGCACATCAAACTTCATGCGGGCATCTTCAAACGCCTCGAAACCACACTCGTAAGGGGAATTTTTCTCAGCGTCGGGGCGGTTGGGACCCAGTATGTAACCCAAGACTTGGGGGATGATGCCAATGGCAACACCAACCAAAATGAACAAGAGAACGGGGAGATATTGTTCAAGTTCCATTGGATGGATCCGCTGGTGCCACCACGCGGTGGCACAGTGTTTACCCAAGATTGGTGCCGACGGCGAGACTCGAACTCGCACAGCTTTCGCCACTACCCCCTCAAGATAGCGTGTCTACCAATTTCACCACGTCGGCAATGTCAAACTGTTGGCCGGACAAGAGGTTTTTCCGGCGTTGCAACAACTCTGAATTGTAGCTCGAAAATCCCCTGAGTTACAGGGTTTTCACTCACCAGAGTTAGGTACAAACCATACCCCACGGGGTAACAAGGTTACTTACCGGGGATCTGAGCTGCACCGGTTGCAGGCACTGGGTTTGCAGCTGGTTCAACCGAAGACCCTTGGGCTGGGGCTGGCACTGCAACACCTTCAAGCACACTGCCAGTGCTCGCAGGACGGTTGCCCCCGAAGGAGGCCAACATCAGGGTGCTGGTCAGGAAAATGGTGGCCAACACCGCTGTGCTGCGCGACAAGAAATTGGCGCTGCCACTTGCACCAAACAGGCTCGCCGAGCCAGATCCACCACTGCCGAAAGCGGCACCAGCATCGGCACCCTTGCCGTGCTGAACCAATATCAAGCCGATCATGGCAATCGCTGACACGATCTGGACTGTCAAAACAACCGTCATCAAAATATTCACATAACCCCCAAAAAAATAGCGAAAAAACTTACTGGTATTGCGCAGCAGACACAATTGTCATGAAATCTTGCGCCTTGAGCGAGGCACCGCCAATCAACCCACCGTCGATGTCCTGTTGCGACAGCAAGGCAGCGGCGTTGGTTGCATTCATGCTGCCACCGTACAAAATCTTAGGTGTCGCGGACGCCTTGCCACACGCTGCCAGCAACTGGTTGCGCAACATCTGGTGGACTTCTTGTGCCTGCTCAGGTGATGCTGTTCGCCCTGTGCCAATCGCCCAAACAGGTTCATAAGCCACCACCACTTCCGTGATGCAGTGCCCAACAGCGTGGATAACGGCAGCAAGCTGGCCTTTGACCACCGACATGGTGTCGCCCGCTTCGCGCTGAGCCAACGATTCGCCAACACAGACAATTGGTGTGATGCCGCAAGCCAGTGCGCGCTGCGCCTTGGTGGCCACCACCGCATCCGTTTCACCATGGTACTGGCGCCGCTCCGAATGCCCCACCAGCACGTACCTGCATCCAAACTCGCGCAGCATTGCACCGCTGTTTTCGCCCGTGAAGGCGCCCTGCTCATGAGCAGAAACGTCTTGCGCGCCCCATTGGAGTGCGCTTCCGGTCAGCAATGCCTGAGCCTGCGCCAGGTAAACCGCTGGAACACAAACCGCAACACCACATGCCTCGGTCGTTTTGGGGTGCGCCAGTTTCAGTGCATCCAGCAGTGATTGATTCGCGGCCAGACTGCCGTTCATCTTCCAATTGCCCACGATTAATTTCTTCATATCGTCTCCTGTCCGGTGCCCTGGATGGAGCGCCAGTCCAGCACCAGTTTTCCAATGTGTTGTCCTGACTCCATCAGGGCGTGTGCATCGGCGGCGCACGATGCATCGAAAACGGAATGAACCACCGGGGCCACCGTTTTTTGTTCCAGCAGGGGCCAGACACGCTGCTTCAGCGTTGCTGCGACTGCCGCCTTGAAAGCCACTGACCGCGGACGCAAGGTCGAGCCGGTCAGCGTCAATCGCTTGCGCATCATCAACGCTGCATCGAACGAAGCACTGGTACCGCCCTGAACGGCAATCACAACCAACCGTCCATCGTCCGCCATGCACCGCACTTCACGTGCGATGTACGGGCCAGCAACCATGTCCAAAACGACATTGGCGCCGCGCCCCTCAGTGATGGCCAAGACTTCAGCTTCAAAGTCCTGTGTTCGGTGATTGATGGCGTGATCGGCACCCAACGTCAGACAAGCCTTGCACTTTTCGTCGCTGCCCGCCGTGGCAATCACCATTGCACCCAAGGCTTTTGCCATTTGTATGGCCGTGACACCAATGCCGCTGGTCCCCCCGTGCACCAGCAAGGTTTCGCCTGCAGCCAACCGGCCCCGATCGAACACATTGCTCCACACGGTGAACATCGTTTCGGGCACAGACGCAGCTTCGGTATCCGTCCAGCCCTCAGGCACCGGCAAACACTGCGCCACGGGTGCCACGCACCATTCTGCGTACCCGCCACCAGCCAACAAGGCACACACCCGGTCACCAGGCTTGAAGCCATGGCGGGCCATGGCCTCAACATCACCGGAGACGATGCGGCCTGCGACCTCCAACCCCGGAATGTCAGACGCACCCGGTGGTGGGGCGTACAAACCCTTGCGCTGAAGCACATCGGGACGGTTCACACCTGATGCGGACACCTCGATCAGCACCTCTCCCAGTTCGGGAACGGGACGAGGCCGCACGGTCATGCGCAGCACCTCCGGTCCACCGAAAGACTGGATTTGAACCGCTTGCATCGAGGTGTTCGACATCCGGCAGCAGTGCCTTATTGCTGCTGCGCCTGCTCGGCACCGTCGGCATTGCGGTCGATCAGCGCCTTCATCGACAGCTTGATGCGGCCTTTTTCGTCGGTTTCCATGACCTTGACCTTCACGATCTGGCCTTCCTTCAGGAAATCGGTGACCTTTTCCACGCGCTGATGGGCGATCTGGCTGATGTGCAGCAAGCCATCTTTGCCTGGCAACAGGTTGATCAGTGCACCGAAGTCGAGGATTTTGGTCACGGGGCCTTCATAGACCTTGCCGATTTCAACTTCAGCGGTGATCTGCTCGATGCGGCGCTTGGCCTCTTCAGCCTTGGCACCGTCGGTGGCGGCGATGGTGATCGTGCCGTCTTCTTCGATGTTGATTTGTGTGCCTGTTTCTTCGGTCAGCGCACGGATGGTGGCGCCACCTTTGCCGATCACGTCCCGGATTTTTTCGGGGTTGATCTTCATGGAGTACATCTTGGGCGCGAAGTTGCTGACCTCTGTTTTGGCCTCGCCCATCGCTTCTTGCATCTTGCCCAGAATGTGCATGCGGGCTTCTTTGGCCTGTGCCAACGCCACTTGCATGATCTCCTTGGTGATGCCCTGGATCTTGATGTCCATCTGCAGCGCGGTCACACCATCGGTGGTACCGGCCACTTTGAAGTCCATGTCGCCCAGATGATCTTCGTCGCCCAGAATGTCGGTCAGCACGGCAAACTTGTTGCCTTCTTTGATCAGGCCCATGGCAATGCCAGCCACGTGCGCCTTCAAAGGCACCCCGGCGTCCATCAGCGACAGGCATCCGCCGCACACAGAAGCCATGGATGACGAACCGTTCGACTCGGTGATCTCGCTCACCACACGCATGGTGTAGGGGAATTCTTCTTTGGTTGGCAGCACAGCCACCAGTGCACGCTTGGCCAGACGACCATGACCGATTTCGCGGCGCTTGGGTGACCCGACACGACCGGTTTCGCCGGTGGCGAAGGGAGGCATGTTGTAGTGCAGCATGAAGCGGTCTTCGTAGTCACCGCTCAATGCGTCGATGCGCTGTGCATCGCGCTCGGTGCCCAGCGTGGCAATCACCAGGGCCTGGGTTTCACCACGCGTGAACAGGGCAGAACCGTGGGTGCGGGGCAACACGCTGTTGCGGATTTCAATGGCGCGCACGGTGCGGGTGTCACGGCCGTCGATGCGGGGCTCGCCCGCCAGAATCTGGCCGCGAACGATCTTGGCTTCGATGTCGAACAACATGCCTTCGACCTTGACGCCATCGAATTCCACGCCCTGCTCTTTCAGACCAAACATGACGGCTGTGTAGGCGTCACGGCAAGCCTGGGTGCGGGCTTGTTTGCTGCGAATCTGGTAGGCCGCTTCCAGCTTGGCCTGGCCAAGCTCGGACACCTTGGCGATCAAGGCTTCATCACGGGCGGGGGCTTGCCAGTTCCACACCGGCTTGCCAGCTTCGCGCACCAGGTCGTTGATGGCATTGATGGCAATGCGGCTTTGGTCGTGGCCGTAAACCACGCCACCCAGCATGATTTCTTCGCTCAGTTGCTGGGCCTCGGACTCCACCATCAGCACGGCTGCCTCAGTACCTGCAACCACCAGGTCCATGCTGGACGTGGTGCGCTGGGTTTGACCTGGGTTCAACACATATTCGCCATTCACGTAACCCACGCGGGCGGCGCCGATGGGGCCGTTGAACGGGATGCCGCTGACCGACAGGGCAGCGCTGGTAGCGATGAGGGCAGCGATGTCAGCGTCCACTTCAGGGTTGAGCGACAACGTGTGCACCACCACCTGAACTTCATTGAAGAAGCCCTCGGGGAACAGGGGGCGGATGGGGCGGTCGATCAGGCGACTGGTCAGCGTTTCGAACTCGCTGGGACGGCCTTCGCGCTTGAAGAAGCTGCCGGGGATCTTGCCTGCGGCGTAGGCTTTTTCAAGGTAATCGACGGTCAACGGGAAGAAGTCCTGACCTGCCTTGGCGTCGCTCTTGGCCACAACGGTGGCCAGCACGACGGTACCGTCCATGTCAAGGATGACCGCGCCGCCCGATTGGCGTGCAATTTCGCCGGTTTCCATGCGGACCGTGTGTTGGCCCCATTGGAAGGTTTTGGTGACTTTGTTGAACATGCTCATGGTGTAACTCCTGTGGGTATTTCCGGACCAGGGCAAAAGGCCGCCCGGGATGGCCTGGAGACTCACCTCAGAACACGATGCCATTCCAGCCGGGCTCAGGCTCACCTGAACACACCTGGAATGACACAGCTTCGCTCTGAACGATGCCTCTCCGAAGGTGGTGCCAGAAACTCCGGCACCGGGGTCGGGACTGCAAAACCAGCCCCTTCAAAGCGCAAAACGCCTGAGCTAGGTGTCTAACTCAGGCGTTTCACAGATCAATCTTCCGATTACTTGCGCAGACCCAGCTTGGCAATCAGGGCCACATAACGGTCGGCGTCTTTGGCTTTCAGGTAGTCCAGCAGCTTGCGGCGGCGGCTCACCATGCGCAGCAAACCACGGCGACCGTGGTGATCTTTGGCATGGGTTTTGAAGTGAGGGGTCAGTTCATTGATGCGTGCGGTCAGCAGCGCAACTTGAACTTCTGGGCTGCCAGTGTCGCCAGCGGCGCGGGCATTGGAGGCGACAACGTCAGCCTTGATGGATTTTGCAATCATGATGTACCTTTTGTGAACATGCGTCCCGTCGCAGCACCTGCCCCGCAAACACCACCCCCAAGGGGGACAACGGTGTTTCGGCAAGCCCGCAGCGGGCGTGAAACCGCCTGCCAAACAGCAGACAGCCCAAAATTATAGCCTGAGCCACTGCCTCAGCCGCTCCACACCCTCATGCAGCCGGCCCATATCGCGGGTGGCAAAGCACCACCGCAGCCAGCCTTCGGCCTCAGCACCGAACGCGGAACCCGGTGCCAGGCCCAACCCCGCCTCCAGCACCAGGCGCTTGGCCGTTGCCAGACTGTCGGTCTGCCCGTCAATGCGGAAAAAGGCATACATGCCACCCAGCGGCACACTGCACGTCACACCAGACAGACCCGAAAGCTCCTTGACCAGCAAGTCGCGACAAGCTTTCAAATGCGTCACCAAGTCAGGTGTGATGGTGTCGCCGTGAGCAAGTGCCGCACAGGCGGCCCGCTGAACAAACACCGGCGCGCATGAAGTGTTGAACTCCACCAGCTTGCCCACCGCGTCCACCAGCGACGGAGGCAGCACCAGCCAGCCCAGCCGCCACCCGGTCATGAGAAAGCTTTTGGAAAAGCTGTGTGCCACGACCAGACGGTCATCGGGCTCGGCGCAGACCATGAAACTGGGCGCGCAGCCGTTGGCGCTGGGGGCAAAGTACAGGCGCTCGTACACCTCGTCGGCCAGTATCCAGGTCCCGGTACCGCGGCAATGCGCCAGGATGGCGCGCTGTTCGTCGGCCGTCAGTGTCCAGCCCGTGGGGTTGTTGGGGGCGTTCAGCACCAACATGCGGGTGTCAGGCGTGACCGCTGCCAACAGTTCGTCCAGATCAAGCCGCCACTGGCCACTCAACGCATCAGGCACCAGCGCTGTGCAGCGAACGCGTGCGCCCATGATGGCGGGCTGCGCCACCAGGTTGGGCCAGATGGGCGTGACCACCACCACCTCGTCACCCGCATTCACCAGGGCCTGACACGCCAGCATCAACCCGTTGACGCCACCTGACGTCACCACCGTGCGCTCGGCCCAGTGTTGCGCTCGATGCGCAGGGTGCAAGCCATGCGTGTACCGGCCCAAGGCCGCGCGCAACTCCGGCAGGCCAAGATTGTGGGAATAAAACGTGTCTCCCGCCTGCAGCGAGCGAATGGCTTCGTCGCGAATGAGCGCTGGCGTGACCTCGTCGCTTTCGCCAAACCAGAACTTCAGAACATCGTCACGGCCCAGCCCGGCGTTGGCCACTTCACGTATGCGGGAGGCTTCAAGGTTTTTGATGACTTCACGCATGTCTGTATTGACTTTCTTGCTCTGGAATCAGAATGGGCAACGGGCGGTCAAGGGCGCTGCATGCGGCAACTGTGGGGCAACTCGGCGCGCGCGGCAGGCACCTCGCGGATGACCCGAAAGCCGTAGCCTGAACCCTCCACATCGAATTTCACGCCTGGCTGGCCCCGCTTGTCCATCACAGCCACCACCAAAGGCTGCTGCAACTGGTGGTCGGCCGCGCGCATTCGCCCGGTTTGGCCGGCAAATGTGACCTCGGCACCTTCCATGGCCCGAGCCAAAGCCGCCACGTCCAGCGACGGCTTGCCGTCGGTCAGTTTCACCGCCTGCGCACCCGCCCGCTCCAGCGACTGGGCGAGCATTTCAACCATCAGCTGCATCCGCAAATGCACATAGTCGTCCTCAGGCTTGGGAAAGCGCTGCCGGAACGACTGGTAAAACGACTCGGACTCACGCCCGGCCACATTGGGGAACCAGTCAGCCACGGCCACCACCTTGCCCACACCCGCCTCCCCGATGGCAGCAGGGGCTCCCAGCGCATTGCCATAGAAGGTGTAGAACTTGCCGTCGAAACCCACTTCCCGTGCGGCCTTCACCAGCAGGGTGAGGTCATTGCCCCAATTACCAGTGAGCACAGCCTGCGCGCCGCTGGCCTTGATCTTCGCGGCATAAGGCACAAAGTCTTTCACCCGCGCCATGGGGTGCAGCTCGTCACCCACGATCCGCACATCGGGCCGCTGTTCCACCAACTGGCGCCTGGCTTCGCGCAGCACCGCCTGGCCAAAGCTGTAGTCCTGCCCGATCAGGTAAATGCTTTGCAACGCCCTGTCCTCTTTCAGCACACTCATCAGCGCTGACACGCGCATGTCGGCGTGCGCATCAAAACGAAAATGCCAGAAGCTGCATTTTTCGTTGGTCAGCTCAGGCAACACAGCGGAATAGTTGAGAAACAACACCTGCCGCGAGGGATCGCGCTCGTTGTGTTTGTTGATCGCATCGATCAGTGCAGCAGCCGGGGCAGAAGAGTTGCCCTGCATCACGACCTGAATGCCGCTGTCAATGGCGGCGCGCAGGGCTGACAAGGCCTCTTCGGTCTGACCTTTGCTGTCAAAACGCTCCAAAGCCAATGACCGTTTGCCGCTGCCCAGGTTCACGCCACCGCGCGCGTTCACCCTTTCGGTGGCCCAGACAAGGTTGCGGAACACCGCTTCGCCCGTGTTGGCAAACGGACCTGACAGCCCTTCGATCATGGCGATGCGGATGGGTGGTAGCGGTGGCGCAGCAGACTGCGCCAGCACAGGCAACGAAGCGCTGGATGAGGCCAATGCCAGGCAAGCCAGCACAGTGCGGCGAGCAACGGAAAAAGCAGACTTCATGACATCAAGCAATGAACTGGAGAGGGGCCGGATTATGTTGCCGCCACCAGCTCATCCAGAGGCCACCTGGGTCGCACCTGAAAGCTGTGCAAGGCAGCGCCCGGTTGCCAAACCCCTGCGCGCACTCGCATGGCAGCAGCCATGGCGATCATGGCGCCGTTGTCGGTGCACAGGTGCAGCTCGGGGTAGTGCACCCTGACCCCCCGGGCCGCGTTGAGCTGTTCGCGCAGGGAGCGGTTGGCCCCCACGCCCCCGGCCACCACCAGCCGCTTCAACCCGGTGTGCGACAGTGCTTTGAGCGACTTCTTCAGCAGCACCTCCACGATGGCGGCCTGGGTGGAAGCCGCCACATCGGCCCGCTCCTGGTCTGACAAAGCGTCGGCTGCGTGCGCAGCGAGAAGCCCAGACAGATCAGCACCCACCAACCGCTTGACCTGCGTGAGCACTGCCGTCTTCAACCCGGCGAATGAAAAGTCCAGGTCGCCGCTGTTCAGCAATGGCCGGGGCAAGGCGTAGGCCTGCGGGTTGCCCTGTTCAGCCAGCTTCGACAAATGTGGCCCGCCGGGGTAAGGCAAGCCCAGCAGCTTGGCCGATTTGTCAAAGGCCTCACCGGCTGCGTCGTCAATGGTCTCGCCCAACAGCTCGTACTGACCCACAGCGTCCACCCGCATGAGCTGCGTGTG
Source organism: Hydrogenophaga sp. (assembly GCA_020048405.1). Lineage (GTDB taxonomy): Bacteria > Pseudomonadota > Gammaproteobacteria > Burkholderiales > Burkholderiaceae_C > UBA2334. Next base: position 19,051 of record JAIFMP010000009.1, read on the forward strand.
ACCACCCGACACCAGCAAGGCCACAAAGGGAAACTCAGGCGGATCTGCGCTTAGGAACGGGGACAACAGATGCCCTTCCAGGTGGTGCACGGCCAGCACCGGTTTGTGCAAGGCCGCGCCCAGCGCCACCGCCACTCCCGCTCCCACCAGCAGTGCGCCAGCCAGACCGGGGCCCTGGGTGAAGGCCACCAGATCCACATCTGACAGCTGGCAACCAGCGTTGGACAGGGCCTCGTCTGTGAGCGGCAGCACACGGCGAATGTGATCTCGGCTGGCCAGCTCGGGCACCACGCCGCCATAGGCCTGGTGCATGGCAATCTGGCTGAACAGTGCGTGCGAACGCAGCACGGGCACCGCATCGCCTGTGGTCTCGACCAGCGCCACACCCGTTTCGTCGCAAGACGACTCAATTCCCAATATCAGCATGGCAGCGAGTTTACGGGGCGCCTCGCAGCACACCCGCAGGGCACGGTTCGTGCTGTGTGGGGCATGCGTTCATTGATGAGCGAAAGGCAACTGCCGGGACATCGCCGCTGCACAAAGCTGCCCTGGGCGGCTGAAAACAGCGGGGGTCAGCGTGCAGACATTCGCCACCCGAGAACAGGCCAGGCAGGCAGTGGTGGACTGGATGGCTTCCTACAATCACCGGCGGTTGCATTCGACGCTGGGCCACCCCAGTCCGATGCGGTGCAACCAACGCTGAACGAGGCACAGCGCAAAAAGGCCACGTGAACCGTGGGCTAAGAACTCCACGAAACAGGGACAAGGTCATGACACGTTTACTGCTGGCGCTGTGGCTGACTTTGTGGGTAACGCAAGTCTGTGCGGCTGACCACATCGTCGGGCGCGCCTATCTGGAAGACCCCAGTGCCACTCTCACGCTGTCGCAAGTTCAGACCTCCGAGCAACACTGGACACCGTTCGAGCCAGTCCTGAACAAGGGTTACACGCCTTCGGTGATTTGGCTGCGCTTGACCATTGACCCCGGCGTCGTCCAACCTGGCGCCCCGGTCAGCCGCTTGGCTGCCGATGACAAGCTGATCCTTCGCATTCGCCCGACGGTGCTTGACCAAATCGAATTATTTGACCCGCTGGAGCCTTCCGGCAAACCCCGTCTGACGGGCGACCGCACTGCGGCCGAGCTTGACGAATACAGCTCGCTCAGTTTCAACTTTGTTATTCCCAAAGGCGATGCGCCACGCACACTTTGGCTGCGCCTGAAAACCAGCAGTTCCAGCCTGCTCTATGTCAAAGCATTGAGCCTGCCCGAACTGCACAAGAGCGACCGACGCACCGAAATCATCTTCAGCATTATTCTGGCCCTGCAGGCGCTGTTCATGGCGTGGGGCCTGGTCCACTGGAGCACGCACCCGGACCGCGTGGTCAGTGCGTTTGTGCTCAAGCAAGCTTTGGGCGTTGGCTTTGCCATGGTTCCGATGGGCTATTTGCGTTTTTTGATGTCCGATGCACTGGCACCCGATGCCATCGACAAACTCGGCAACCTGCTGATAGTGCTCTACACCGCAGCCGTAGTCTGGTTTGACTATCAACTGCTGCGCGACTACCAGCCACCTCTCTGGGGAATCAGGCTGATGCAATTGGCACTGTTGCTGCTTCCGCTGGAACTGGGGCTGGTGTTGGCAGGGCAGGCGCAAGCAGCACTCAGTCTGAACATCAAAGTCGTGTTCTTTCAACCCCTGTTGTCACTGCTGCTGGTGAGCCTGTCTGGCCCCACCCACTTGATCGGTGACCAAGCCCCAGTGGTCTCCAAACGCGTCATGACGACGGTGTTTGCGGTGTTTGCCGCAGCATTCGCGACGGTGGCTCTGGCTGTGTCTGGTCTCATTCCAACGGGCGAAAATTCGATGTACATCATCTTCATTCACGCGCTGCTGACCGGTGTGGTGATGCTGGTGCTGCTGCAAGTGAAGGCCTGGCGCACCGAGGCGCGCCAGGCGCAAACCCAGGCCGATCTGGCTTTGGCACAGCAGCGGGCACTCCAGGCGCAGCAGCAACGCCTGGAGCAAAGCCAGTTTTTAGACATGCTCGCGCACGAACTTAAAACCCCGCTGTCGGTGGTGCGGCTGGTGCTGGGCTCCCCAACGCCAGCGCCTGACTTGCTGGCGCACGCCAGGCAGTCGGTACAAGACATGGACCACGTGATAGAGCGCTGCCTGCACGCCGGGCAACTCGATGATGGTCAACTCAAAGTGCAAAACACAGCGGTCAACCTGCGCGAGGAATATGAGCAACTGCAGCAAAGCTGCGCCAGCCCAACCCGTCTGCACTTGACCATGCCGTCCGATTTGGTGGTGCACACCGACGCCAAACTGCTGCGCATCGTGCTGAGCAACCTGATCGACAACGCCCTCAAATACAGCCCGACCGACAGCGCTGTAGATATTTTGATAGCTGCTGACACAAACCAATCAAGCTCTAGAGCCGTTTTTTCTATTCAAAATTTACCCGGTACAGCGGCCTGGCCTGATGCCACCAGAGTGTTCCAAAAATACTACCGCAGCCGCCACGCGCACCACCAAACCGGCTCAGGCCTGGGGCTTTACCTGGTTCATAGCATGGCGAGCCTGCTCGGCGGCGAACTGCGCTACACGCCCGATGAAAAATTTGTACGGTTCACCCTATGGCTTCCTCTTTGAATCTGATCGTTGTGGAAGACCACGATGCCCTGCGCGCCGTCACCGTCGCGCTGCTGACCGAGCATGGCCACCAAGTCATGGGCGTGGCCAGCGCTGAGGCCCTGGACGACGAAGCCGGTGGCCGCGTGGCAGACATCTATTTGCTTGACCTGAACCTGCCAGGCGAAGACGGCATCAGCCTGGCGCGACGCCTGCGCCGGGTTCACCCCAGCGTGGGCATCATCATGGTCACGGCCCGCAACCAGGCCCGGGACAGCGCCACCGGCTACGACAGCGGGGCCGATATTTACCTGACCAAGCCGCTGGACCAGGCCGAACTGATATCGGCCGTCAATGCACTGGCGCGGCGCGTCAAGCCGGCGGCACCCCAGGAACAGCAAAGGGTGCTGTCACTGGACGTGCAGCGCTTGCTGCTGAGCGGCGTCACCGAGGATGTGCCAGTGACCGACACCGAGGCCAGCTTACTCAGCGCCCTGACCCTGGCTCCAGGCCAGCGGCTGGGCTTTTGGCAACTGCATGAGGTACTGGGCCAGTTGCCCAACGAGGCCAACAAAGCCAGCCTGGAGGTGCGCATGGTGCGGCTGCGCAAAAAACTCACCCAGGCCAGCGGTGAGGACGGTGCACTCAAAGCCATTCGTGGGCACGGCTATCAGCTGTGTACCGCGCTGCAGTTGGAGTGATGTAGGAATTTGTAGGAAATCTTTCGGGTCTGTTGATACAAGTCTCTCCATGGTTCCAACGCAACCCAACTGACCCATCCCCGTCTTCCAATACCGAGCAAGTTCAGCCATGAGCACCAGCGCACCCCTCACGAACCCCGGCACCGCCCCGGCAGTGGTCTTCATCGACAGCCGGGTGCCACACACCCCTGAGCTGTTGGCTGGCTTGTCCCCGCAGGCGGTCGTGGTCACGCTCGATGCGCAGGGCGATGGTCTGGCGCAAATGGCCGCGTATTTGTCAGAGCACCCTGGTGCGGGCGCAGTGCATGTGCTGGCCCATGGCTGGCAAGGCCAGTTGTGGTTAGGCAAACATTTTCTGGATGCCCAGGGCCTGACCCAGAGTGTCGGCACGCTGTCTCAAATCGGGCAGGCGCTGTCGCCAGATGCCGACATTCTGGTTTATGCCTGCAACCTCGCACAAGGCGATGCCGGTGCCGCTTTTGTCAACACCCTGGCCGCCCTGACCGGGGCTGACGTTGCTGCATCCGACAACCGCACCGGTGCCGGTGGCGACTGGGCACTTGAAGTCAGCACCGGGCAGATCGAGGCGGGCAGCCCGTTCGATGCACAGGCACTGGCTGCTACCGATGTGAGTCTGGCTACCGTCACGGTAACCAGCAATGCCGATACCGGCGCCGGGTCCTTGCGGCAGGCCATTACAGATGCCATCGCCGGCGACACCATCACCTTCAACGCGGGGATGACTGTCACGCTCTCCAGTGGTCAGCTGGCAATTGCCAAAAACCTGACCATTGACGGCGACCTGGACAACAACGGCACACCCGATGTCACCATTGATGTTGAACATCACCAGCGGCGTAGTCACCCTGGACGGCTTGGTGGTGCAGCACGGCCTGCTGGCAGGCAATGGGGGCCGCGTTCCAGCTGCAGCGGCTCAGCTCGGTGCGGGCATCAGCAACGCGGGCACCTTGACGATTGTGAACAGCTTCATCACGGGCAATGTGGCCACCGGCGGTGGCGGTGGCAGCATCGGTGGCATGAACGGCGGCGGTGGCGGCGGCGGCGGCAGCGGATTCGCTGGCGCAGGTGGGGGTAATGGCGCATCAGGTGGCTCCGCCAAGGCAGGCGCAGCAGGAGTGAGTGGCAGCGGCGGTGGCGGCGGTGGCACCACAACGGCCGGCAGTGGTTCGACCGGTGGCACCGTTGGTGGTGGCAACGGCGGCACAGCCAGCGACGGTGGTCTTGGAGCTAGCGCCGGTGGGAGATTTGGTGGGAGCGGTGGCTCTGTCACCGGCGCCGGTGGTGGTGGTGGCGCCGCCGCCACCGGCGCGAGCGGAAAAGCCGGCGGCGACGCTGCCGGCGGCATCTACAACAGCGGCACCCTCAAACTTGCCGACAGCACCTTGAATCTGAACAAAGCGGCGGGC
>JAIFMP010000009.1:23822-26363 GCA_020048405.1 Hydrogenophaga sp.
TGAACTACAACTCGGCCAGCACCACATTCACCAGCAACGAAGCGGCAGGCGGACGGGCGGGTGGGGCAGGTGCACAAGGAGCAGCAGCTGCTTCTGATCCCAACATCTACGGCATTGCCGCAGCCAGCACCACCTGGGCCCCACCGAATACCGCGCCGACCCTGAGCACCATGACCACCCTGACCGGCGGCACTGAAGACACCGGGCTGGCCATCAGCTATGCCACGCTGTTGGCCGCCTCCAACTACGCAGACCCCAATACAACAGACCCGAAGAGCTTCCGGGTTGAAGCGGTGAGCACCGGCACGCTCTATACCGATACCGCGCTGACGACAGCCGTGGTGCCCGGCACGACGTTGCTCGGCATCGGCGGCACCTGGTACTGGAAACCCGCCACCGACGCCAACGGCTCGGCCCTCAACGCCTTCACGGTCAAGGCCTACGACGGCGCTGCTGCTTCCACCACGGCGGTTCAGGTGAAGGTGGATGTGGCGGCGGTCAACGACGCACCCACACTCACCACCATCACAACGCTCACCGGCGGCACTGAAGACACCGAAAAGACCATCAGCTTTGCCGACCTGCAAGCTGCTGGAGATGCAGCCGATGTGGATGGCACGGTCACCGCCTTTGTGGTCAAAGCCGTTAGCACGGGCACACTTAAGATTGGCGCCAGTCCAGACACGGCTGCAGACTGGGCATCAGGCAGCAACGACACCGTGGATGCCACGAACAACGCCTATTGGACACCGGCAGCCAATGCCAACGGCACCCTGAACGCCTTCACGGCGGTGGCCAAAGATGACGGCGGGCTGGAATCGGACACAGCCATTCAGGCCAGCGTCAGTGTGGCAGCTGTCGACGACACACCCACCATCACCGATGCCACCTACGATGTCAGCATCGGCACCTTGGTCGTTACGGGTGAAAACTTTTTGTCCTATGGCACCAGCACCGACAAAGACATTGATGCCACCAAACTGACCCTGCTCGGCGAAGGCGGACAGGCCTACACACTGACCGACACGGCGGATGTCGAAATCACCGACAGCACACAGTTCACCCTGATCCTGTCAACCACCGACAAGGCAGTGGTGGACACGATGCTTGGCAGAAACGGGCAGACCTCAACACGTGGCACTGCTTATCAGCTTTCCGCAGAAGACGGAAATGACCAGGATTGGTCCGGTGCCGGCTGGAATCGGGGCGCGGCAAATTCGGACAACATCCAGGACTGGGCTAACGCAGATACACCAACCAACCGGATCGTGGTCAGTGGTGTCGTTGCCCCCACCATCACCAGCGCCAACTACGATGCCGCCACCGGCGTGATGGTGGTCACCGGCACCGGGTTGACCCGCTACACCGACAGTACAGCCATCGACGACATCTTCGCCAGTAAATTCAAAATCACCGGCGATGGCACCCCTTACACGCTGACAGACACACCCAATGTGGCTATCACGTCAAGTACCAGCTTTACCTTGACCTTGAGTGCCACCGACCAGGCCGCCGTCAACCTGATTTTGAACAAAAGCGGCACCACTTCAATAGGTAACGTGAGCTTCAATTTGACCGCGCAAGGGGGCTGGGACAAGGGCTTTCTGACCGTGCCGGACTTCGCGTCAAGACCCTACGACGACAACAAGGTGAATTTTTACTTTGAGGACGGCAAACAGGCCTGGGCGGAATTGGAGCCCAGTGACTCCCTCGATAACCTGAAGCAGAAAATCCAGGACGTTACCGGCATACCACCCGACCAACAGGTGCTTTTCAGTGGGGCAACCGAATTACTAGACGGCCGCACACTGAGTGAATATTCGATCAGTAACCGTGGCAGCCGAATTGACGTTCGCATCATCGGCTTTGACTACACGGGAAATCCCATCACCGTCACCCTAGCGAACACCGCGCCCACACTGACCGGCGTGCCCGGCACAGCCCAAGCGGTCACCATAGGCAGTGCAGCCGCACTGCCCGACTTCACCGTCGCCGATGCCGAGCAAGGCAGCACCAGCTTGAGCGTGACCCTGACTGCCACCAACGGCACCATCAACGGCCTCACTGATACCGACACCAATATCGCAGGCATTCAGCTCACTGGCACCGCCGCCACCCTCAATGCTACGTTGGCAGGAGCAACGTTCACAGCGGCAGCAAGCGGTGCGGCCAGTATTGTTGTCAGCGTTTCGGACGGGGTGGTCTCCAGCCCTGTCACCAGCACCTACAACCTGACGGCTGCACCTGCACCTGCACCTGCACCTGCACCTGCACCTGCCCCAGCTCCTGCTCCTGCTCCTGCTCCTGCTCCTGCCCCCGAACCGGATCCCACTCCAACCCCAACGCCCACCCCCACACCCGACAACGACGGTGTGCCCGACGCAGTGGAGAACACCATCCCCGGCCTGACACCTCCAGGCGGCGGCACCCCCGTGGCCGGCGACGGCAACGGCGACGGCACAGCCGACAGCCAGCAGTCTGGGGTCACCTCGGTGGGCTTTAAAGAAACCACCACCGCCGTCAGCAACCCCGGCACGTCTC
>JAIFMP010000170.1 GCA_020048405.1 Hydrogenophaga sp.
TCCTGATGCCCAACCATCCTAAGAGCCACATCGTGATGATTTGCACCGGCACCGGCAGCGCCCCCATGCGCGCCATGACCGAGTGGCGCCGGCGGCTCCGTGCCAGCGGCAAATTCGAAAGCGGCAAGCTCATGCTGTTTTTCGGTGCGCGCACCCAGGCCGAACTGCCTTACTTCGGCCCGCTGCAAAGCCTGCCCAAAGACTTCATTGACACCAACTTTGCGTTCTCGCGCGAAGCGGGCAAGCCGAAGCGATATGTGCAAGACGCCATGCGAGAACGCGCCGCAGACCTGAGTGCAATGCTGGCCGACCCCAACGCCCATTTCTACGTGTGTGGCCTGAAAGCCATGGAAGAAGGCGTGGTGCTGGCCCTGCGGGACATAGCCACCCAAGCCGGACTCAACTGGGACACCGTAGGTGCCTCCCTGAAAGCCCAAGGCCGCCTGCACCTGGAGACGTATTGATGAGCGAACCCACCCTCACCATCACTACCCGCGCACCCGGCGTGGCGCAAATCACCATGAGCCGCCCGGCGGTGTTCAACGCGTTTGACGAGGCCATGATTGCCGAGATCGACGACAGGGGCTGACCCCGCCGTGCGCGTGATCGTGTTGGCCGGGGCGGGCAAACACTTCAGTGCCGGGGCCGATTTGCAGTGGATGCAGAGGGCCGCCCAGGCCAGCCAGGAATGGAACCTGGCCGACGCGCGCAAGTTTGCGGGCATGCTGCACCGCATTGCCACCTGCCCCAAACCCACCGTGGCACGTGTGCAAGGCGCGGCTCTGGGCGGTGGCGTGGGCCTGACCTGCGCGTGCGACATTGCTGTGGCCGCAGACAACGCCAGCTTTTCGGTGAGTGAGGCCAAGTTCGGCATCTTGCCCGCCGTCATTGGCCCGTATGTGACCAATGCCGTGGGCAAACGCCAGGCCCAGCGCCTGGCGCTCACCGCCACCCGAGTGGGCGCAGCCGAAGCGCTGGCCATGGGCATGGTGCAACACGTGGTGCCGTTTGACGCAGAGGGCATTGCCCTTGATGCGGCGGTGGACGCTGTGGTGAAAGACCTGCTGGTGTGTGGCCCCCAGGCCCAAGCCGAAATCAAGCAGCTTTATGCCGACATGGAAGTAGGGCCCATCACCCCCGAGGTGCGCGAACTCACGGCGCAGACCATCAGCCGCGTGCGCGGCACCGACGAGGCGCGCGAGGGTTTTGCCGCTTTTCTGGGCAAACGCCCCGCCAACTGGATTCCCCAATGACTGCCACGCCATCCACCCTGTTCAGCCTGGCGCAAGCCCCCGCCGACCTGCCCGTGCTGGTGGTCGGTGCCGGCATCATGGGCGCGGGCATTGCCCAGGTGGCCGCACAGGCCGGACACCCGGTCATGCTGTTTGACGTGCGCGACGGTGCGGCCGCTCAGGCCCGCGATCAACTGGCCGCCACCTTCAATACCCTGGTGGGCAAGCAAAAGCTCACCGCTGAAGCTGCAGCCCAAACGCTGGCCCGAATCCAGGTGGTCACCACGCTGGACAGCGCGGCCCGCGCCCACCTGGTGGTGGAGGCCATTGTGGAAAAGCTGGAGGCCAAGCGCAGCCTGTTCCAGCAGTTGGAGGCCGTGGTGTCTGCCGACTGCGTGCTGGCCACCAACACCTCGTCCATTTCCGTCACGGCCATTGCCAACGGGCTGCACCACCCTCAGCGCCTGGTGGGCATGCACTTTTTCAACCCTGTGCCGCTGATGAAGCTGGTGGAGGTGGTGTCGGGCCTGCAAACCGCGCCCACCGTGGCCGATGGCATTGCTGAACTGTCCAAGGCCTGGGGCAAAACGCCGGTGCACGCCCGCTCCACGCCGGGCTTCATCGTCAACCGCATTGCCCGCCCGTACTACGCCGAGACACTGGCCCTGCTGCAAGAACAGGCGGCCAGCCCCGCAGTGCTGGACGCCTGCCTGCGCAGCGCGGGCTTTCGCATGGGGCCGTGCGAACTGATGGACCTGATTGGCCACGACACCAACTTTTCGGTCACCCGCTCGGTGTACGAGGCCAACTTTTTCGACAAACGCTTTGTGCCCTCGCTGGTGCAGGCCGAGCTGGTGGACGGTGGTCTGCTGGGCCGCAAAACCGGGCGCGGTTTCTATGGTTACGCGCCAGGGGCTGAGAAGCCCGGCACCGTACCCGATGCATCTGCGTTGACCGGGCTACCCCCTTTCAGCACGCTGGCCGTGGCAGGCACTGGCCCCGTGGCCGATGCGTTGCACCAACGCCTGGCGGCGCAGGTTCCAGGGCTGGTGCGTTTGCCCGATGCAGGCTGGGTTGGCCTGCAAGTGGACGCGGCCCAACTTCGCCTGACCGATGGCCGCACGGCCACCGAACTGGGCAGCGCATCCGTGCCCGACACCGCGGTGTTCGACTGGCCCACCCTAACTGCTCCCACCGAGGTGCTGGCCTGGGCACCGTCGGCGTGCGCGTCTGATGCGTGGCAAGCACAGGCCCCGCTGTGGCTGCAAGCCTTGGGGTTCAACCCCCAGCGCCTGGCCGATGCCCCCGGCTTGGTGGTGGCCCGCACCCTGAGCATGCTGGTGAACGAAGCTGCAGACGCGGTGCAGCAAGGCGTGTGTTCCCCCGCCGGGGCCAACGCCGCGATGAAGCTGGGGGTGAACTACCCCGCCGGCCCGTTCGACTGGCTGGCCCACTGGGGAGCACCCGCCGTGGTGCACGTGCTGGCCGCGCTCGACGCCACCTACAGGGGCGAGCGCTACCGCACCAGCCCCTGGTTGCAGCAGCGCGCTGCGTTGGTGTGAGAATATCAAGCCAAAATGGCACCTACCGCTTGATGTATATGGGTTTTAAGCTATGAAGTACGCAGAATTTTTCGCAGGCCAAGTCATCACCGCCGGGCCTTATGTGCTGACCGAGCCCGAGCTGCTGGCTTTTGCCACGGCCTGGGATCCGCAGTGGTTCCACACCGACCCCGAGGCTGCAGCCCAGGGCCCGCACGGTGGCCTGATTGCCAGCGGCTGGCAAACCTGTGGCATTGCCATGCGCCTGGCGGTGGACCATGTGCTGGCCGGTTCAGAGTCGTTCGCATCACCCGGCCTGGCCTACGTGAAATGGACCCATCCCGTGCGCGCTGGCGATGCGCTGTCGTTCGTGGCCACCGTGCTCGACACCCGCCGCTCGGCCAGCAAGCCCGAACTGGGCATCTTGCGTTGGCGCTGGCAGCTGTTCAACCAGCACCAGGTGCAGGTACTCGATTTGGAAGCCACCAGCCTGTTCAAACTGCCTGTCTGATTCCAGACTTCAACATTCACCGGAGACACACATGACCACCCCCCAAGCCTTCATTTGCGACGCCATCCGCACACCCTTTGGGCGCTACGGCGGCGCGTTGAGCAGCGTGCGAACCGACGACCTGGGCGCCATTCCCCTGCGCGCCCTCATGACCCGCAACCCGAATGTGGACTGGGCCAGCGTGGTGGACGTGTTGTACGGCTGCGCCAACCAGGCCGGCGAAGACAACCGCAACGTGGCCCACATGTGCAGCCTGCTGGCCGGGCTGCCGCTGGAAGTGCCCGGCGGCACCCTCAACCGCCTGTGCGGCTCAGGGCTCGACGCCGTGGGCACGGCGGCACGCGCCATCAAGGCCGGTGAAGCGGGCCTGATGATTGCCGGTGGCGTGGAAAGCATGAGCCGCGCTCCCTTCGTCATGCCCAAAGCTGAAAGCGCCTTCAGCCGCAGCAATGCTGTGTACGACACCACCATCGGTTGGCGCTTTGTCAACAAGCTGATGAAAGCGCAGTACGGTGTCGATTCCATGCCCGAAACGGCAGAAAACGTGGCGGTCGAGTTCGGCATCGAGCGCGCCGCGCAAGACAACATGGCCATGAACAGCCAGTTGCGCGCCGTGGCCGCCATTGCCGCCGGGCACCTGGCGCGCGAAATCTGCCCCGTCACCATCCCGCAGAAGAAAGGTGATGCCGTGGTGGTCGACACCGACGAACACCCCCGCGCCACCAGCCTCGAAGCGCTGGCCAAGCTCAAAGGCGTGGTGCGCCCCGACGGCAGCGTGACGGCGGGCAACGCATCCGGGGTGAACGACGGTGCCTGTGCCCTGCTGCTGGCCGATGAAGCCACTGCCGCCAAAAACGGCCTCACGCCCAAAGCCCGCGTGGTGGGCATGGCCGTGGCCGGTGTGGCCCCACGCATCATGGGCATGGGCCCTGCGCCTGCCACGCAAAAGGTGCTGGCACAAACGGGCCTGACCTTGGCTGATCTGGACGTGATTGAACTCAACGAAGCCTTCGCCGCCCAAGGCCTGGCCGTGTTGCGCGCCTTGGGCCTGAGCGACACCGACGAACGCGTGAACGCCTGGGGCGGTGCCATCGCCCTGGGCCACCCGTTGGGCGCCAGCGGCGCCCGCCTGGCCACCACTGCCGTCAACCGCCTGCACCACACAGGCGGCCGCTACGCGCTGTGCACCATGTGCATTGGGGTGGGGCAGGGCATTGCGCTGGTGCTGGAGCGCGTGTGAAGGTTTTTCATGTTCAGGGGCAGTGGGACTTTGACCACCTGCAGGTGGCCCAGCGCCCACAACCCCAGGCGGGGGCGGGCCAGATCCGGCTGGCCATGCGTGCCGCCGCGCTCAATTACCGCGATTTGCTCGTGCCGCTGAAGGGCTATGGCAGCCGCATGCAAGACCTGCCGCTGGTGGTGCTGAGCGATGGCGTGGGCGTGGTGGACCAGATCGGCCCCGGCGTGGCGGCTGGGCTGGGCGTGGCGCAGGGCCAGCGCTGGTGCCCCATGCTGTTCCAGGGCTGGCAGGGTGGTGCGCCCGACGCGCAAAAGCTCTCGCGCGGCCTGGGCTGCGAGACCGATGGCACCGCCACTGAATGGCTGGTAAACGACCCATTGTCTGCTGCCCCCGTGCCCGATTACCTCACCGACGCAGAGGCCGCCTGTCTGCCCACGGCGGGCGTGACGGCTTGGCGCGCCCTGGTGACCGATGGCAATGTGCGCCCCGGCGACGTGGTCCTGGTGCAGGGCAGTGGCGCTGTTTGCGCTGCAGTTTGCCAAGCTGCTGGGTGCGCGGGTGATTGCCCTGACCTCCAGTAAAGCCAAGGCCGATCGGCTGCGCGGACGAGGTGCTGAATTACCGCGAAACGCCCGAATGGGGCCGCCCCGTCAAAGCCCTGGCCACGGCCTGGACGGGCCGCGATGGTGTGGACCACGTGGTGGAACTCGGCGGTGGTGACACGCTGGCGCAGTCACTGCGAGCAGTGCGCGCCGGGGGCACGGTCAGCCTGATTGGGGTGCTGGGCGGTAACCGTGTGGACCTGCCGCTGGGCCTGGTGGTGACCCGCGCCGTGCGGCTGCAGGGTGTGACCGTGGGCAGCCGCGACGACTTTTTGGCCATGTGCAGCGCCATGGCCCGGGTGCAAATGCGCCCCGTGGTCGACAGCATCTACCCGTTCGAAGCCCTGCACGATGCCATGGCCCACCTGAAAAATGGGCAGCACTTTGGCAAGGTGTGTTTGCAGGTGGCGTGAGCCGCGATTTCCAGCGTTTTCAACCGGGCAGTTGTTGAGAGACGGCTTGGGCGTAAGCACGGAAATCATCCAGCCGGTGATGCGCCAAATGGTGCACGATTTCCCAGTTGATGGCGTCGTACTCGTGCACGGCGAGGTTGCGGAATCCGACGGCCGCTCGCATCCTCCTGCCCAGCTCGGGTGTCAGCAGGCCTTGTTCAACCAAGCGCTCAAAACTCTGTCCCATGGTGTCGGGGGGCACGGCATCCGAATCTGCGATCAGGTGGGTGGCGATGTCCACGCACAACTGCACAGCGCGTGTGAGGTTGAGCGAGAGGATATCCTGCGCATCCAGGTCGGCCTCCAGTAGCTCTGGCGTGGCTGGGCACTTGTCTTGAATGCGCCGGACACAGCGACGCAACGATTCCAGCTTTTGCTCAATCAGGTCGCTGTCCACGCAGCCCGCCTTTCTGACAACAGCCTGCGACGGTAGGGCATGAAGTCGGCTTCATCCAACAGGTGTTTTTTCAGCAGTGCTGCATAGCTTGCATTGCTGCCCAGCAGGCGCTTGCCGTGATGCAGCACTTGTCCCAGCAGCGGCTCACCAGCGGTGCGCAGGTCAATCAGGTCTACCGGGCGGCCTGTGGCCTGTGCCAGGGTTTCAATCAGAGAGGTTTTCTCAGCCGCTGTGAGCGGGCGCCTGGCTTGGACTGCGATGTCCAAGTCGCTGTGACTGTGGGCTGTGGCACGCGCCACGGAGCCAAACACGATCGCCAGTTCAAGCGGCATACAGGCCCGCAATGTGTCCGCCAAGCCGTCCAGATCGGTAGGGTGGGTTGGGGGGCAGGAGACGGGACACATGGTGCTGCAAGTATCCACCAACCGGTTCGCCGCTGGGCAATTCACGCGAGGGTTTTGCGCCAACTCAAGCCGCGTCGGGCTGCCGAGCAGGCGCAGCCTCAGCAAAGGCAGCCAGCGTGGCGCAGTGCGCGTCAATGGCCATGATCTTGGGCCAGCGGCTGAGATCCACCTTGAAGCGCCGCGCACTCTCGATTTGCGGAATCAGGTACACATCGGCCAATGTGGGCGTGGTTCCAAAGCAATAGCGAACTTCTGATGAGGGTTGTGCGATGAGGGCCTCTAGCGCATCAAACCCTGCACCGATCCAGTTGCCGCACCATGCATTGATGGCTGCCTCGTCCGCACCGAACTGCTTGCGCAAATAGTCCAGGATGCGCTTGTTGTTGATGGGGTGCACGTCACACCCCACCACAGCCGCCATGGCCCGCACCTGTGCGCGCTCGAACGGGTCCGTGGGCAACAGTGGGGGCGTGGGGTACGCCTCTTCCAGCCATTCGATGATGGCGGGGGACTGGATGAGGGTGTGTTCGGTCTGGTCCGGGCTGTCAGCGGCTTCCAGCACCAGCGCCGGCACCAATTGCTGCGGGTTGATGGCTTTGAAGTCTTCGCCGAGGTGCGCGTTTTTGCCCAGATGCACCGCGAGGTACTCAGTGGAGACGCCTTTGAGGTTGAACGCAATGCGCGTGCGGTGCGAGGTGCCGCTGCGCCAGAAGTTGTAGAGCTTCATGGTGTGCCTTGTTGCTGCTTATTCTGCCGGGCCAACCCAGGTTCACCCGGCCAGTGATTTTGTCGCCGGTCACCACCGCGCCCACGCCTTCGGGTGTGCCTGTGTAAATCAGGTCGCCGGGTTGCAGGTGGTAGTAGGTGGAGAGGTCGGCAATGATTTCGCGGATGTTCCAGATCAGCTTGTTCACATTGGAGCTTTGTTTGGTGGTGCCGTTCACTTCCAAGGCAATGGCACCGCCCTCGATCACCACGCCTGGCAGTGGCACGATTTCCGCGCAAACCGAGCCTTCTTCAATGTCTTTGCCCGTGTCCCAGGGGCGGCCTTTGTCGCGGGCCACCAGCTGCAGGTCGCGGCGGGTCATGTCCAGGCCTGCGGCGTAGCCGTAGATGTGTTCGTGGGCGTTGGCTTCGCTCACGCGAAACCCCGCTTTGCCAATGGCCACCACCAGCTCCATTTCGAAGTGGTAGTTGCTGGTGCGGGGTGGGTAAGCAACGGTGGCGCCGCTTTCCACCAGGGTCTGGGGGGACTTGGTGAAGTAGAAGGCCTGCTCCACGCTTTTGTCGACCGGGCGGCCCATTTCCACTGCATGGGCATGGTAATTGCGGCCCACACAGAAGATGCGGTTGATGGGGAAGCGCTCGGTCTTGCCGCGCACGGGCAGGCTTTGGACGGCGGGGGGAGAGAAGATGTATGCGGTCATGTGTGAGGGTGTGTGTGGTGAGGGTTTCAGCCGCGAACTTCGTAAACGCCCAGCTTGCGGTGCAAGGGGCTCTCGTCGGCCATGAACACGAATGCGGGCGCGCTCGCGCTGCGGTTGGTCAGAGTGGCGGCTGTGTAGCCGGGGGCGCAGCAGGTGTCGGCTTCCACCAGGGTGAAGGGGGTTGCACTTTCACCGGTATTGCCCACCACCACATCGGTGCTGCCCTCGATCTGGTGGAACACACACGCGGGTGAACGCGCAGGCAGGCGCAGGGTCTGGCCTGGGCGCAGCATCAGCGCGTAGAAGCCCAGGATGTTCTCGGCGTCGTCGCCGGTTTCGGGGTTGACGTAGGTGACTTGTAAACATTCCAGCTCGGGCTGGTCTTCGGCCAGGCCCACCAAGGCGGCGCGGGTGTCCACCCACGGGTAGCGTAGCAGGGGGTAGGTTTTGTGGCTGCGGGTGAAGATGGGTGTCGGCACCACACCGGCACGGCTCCAGGCGCGGTCGCCGCGGCCGGGCTTCACGTCTTGGCGTGCGCCGTTGATGTGGTAGCTGGCCTCCATGTAGTACACCAGCGGCAAGTCCAGCACGTCCAGCCACACCACGGGCTCGGTGCCGTCGTGGCCGTGTTCGTGCCACAGGCCGGTGGGCGTGAGGATGAGGTCACCGCGCGCCATGGGGCACTTCTCGCCGTTGACGGTGGTGTAGGCCCCTTCACCCTCGACGATCATGCGCACGGCATTGGGTGTGTGGCGGTGGCTGGGCGCCCACTCGCCGGGCAGCAGCAACTGCATGCCCAGGTACATGGCTGCGCTGGCCTGCATTTTTTCCAGGCCGTGGCCGGGGTTGGCCAGCACCAGCACGCGGCGCTCGGCTTTTTCGATGGGGGTGAGTTCACCAGCTTGCAGCAGCAGGGGTTTCAGGCTGGCGTAGGGCCAGTGGGTGGGCGCGGTTTTGCGGGTGGGCACATTCGGTGGCAACACGCCGCGCAGGCTGGGCCACAGGGGCACCAGGTTAGCTCTGGGGCAGGTCTTCAAGGCGGCCTAGTTCGTTCATGGTGGGTCCTGTGGGTGTGTTGATTTGTATAGCTGTCGGTGCAATACAGAAAAGCGGTAGAGGCTGATTTTCTTGATATTTCAGTGTGCTGCCAGGCAGTTGTTCACGTTCCAGCCGTAGAGCCATTCCACCGCGTCGTAAAAGCGCTCGGGGCTGCGGCCGCGCCACAGGTCGTTGCGTACGAGGCGTTCCACACCCTTGGCGTGGTACAGGCGGCCCATTTCGCGGGCCGAGAGCACGATGCGGGCGGTGCGCGCCACGCGGCTGCGCTGGTACAGGTCAAGCGCCTTGTCCCAGTCGTGCCCGGTGGTGGTCTGGGTGACGCGCAGCGCTTCGCCCAGCGTCACGGCGTCTTCCAGCGCCATGCACGCGCCTTGTGCCAGGTACTGTGTGGTGGGGTGCCCGCCAAACTGACCGTCATTGAAGAGCGCAGTGTCGGCGCCGACCTTGGCAGCGACGTCATCCAGAAGGGCGTCTACGCCGGAATCGC
>JAIFMP010000074.1 GCA_020048405.1 Hydrogenophaga sp.
GTCTTTCTCCAACTGCGCCACGGCGGATTCGGGTGGATTGCTGAAGTCTTCACCCAGCAGGGTGTCCAGCAGGGGCATCAGCAGGTGGATGAACACGGGCGCATACAGCAGCCACAGCCACTGGCCACTGGCCGCAAATGCCAGCAACGATGCGCCGAACACCACCGGCGGCGCGGGGCTCCACAGCCATTGCCAGCGCTTGTCTTTCCACGCAGTGTCTGGCGAATTGGTCAAGGACGGTTGCATGCGCGATCTCCTGTGGCAGTCGGAGTGAACAGGAGGGCATTGTCTTGCGATGCCGGGCGTTTGGCCACTCAGGCCGTTTCACGCTGCTCGAATCCGTGCCCGACTTCTGCCGCATCAACGGGACTGACCACCACTCCGTCCACCAGCGCCTGCACGGCATCCGGGTGTCCGCAGACTTGGGCTTCCACACTGCCATCAAGCCGGTTGCGTACCCAACCGGTCAGACCCAGTGCGCGAGCCTGGCGCGCCATGTGCCAGCGGTAGCCCACGCCCTGTACGAGACCGGTGATGCGAAGATGTTGGATGACGGTGTTGGTCATGACGGTGATCATGGCCGAGAATTCGGCACCACTGCAACGACCATGTACCCTGACTGCGATGCCCCGATACCCCTGACCGGCCTGCTGTCCATGCTGACCGGCGGTGACAGGCGCTCCATCGGCCAGGCCAACCGGGCGGCCGCCATCGCATTGGCGCAGCCTGACGCCATGGCAGTGCTGATGCTAGGCATGACCGGTACGGACCCGGTGGTCCGCATGCGCTGTGCCGATGCTGCCGAGAAAGCATCGGCCGTGCAGCCTGACCTGTTGCTTGCACACCGGCAGGCGCTACTGGGACCGCTGGCCGCCATGACGCAGCCGGAGGTCCGCTGGCACGTCGCGTCCATGCTGGTGCGGCTGCCTCTGTCGGCAACCGAACTGGATCAGGTCTGGCACATCCTGCTGGGTTTCACGCAAGACAGCAGCCGCATCGTGCAAACTGCAGCCATGCAGGCACTTGCCGACTTGGCCGTTGTCCACCCGCATCTGATGCCAGAGGCCCATGCACGTATCGTGGCAATGATGGAAACCGGCTCGCCCGCCGTACAGGCACGGGGACGCAAGCTCCTGGTGGACCATGCCACGGCCACGAGACGACGCACACCATGAACCCACCTTCCCACACCCTGGCCGTTTTTGGGCTATCGGGCGCCACCGGACGAGCCCTGCTGGCAGCGGCACTGGCTCGTGGCTGGACCGTACGTGGACTGTTGCGCACCCACGGGTCGCTGGCCGGCGACAACCAGGCTGCCGTGCCCGGCCACTTGGTACGGGTAACCGGCGAGCTGACCGATGACGACGCCGTCCTCCAGACGCTGGAAGGGGCTGATGCGGTGTGCTGCGTATTCGGCCCTCGCGCACCCTACACCGATGTGTTCTGCGCAGCCGCCACTGCCAGGGTGGTGGCCGGCATGCAGCAGGCAGGCATCACACGGTTGTTGTGCCAGACGGGAGGCATGATTGGACCGGGCCAGCGTTCGCTGCCATTTGCATGCCTGACGGCGTTGGTACACCGTCAGCAACCCGCCGTGATGGCAGACCGCGAAGCACAAGAACAGGTGGTCATGAACAGCGGCCTGCGCTGGACACTGATCAAGCCGCCCCGGCTGACCAATGCCACCACCGTTCGCCCCGTGCAGGCCGCCACGGACCTGAAACTGGGCCTGCTGAGCCAAGTGGGCCGCGCCAGCCTGGCGCAGTTCACGCTGGACGCGGTGGACAGGGCCGATGCGGTGGGAGCAAGGCTGTTTGTGAAGGAATGACGCCAAAAGGCATCATTCACCCCATGAACGCTGACAACCTGTTGACCCAAGTGTGTGACGCCCACGGCGGCCTGGCCCGCTGGCGGGCGGTGGAGACGATTGACTTTGCGCTGTCGTCGTCAGGCCTGGCGTTCAGCAGCCATGGGCAGGGTTCGGCGCTGGTGGGGTTGAACGTGCGCCTGTGGCCGCACCAGCGGCGGGTGGAACTGCGCCACTATGGCGAGCCAGGAGGCCTGGGCGTGTGGACGCCCGAGCACGTGGCTCACTGCGCGGCCGATGGACGCCTGCTGGCTGATCGGCAGCACCCGCGCGCGCAGTTCAGCCGCCTGAGCAAACGCCTGCTCTGGGACAAGCTGGACATGCTGTACTTTGGTGGCTATGCGCTGTGGAACTACCTGTCGTTCCCGTTTGTGCTGGCCGAACCAGGGGTGCGCGTGTCGCTGCCCACAGTGGCCGACGGCTGTGCGGGGCCAGGGCTGGTGGCCGAGTTTGATGGCAGCGTGCCCACCCATTCAGCCCGGCAGGTGTTCCACCTGGACGAGGCGCTGCACCTGACGCAGCACGACTACACAGCCGATGTGATTGGCCGCTGGGCCACCGCCGCCAACCGCGTGCTGGCCAGCACCGACGTGGCAGGCCTGCGCCTTTACACCCGCCGCCGCGTCACACCACGCATGGGCCCATGGCACACAGTGCTGCCGCTTCCGCTGCTGGTGCACATTGACATCAGTGCGCTGCAGGTAGATGCGAATTAACGATGTCTTCCAAAGTTGCTACGCTTTGCTCTTGCCACAAAGAGGGCTTGGTATGGACATCAAAACATCCCCGGCTTCGGAATGATTGTGTTGCTGCTGGCCCTGTGGCTGCGGCTGAAAGAGGGGCGGGCTTTTTCGTCCGTAGGCCTGAGGGGTGCCAACCCGGCGGGCAAGCTGGCGGGTGGCCTGGCGATTGGTGCAGCCATGATGACCTTGAGCGTGGTGGTGCCGTGGGCCATGGGGCCATATGAGCTGGGTGCGTCGGTCCATGCGCGGTTGGCCATGGATGCCATCCTGTGGCTCATTCCGATGTTTGCGGTGTTCATGTTGCAGGGCAACGTCTTTGGCATGCCCGTCAGCGGCAACACAGAGGGCACATCGCTCTGGAATTTCGGGTCCGCGCAAGGTTCGAACGTTGCCATCACGGGCGGCAAATTCATGGTGCCTCCTTGGCAATCTGTTGCAAGGCCTGGGCGAACACCTCGGCCGGTTGGGCACCGGAAATCAGGTGCCGGTGGTTGACGATGACGGCGGGCACCGAACTGATGCCCAGCCCCTGAAAATGGGCCTGCTGCTCGCGCACGTCTTGCGCAAATTCGCCCGAGGTCAACACGGCGCGGGCGCGTTCCACAGGCAGGGCGGCAGACCCCAGGGCCTGCACCATTGCCAGCAACACAGCAGGGTCAGACGGGTTCTCTGCACGGCCCTGGTCGACGTGAGCAGGGCTTTTTTCAGCGCCAATGCGTCGCCTGGCGCACCTTCCACGCTGGCCCAGTGCAGCAGGCGGTGAGCGTCAAACGTATTCCAGATGCGCCCACGCCCTTCGGCCCTGAACACAAAGCCCTCCTGTGCACCACGCTGGCGAATGGTCTCGCGGATCTGCGCCTGCTGCTCGGGCGTGCTGCCGTACTTGCGGCCCAGGTGTTCGGTGATGTCTTCGCCCTCTGGCCCCATGCGGGGGTTCAGCTCGAACGGTTGCGGGTGGATGGTGGCCGTGACCTGCCCCTGCAATTGCCCCAATGCACGCTCCAGAGCCCACAGGCCCACGGCACACCAGGGGCAGGCCACGTCCGACACGAAATCGATGTGCAACGGGGTGGGCGAGGTGGATGGTGCTGAGGTCATGATCCGTCCTGAATTGATTGGACGGACAAGATGGTACGCGGCAGGTAATGACGTGGGAGTCACAAGCACAATGCGTGTATGCGCTCCTCCATCCAAATTGTCGACGTTGACCGGGTTGAAACCTGGACCCGCTACCGCCCCGGCATGTGCGACAGCTGCCAGGCCAACTGCTGCACCATGCCGCTGGAAATCAGGTTGCGTGATCTGGTGCGCCTGGGGCTGGTCGATGCCTTCGAGGCCGAGAACGAAGACCCCGCCCGCATCGCCAAGCGGCTGCAAAAAGCCAAGCTGATTGACCGCTACAACAGCAAGGCCGAGCTGTTCACCATGGCCCGCCGGGCCGATGGCGACTGCACCTGGCTGGACAGCAAAACCCGCCGCTGCACCGTGTACGAGCAAAGGCCCGACACCTGCCGCCAACACCCGCAGCAAAAAAGCCCGCGCACGGGTTATTGCGCCTACGGCGCACGGTTCGAGCCCCGCAAGGTGGTTTGAAGTCCCCCACCAACGCACTGGCCATGAATTCCCCCGACGGGCTGGACCCGGCCATGCTGCTCAAGCTGGTGAGTACACCCATGCCCTACGGCAAACACGCAGGGCGCATGCTGGCCGACCTGCCCGGCAACTACCTGAACTGGTTTGCCCGCGAGGGCTTTCCAAAAGGTGAACTGGGCCGCTTGCTGGCCCTGATGCAGACCATTGACCACAATGGGCTGCGAGAGCTGTTGCGGCCGTTGCGTTGAGTGTGGTGGTCAGTCGCGGGCGCGTTCGCTGGAACGCATCCACGTGTAGGACACGCCCAGCCCCACCGTGGCGCCCGTGGTCTGTCGCACCAGCGGGCTGTTTTTGTTGGCCCCGCCTGCCACCGTGTCGATGCGCGCAAAGCCAAACAGGCGCCAGTCTGCGCGAGAACGAGGTACCCAGCCGCCACCCCACCAGACCGGCCTGGGCCGAATAGGCTGGGCGGGCAAGTGTGGCCTCGGCAGCCGACACTTGGTAGAAAGTGCTGGCCAGCTTGCTGTCGGCCACGATGGCACCAATGCTGGCGTTGTACCGCCAGCCGCCCTGGGTGCGGCGCTCATACACCAGCTCGGGCTCGAACGACACTCCCCGGTGCGCTGCGCCGTCGCTGATGTCGAACACGGCGCGCAATGGAAACTCGGCGCGCCAGGTGCCTCCGCCAGGGGCGGCACCCAGGTTCCATTTCAGTCGAGGGCCCAGTTCGATCAACGTACCCAGGTCGCGCATGCCTTTGCGGGCATCAATGCTGTCGCTGCTCGAACCGAATGAACCTGCAAACCCCACGTCCACCTCGAATGTGGGCGTTTTGAGGGCACGAAGCCCCACAGTGCCGCGGTCGGCCCTCAAAAACTCGCCCCTGTACACAAAGTAGGGCAACGCCACGGCGCGGTTCACGCGCTGGTCGGAACCCGGATACGCCTGCTGCGACGCACCCAGCGCAAAGCCGCCAATTTCCCACAAGGGCTGACCGGCCGGTGCCTGCGCGAAGGCCTGACAGCTGGCCAGGTAGAGCGCTGCGGCAGACAGCAGAGGCCCGAAGGCACGAGGGTGTGTGGGTTGAAGGTTCATGGTGTGGAGAGCAAATTGAGACTAAGGTATGCCGTCGCCAGACAAAACATGCACGCTTTTGCGTCCCCCCAGTTTGGCACCGCTTTCGACCACCTTGGCTTTTCCACTTGTATGCCCCCATGTTTAGGGGGATGTATGCCCAACCATCGCCTGCCATGCCCATTGCCACTGACGCTGAACCCACCCCTTCCATCCGGCTACTCCTGCTGGGTGCCACAGGCGCTGTCGGCAGCGAAGTGCTGCGGCTGGCGTTGCAACACCCACAGGTGCAGCAAGTGGTGGCCCCCACACGGCGGGCGCTGGCAGCACACCCCAAACTGGTCAACCCCGTGACCGACTTCGCACACGCCGAACAGGCTTTGGGGGGTAAGCCGGTGGATGCGGTGGTGTGCGCACTGGGCACCACCATCAAGCAGGCCGGTTCGCAAGCGGCTTTTGCTTCAGTGGACCGCGACCTGCCCGTGGCCTTGGCTCGTGAGGCCCGGCGTCTGGGTGCACGCAGCATGGCGCTGAACTCGTCGCTGGGTGCCAGCGCCACAGGCAACTTCTACTTGCGCACCAAGCACCAGGCCGAAGAAGGCCTGCGCCAGCTGGGCTTTGACAGCTACACCGTGGTGCGGCCCTCGCTGATCGACGCGCAACGCACCGACAACCGGCCCGGCGAACGCGTGGGGCTGTGGGTCTCACACCTGCTGGGGCCGCTGGTGCCCCGACGCTATCGCCCGGTGCCCGCCAGCGCCATTGCCTACACCCTGCTGCAAGCGGCGCTGCAAGGCACCCCGGGTGAACGGGTGGTGGAATCGGAAAACATCGGCACCGCCTGACGCACACAGCGCAGACAAAAGGGGCCTGCAAATGTGCGGCTTACACTTGAAGGATGAGCACAAGCACCGCGCCCGCATGCCCCGTTTGCGGGCTTGAAAATACCTACCCCGACGGCAGCAACTGGGTCTGCCCTGATTGCACCCACGAATGGCCCATGACAGCCGAGGCTGACGAAGCTGATGCCGCAGACGATGGGGTGGTGCGCGACTGCAACGGCAACGTGCTGGCCACCGGCGATTCGGTCATTCTCATCAAAGACCTGAAGGTCAAGGGCTCGTCCACCGTGCTGAAGAAAGGCACCAAGGTCAAAAGTATCCGACTGCCCGACGGTGCTGGCGACCACGAAGTGGATTGCAAAACCGACCAGGGCGCGTTTATGCTGAAGGCGGAGTTCCTCAAAAAAGCGTGACCGTGATTCCTGCCCGAGGCAGCAAGCGCCATGAAACTGATTCAACTCATCTACATGAGCCACCTGGTGGGCCCAGACGAAACATCGCTGGGCCCCATCTTGTCGTCATGCGTGCGGCGCAACACGGCGAGCGGTGTGACGGGCATGCTGCTGTATGCCAATGGACGGTTTCTGCAAGTGCTGGAAGGGGAAGAAGACGCGGTTGAAAAGACCTATGCGCGCATCTGCCATGACAAGCGGCACCACGACGCGTTGTTGCTGTCCAGAGAAGAAATCTCTCAGCGCCAGTTCAACAACTGGAGCATGGGGTTCCGCCACATGAGCGAAGAAGACGCCAGGCACCTCCCGCGGTTTACGCCCTGGTTCAGGTTTGGGCTGGAGTCCAACGATCTGGCGGGTTCCAGCACGGTAGCGCGCGAGATGCTGGCCTTCTTCAACGAAGAAAAAGTCTGAAGCCGACCTGAAGCCGCGCTCAACCCGCCGTGGGTTGGTTCATGAAGCGGGGCAAAGCGTCGAGGTTGATGGGTTCGTCGTCCAACACCAGCACACTGGGCATTGAAAAAGAAGTGGCGTTCATCGCTGATCGCTGCACATGCAGCGCCCAGCATCGAAGCCGTCAAAACTATCACTTGTTTTGTTTTTAATGTCAGATTTTGGCTTGGAAGCTCCAGCCAAACCAAGTTCGCATAATGGGGTAACTGTCTCACCACTTCACCGTTCACATGTCAGTTTCTGTACTCCTCATTGGCCTCTTGTTGTTTCTGGGCATCCACTCCGTTCGCATCGTGGCCGAAGACTGGCGGCAACGCCGCATCGACGCCATGGGCCTGAACGGCTGGAAAGGTGCCTACTCGCTGGTGTCTGCCGTGGGGCTGGCGCTCATCGTCTGGGGCTACGGCCTGGCGCGGGCCGAGCCTGTGGTGCTGTGGGTGCCCCCCAAAGGCATGGCTCATGCCGCATCGCTGCTGACGCTGGTGGCGTTTGTGCTGCTGGCTGCTGCGTATGTGCCGCGCAACCGCATCAAATCCAAACTCCGCCACCCGATGGTGCTGAGCGTCAAGGTGTGGGCGCTGGCCCACCTGCTGAGCAACGGCACGCTGGCCGATGTGCTGCTGTTCGGCAGCTTTCTGGTGTGGGCAGTGCTGAGTTTCAAGGCCGCCCGCCGCCGGGACGAAGAAGCCCTGGTCTCGGGCTGGCCAGCGCACAGCACCACATCCAACACCCTGACCACCGTGGGCATCGGTGTGGTCGCCTGGGCGGTATTTGCCTTCTGGGCGCATGGCGTGCTGATTGGCGTGCGGCCCTTCGGCATCTGAAACCAGGCTCTCTCCTCACCGAGCGCCTGCCATGCACCCCCTGCCCGACTGGCTGACCAGCAGCCTGGTGTACCTCAGCGCCGCCGTGGTGGCCGTGCCCCTGGCGCGTGCCGCCGGGCTGGGGGCCATCCTGGGCTACCTGGCCCTGAAGCTGGTGACCGAGGTGGAACACATCCTGCACTTTGCCGAGTTTGGCGTGGTGCTGATGCTGTTTCTGGTGGGGCTGGAGCTGGAGCCCCGCCGCCTGTGGACGCTGCGCCGACCCATCTTCGGCTGGGGCAGCGCGCAGGTGCTGGGCTGTGCCGCAGTGCTCACCGGGGCTTCGGTGCTGGCGGGCGTGCCACCCACTTTGGCGGTGGTGGCTGCGCTGGGCTTGGCGCTGTCGTCCACCGCCATTGCGCTGCAGGTCATGCAAGAGCGCAACCTGCTGGGCACGGCGGGTGGGCAAGCGGGCTTTTCCATCCTGCTGTTCCAGGACGTGGCGGCGATCCCTATCTTGGCGTTGCTGCCCTTGCTGGCCGCCGATTCATCACAAAATGTGCCTCTACCGCTTGCTGATAAAGCATTTGAAGCTATCAAGATCATTGGCGTGATTGCTGCTGTGGTGCTGGGTGGGCGCACGCTGTTGCGGCCCCTGCTGCGCGCCGTGGCCAAAAGTGGCACGCCCGAAATCTTCACGGCCGCCGCCCTGTTGCTGGTGGTGGCCGTGGCCGCGCTGATGCAGGTGGTGGGCCTGTCGATGGCGCTGGGGGCCTTTCTGGCCGGGGTGCTGCTGGCCGACAGTGAATACCGTCACGAGCTGGAAACCGACATCGAGCCCTTCAAGGGCCTGCTGCTGGGCCTGTTTTTACTTCGGTGTGCTGATGGCGCAGCCATGGCTCATGCTGGCCGTGGTACTGGGTTTTCTGGCCATCAAGGGCGTGGTCATCTGGCTGCTGGCACGGGCCATGGGCATTCCGCTGGCCGAGCGGCCTGTGCTGGTGCTGTTGCTGGCCCAGGGCGGCGAGTTTGCGTTTGTGGTGTTCCAAGCCGCCGCCGGGGCCAAGGCCATTGAGGCAGAAACCGCCTCGCTGCTGGTGGGTGCGGTGGCGCTGTCCATGTTGCTGAGTCCGCTGCTGCTGGCCGCCATCAGCCGCTGGCTGCTGCCGCGTTTTGCCAACTGCGAAACCACCACGCTGGAAGAGTTGGCCGAACCTCAGTCGGCCCCCACCATCATCGCGGGCTTTGGCCGCTATGGGCAGATCGTGGCGCGCATGCTCAGCGCCCAGGGCCTGCCGGCCACCGTGCTGGAACACGACGCTGGCATGGTGGAAACCGCCCGCGCGTTTGGCTACCAGGTGTTTTACGGCGACGCGTCGCGACTGGACCTGCTGCGCACCGCCGGGGCTGCCACCGCAAAGGTGCTGGTGGTGGCCGTGGACGATGTGGAGCAGTCACTGGCCGTGGTGGACCTGGCACGCGAGCATTTTCCGCACCTGAAGCTGGTGGCCCGCGCCCGCGATGTGACCCACTGGAACGCCCTGCGCGACCGGGGCGTGACCGAGCTGGACCGCGAACTGTTCGAAAGCAGCCTCTGGGGCTGACTGTCGAGGAAACCCAGGCCATTGCCCAGCGCTTCAAGCAACACAACACCCAGTTGCTGGAAGACATGTACCCCCACCACAAAGACCGCTCCAAACTGATTGCGGTGGCCAAACAGGGTCGTCAGCAGCTGGAAGAGCAGATGGCGCGGGAGCGGGCGGAACGCGCCAACGCGCCCTGAGGCACAGCCACACGACCTCATCGGGCGGGGCGTAGCAGGCGTCAACAGATGCGGGTCACAACCCCAGTTCGCTCAAACCGGGGTGGTCATCCGGGCGCCGTCCCAGCGGCCAGTGGAACAGGCGGTCGGCCTCGGCAATGGGCATGTCGTTGATGCTGGCAAAACGCCGGGCCATGTAGCCCTCCGGGGTGAATTCCCAGTTCTCGTTGCCATACGAGCGGTACCAGTGCCCCGAGTCATCGTGCCATTCATAGGCAAAACGCACGGCAATGCGGTTGCCGGCGCACGCCCACAGCTCCTTGATGAGGCGGTAGTCCAACTCTTTGGCCCATTTGCGTGCCAGGAATTGACGCACTTCGTCGCGTCCTACCGGGAATTCGGCGCGGTTGCGCCACCGGGTGTCTTCGGTGTAGACCTGCGATACGCGCTCAGGATCGCGCGAGTTCCAGGCGTCTTCGGCCATGCGCACCTTCTGGGCTGCGGTCGCGGAGGTGAATGGGGGCAGCGGGGGTTTGGGGGTCATGAGTCACTCCAGATGTAGACAAACCTGTCTACATGCCAGTTTACACACCGTAGAACGGTCTGTCTACAATGAGCAGATGTCCCCTGCCAAGCCGCCATTGCCGGAGGTCTCCCCGCCGTCTTCCGCCGCACGCCAGCGCATCCTGCTGACGGCGCATGACCTGTTCTACCGGGATGGCATTCGCGCCACCGGGGTGGACCGGGTCATTGCCGAGTCCGGCGTGACAAAAGTGACCTTCTATCGTCACTTCCCCAGCAAAAACGACTTGATATTGGCTTTTCTGGCGCACCGGCACGCTCTGTGGATGGCCTGGTTTGACGATGCACTGATGCGCCACGGCAACACCGTCGCCGCGCTCGTGCCTGCGTTTCGCGAATGGGCCAGCGACCCTGGTTACCGGGGCTGCGCGTTCATCAACAGCGTGGGCGAAATGGCCCAGGCCTTGCCCGAAGTGGTGGCGGTATCGCGCCAGCACAAACATGAGATGGTTGAGCGCATTGGCGCACTGCTGGCCCCCGGCCCGAATCGTGCCGAAGATGCCCAGGTACTGGGTCTGGCGCTGGACGGCGCAGTATTGCGCGCGCAGTTTGACCAGCACCCTGATGCGGCAGTAGCGGCATTGCAGCATGCGGTCGAACGACTGACGGCAACATGAAAACCCCACCGTTTTACTGAGCCGCCGCCTCCACTCTGGCAGCGCAGTACTTGAACTCCGGGATCTTGCCAAACGGGTCCAGCGCTGCGTGCGTCAGCAGGTTGGCCGCCGCTTCTACGTAGGCAAAGGGCACAAAGACCGTGCCGGTGGGTGTGCCGTCGTCGCGCCGTGTGGCCAAGGTCACGCTGCCGCGGCGTGTGGCAATGCGCACCGGGTCACCGGGCTGCAGACCCAACCGGGTCAGCTCGGTGCCGTTCAGGGATGCAGTGGCCGCAGGCTCCAGCGCGTGCAGCACGCCCGCACGGCGAGTCATGCTGCCGGTGTGCCAATGTTCCAGTTGCCGCCCGGTGATGAGCACCATGGGGTACTCGGCATCGGGCACCTCTGCGGCGGCCACAAATGCGGTGGGGACCAGTTGTGCGCGCCCATTGGCGGTAGGAAAGTGGTCGGTGAACACCACGGGCTGGCCCGGGTCGTCGGCACTCAGGCAGGGGTAGGTCACGCTGCCTTCTTGCTGCAGCCTGTCCCAGGTGATGCCGCCAATGGCGGTGTGCATGGCCTGTCGCATTTCTTCAAACACCGCCTCCAGGCACCGTTGTTCTGGGTTTCTTCGTAGGTCCAGCCCATGGGCTGGCCATCGGCGCGGCCCAGGCGCTGGGCCAGTTGCTGAATGATCCAGAGGTCGGCCCGAGCATCGCCGGGCGGTGGCAAGGCCTGGCGGCCCAATTGCACGGTGCGGTCGGTGTTGCTGACTGTGCCCCACTTTTCGGGCCAGGCGCTGGCGGGCAGCACCACGTCGGCCAGCCAGGCGGTTTCGGTCAGGAAGATGTCTTGCACCACCAGGTGTTCCAGGCTGGCCAGGGCGTGGCGGGCGTGGTTCAGGTCGGGGTCGCTCATGGCGGGGTTCTCACCCATGATGTACATGCCACGCACCTTGTGCGAGTCGCTGTCGGGTGCCAACGCCTTGTGCATGATTTCGACCACGGTGTAGCCGGGGTTCCTGTCCAGCTGGGTGCCCCAGAACCCCTCGAACCAGTCGTGTGCGGCGGTGTCGGTCACGCGCTGATAGTTGGGGTACATCATGGGGATCAGGCCCGCGTCGCTGGCGCCTTGAACGTTGTTCTGGCCGCGCAGGGGATGCAGGCCGGTGCCGGGGCGGCCGATCTGGCCGGTGACGGTGGCCAGCGCAATCAGGCAACGCACGTTGTCGGTGCCGTGGGTGTGCTGGCTCACGCCCATGCCCCACAAAATCATGGCGGCGTTGGCGCTGGCGTAGGCACGGGCCACCTCGCGGATGGTGGGCGCGGGTATGCCGCACACCGCCGCCACGGCCTCGGGGCTGAACGCGGCCACACCGGCGCGGATGGCGGCCAGGTTGTCCACGTGTTGGGCCACATAGGCCTCGTCCACCAGGCCTTCTTCAAACACGGTGTGCAGCAGTGCGTTCAGCAACACCACGTCGGTGTCGGGCTGGAACGTGAGGGTGCGCCAGGCGTGGGCGGCCAAATCGGTGCGGCGCGGGTCGGCCATGACGATGCGGGTGCCACGCTGGGCGGCGTTTTTCATCCAGGTGGCGGCCACGGGGTGGTTGGCCGTGGGGTTGGAGCCGATGACGATGATGAGGTCTGACTGCTCCACGTCGCTCACCGGGTTGCTGACCGCGCCCGAGCCCACGCCCTCTAGCAAAGCTGCCACGCTGGACGCATGACACAGGCGGGTGCAGTGGTCCACGTTGTTGCTGCCAAAGCCCACGCGCACGAGCTTTTGGAACAAATAGGCCTCTTCGTTGCTGCCTTTGGCCGAGCCGAAGCCCGCGAGGGACTTGGGGCCGTGCCGGGTGCGCAGGGTTTTCAGCATGCCTGCGGCCAGGTCCAGCGCTTCGTCCCACGTGGCTTCGCGGAACACGTCACGCCAATTCTGAGCCCCACCGATGTGCGCTGGGTCTTTGCCCACGCCTTCGCGCCGGATCAGCGGCGCGGTCAGGCGGTCGGGGTGGTGGGCGTAGTCAAAGCCGAAGCGGCCTTTCACACACAGGCGGCCTGCGTTGGCCGGGCCGTTGCGGCCGTTGACGCTGACGATGTGTTCGGGCACTGCAGGGGTTTCAGCCGTGGCTGGCTTGGCGTCGCGCACGTTGTAGGTGAGCTGGCAGCCCACGCCGCAAAACGGGCACACGCTGTCCACCTGGCGGTCCACGCTTTGCGGGCCCATGTGGGTTTTGGCGCTGAGCGCGCCGGTGG
>JAIFMP010000037.1 GCA_020048405.1 Hydrogenophaga sp.
GTGCAGTGATGAACTCCCCCGTGAGCAGCATTTCCATGGCCAGTTTTTGCGGTATGTTGCGCGACAACGGCACGCTGGGCGTGGCACAGAACAGGCCCACATCAATGCCATTCACGCCAAATGTGGCCGTGTCGGCGGCCACCGCCAAATCACACTGCGCCACCAACTGGCAGCCTGCCGCCGTGGCCAGCCCCTGAACCCGCGCAATCACCGGCACCGGCAGGGCTTGGATGGCCAGCATGACCTTGCTGCACTGTGCAAACAACTGCTGGTAGTAACCCAGCTCTGGTGTGGCCAGCATTTCTTTCAGGTTGTGGCCGGCACAGAATGCCTTGCCGTGGGCCGCCAGCACCACGGCGCGGGCGCCACCGTCCTGTGCCACCTCCGCCAAGGCGGCTTGCAGCGCTGCCAGCATGGATTCGCCCAGCACATTGAAGGCTCGCGGGTTGTTCAGCGTGAGGGTGTGTACGCCGCGCTCGTCGCGCGTGTGGATGAGTTCAGGCGTGATCTCGGTCATGGGGGAAATTACGGTAATGCAAGCACCAACAGCCCCACAAGCCAGCCCAAATGACGCCGTGCAACGGCTCTTGAACCAGCTTAACACGGTGCTGGTCGGCAAGCAGACGCAGGTGCACGATGCCGTGGCCTGCCTGCTGGCCGGGGGACATTTGCTGATAGAAGACGTGCCCGGTGTGGGCAAAACCACCTTGGCCCATGCGCTGGCACGGTCCTTTGGGCTGCAGTTTTCGCGCGTGCAGTTCACCGCCGACCTGATGCCCTCCGACCTCAGCGGGATTTCGGTATACGAGCGTGGCTCCGAGTCGTTTGTGTTCCACCCTGGCCCCGTGTTTGCCCAGGTACTGCTGGCCGACGAAATCAACCGTGCCAGCCCCCGCACCCAGAGCGCGCTGCTGGAGGCCATGGAAGAACGCCAGGTGACCGTCGAAGGAGCCACCCGACCGCTGCCCCAGCCCTTTTTTGTGATCGCCACACAAAACCCTCAAGACCAATTGGGCACCTATGCGCTGCCCGAGTCGCAACTCGACCGCTTCCACATGCGCCTGAGCCTGGGCTACCCCGATCGCAGCGCAGAGCGGGCCCTGCTGCACGGCCAGGACCGTCGCCAGTTGCTCGACACACTGCCCTCTGTGATCACACCCGCACAACTGGCCACCCTGCAAGCCGAGGTGAACGCCATTCACCTGGCAGAACCCGTGCTGGACTACCTTCAAGACCTGGTGGCTGCCACCCGTGACGGCCGCTGGTTTGTGCAAGGCCTCAGCCCCCGCGCCGCCATTGCGGTGGTGCGCGCCGCCAAGGCACAGGCCTTTCTGGCCGGGCGAGGCTATGTGGCGCCAGACGACATCGCCGACGTATTGCCCCAGACCGTCGCCCACCGACTGAGCCCGCTGCACAACGCGGGCCGGGGTGCCGTGGAGCAGGTGCGGGCCATGCTCGCCGCCACTCCGCTTCCCTGAAGCGACCAAACACAAGCACCCCCATGCGTTCACTCAAGCAGCGCTTCAACGCTTGGCTGACGGCACGCCTGCCAGCCACCGACAGTCTGCTGCTGACCCAGCGCAACGTCTACATCCTGCCCACCCGGCCTGGCTGGATGCTGGCGCTCACCCTGCTGGTGATGCTGGTGGGCAGCATCAATTACCAACTCAACCTGGGCTACCTGCTCACGTTTTTGTTGGCGGGCAGCGCGGTGGTGGGCATGCACGTCTGCCACGGCACGCTGCGCGGCCTTACCTTGCACCTGGCCCCGCCCGCACCGTGTTTCGCTGGTACAGCAGCACAACTGCACATCACGCTGAGCAGCGCGCAAGCGGGCACCCGCTACGGCGTTGGAGTGGCCGTCAGCGGACAGGCTGACTGGGCGCATGTGGATGTCCCCCCCCTGGGCAGCGCCACTTCCACCGTGGGTTGGGTGCCGCCCGGGCGCGGGCGGCACGGCCTGCCCGCCCTCAGCGCTGAAACCCGGTTTCCTCTGGGCACCTTCAGGGTGTGGACGGTGTGGCGGCCTGCTGCCACCTTGTTGGTGTACCCCTCGCCCGAAACCACACCGCCTCCCTTGCCTCCTGGCACCCCCAAAGCAGGCACGGCGGCCACCGCGCCATCGGCCCCCAATGGCGAGTTCGACGGTGTGAGGGTTTACCGCCGTGGCGACCCCCTCAAGTCCGTGGTCTGGAAACGCGTGGCCCAGGCCGTGGCCCGTGGCTCAAACGACCTCGTCAGTCGCGACCAAGCCAGCGCGCAACACACCCATGAGTTGTGGCTCGACTGGGTGCACACCGGCACCGCAGACACCGAATTGCGCGCCTCTCGGCTCACGGCCTGGTTGCTGCAAGCTGAGCGACTGGGCCAGATCTATGGCCTGCGGCTGCCGGGGCGGGAATTCCCGCCGGGCCAAGGCGGCGCCCACCGCTTGCAATGCCTGGAGGCCTTGGCCCTGTGCTGAACACCGCTGCAACCACTCCATGGCGCGCTGGCCTGCGAAAACGCCTGGCCGCGCTCCCACGCGATGCCCGAGACACCCTTTTCCTGCTGACCCTCATCGGCTGGGTTGTGGTGTTGCAGGCCGAACACTTGCCCCTGTGGTGCACCGCACTCACCGCCACCGTGCTGGTGTGGCGCGGGGCACTGTCGTGGCAGGGTCAGCCACTGCCCTCACGGTGGTGGCGCCTCGGCTTGCTGGCGCTCACCATCGGTGCCACCCTGCTCACACATCGCACCATTTTTGGGCGAGACGCAGGGGTAACGCTCATCGTGGTGCTGCTGGCCCTCAAAACGTTGGAGCTGCGTGCCCGGCGCGACGCGTTTGTGGTGTTTTTTCTGGCGCTGTTCACTCTGCTCACGCACTTCTTCTATTCGCAAAGCCTGCTCACCGCGCTGGGCATATTGCTGGCGCTTTGGGGCCTGCTGACCGCGCTGGTGAACACCCACATGCCCAACGGCAAACCCCCGCTCTGGCAAGCAGCCCGCGTGGCGGGTGGCATGGCACTGCTGGGGGCACCCATCATGCTGGTGCTGTTTGCGCTGTTCCCGCGCATGGCACCGCTATGGGGTGTCCCGAGTGATGCCATGACAGGTCGCACCGGCCTGTCAGGCCAGATGCAAGTGGGGAACATCGCCAGCCTGGCCCAGGACACGCGCATTGCGCTGCGCGTGCGGTTTGAAGGCGCCCCCCCCTCAACCAGCGACATGTACTTTCGAGGCCCAGTGCTCAGCCGCTTTGACGGCAGCACCTGGCGCGGCCCCCGCTCCCTGTTTCCCAGCCCGCTGCAACTCGGCCACGATCTGCAGGTCGCAGCTCCCGCGATCCGTTATGAGGTGACACTGGAACCCAGCCAGCAGCCCTGGGTGATGGTGTTGGACGCCACGCCGCAGGCCCCGGTCATTCCCGGACATGTGCTGACCCTCACGCCTACGTTGCAATGGGTATCGCAAAAACCATTCACCGACCTGGTGCGGTACAACGCCACCAGCCACACCCAGTTTCGGCACGGCCCGCTCACCGCCGAGCTGGGCCTGCAAGACTATTTGGAACTGCCACCCGGCTTCAACCCCCGGCTGATGGCCTTGGCGCAAAGCTGGCGACAGACCTTCGGCCACGGGCCAGACGCTGCCCCCGCACTGGTAAAACAGGCGCTGAACACCCTGCGCACCGGCGACTACCTCTACACATTGGAACCAGGCCCTTACGGCACCCACAGCGCCGACGAATTCTGGTTTGACCGCAAGCTGGGCTTTTGCGAACACATCGCATCGGCGTTTGTGGTTCTGATGCGTTCCCTCGACATCCCGGCGCGCGTGGTGACAGGCTACCAGGGC
The DNA here is from genome assembly GCA_020048405.1 of Hydrogenophaga sp. Taxonomy (GTDB): domain Bacteria; phylum Pseudomonadota; class Gammaproteobacteria; order Burkholderiales; family Burkholderiaceae_C; genus UBA2334. Next base: position 3,838 of record JAIFMP010000037.1, read on the forward strand.
GGCGAACGCAACCCGGTGGATGGACACTACGCCGTGCGCCAGAGCGACGCCCATGCCTGGACCGAAGTCTGGTTAAAAGGCCAGGGCTGGGTGCGCGTGGACCCCACCGCTGCCGTGGCCCCCAGCCGCACCGCTGGTTTCGAACGCCTGGCCGTGACGGGCGGCCTGGTGGGACAAGCTCTGGGCACGCTGAGCCCGGCACTCACCGAGCACCTGCGCGCCACCTGGGAAGCCATCAACAACAGTTGGAACCACTGGGTGCTGAACTACTCCCAGGGCCGCCAACTCGATTTGCTCAAAAACCTCGGCTTTGATGCCCCGCGCTGGGAAGACCTGGGTTATGTGCTGGCTGGATTGCTGGCTGCTGTCAGCCTGACCGGTGCAGGCTGGGCGCTGTGGGAGCGCCGCCAGCACGACCCCTGGCTGCGCCTGCTGCAACAGGCCCGACGGCAGGCACTTGCGCTGGGGCTGGATGCTGGGCCAGACACCACCCCCCGCCAACTGGCGCAGCGCCTGCAAGCACAGTTCGCCCAGCACCCCGAAACCCCCGCGCTGGCCTCTTGGCTGTTGCAACTCGAAACCCTGCGCTACGCCCCATCGGCGGACGCGTCCAACGCCAGCGTCTCCTCCCAACTGGCCGCTTTGCGGCACACCTACAACACCCTGCGCTGGCCCACGCCAGCCGCCTGACACCATGACCGCGACCCCCCACCATTTGGCAGCCCCAACCAAGCAACCCCGCTCACGGGCAGCCTGGGCAGCAGCCCTTATGTTTTTTTGTGTAGCTGCAATCCTTTATTCCACAACCGCAGAGGCCAAAAAAAGCACAAAGAAAGAAGCACCGATACAAACCTATGCTGAACACGCCACCGCCATGCGGTTTGCCGATGACGTGGCCCAGCGCCGCAACCTCGATGCGGCCTGGGTCCGTGCCACGCTGGCACAGGCACGCAAGCTGCCATCGGTGCAAAAAGCCATGCTCCCCGCGCCCAAAGCCACAGCGAAAAACTGGGGTGCCTACCGCGCCCGCTTCATCGAGCCCATCCGCCTGAAGGCGGGCCAGGCATTTTGGGAAAAACACAAACGCTGGCTCGACAAGGCTGAGGTCGACACCGGCGTACCCGCCAGCCTCATTGTTGGCGTCATTGGAGTGGAAACGCTGTATGGCCAGCACATGGGCAACTTCCGCGTCATCGACGCACTGGCCACGCTGGCGTTCGATTTCCCGGCCACCCACCCCCGCGCCACCGTCCGCACCGAGTACTTTTTGGGCGAGCTGGAGCAGTACCTCAGCCTCACCCACCGCGCCAACATAGACCCCAACAGCCTGCGCGGCAGCTACGCTGGGGCCATGGGCATGCCCCAGTTCATGCCCACCAGCTGGGCCAAGTACGCCGTCGATTTCGACGGCGACGGCAAGGTGGACCTGTTTGGCACCCCGGCCGATGCCATCGGTTCGGTGGCCCACTACTTCAAAGCCTTTGGCTGGAAACCCGGCATGCCGACTCACTACCCAGTGAGTTTTGACGCCACGAGACTCGACATGGACACCCTGCTGGCCCCCGACATCCTGCCCAGCTTCCATGTGCCCAGCTTTGAGGCCAAGGGCGCTGTGCTGACCGACACCGGCAGAGCCCACATCGGCCCGCTGGCCCTCATTGAACTGCACAACGGCGACCCGGCCCAAGGCGGTTTGCCCCCCAGCTACGTGGCCGGCACCGAAAACTTCTATACCATGACGCGCTACAACTGGAGCAGCTACTACGCCCTGGCTGTGATTGAACTGGGCGAGGCCATTGCAGCCAGAATGAAACCCTGAACACCCGGGCTTACCACCATGCCACACACCCCTTCGGATTTCGAGCAAATGTTCGACCTGGCCCCAGTATCCCTCTGGCTGGAGGACTACAGCGGCCTCAAAACCCTGTTCGACTGCTGGCGCGCTGATGGCGTAGCCGACCTGGCCGCCTTCCTGCGCGAAGACGTGGCACGGGTGCAGGCCTGCACCCGCGAGCTGAAGATCATCCGCGTCAACCAGCACACGCTGAACCTCTTCCACGCGGAAAACCTGCAAACCCTGCAATCTCGCCTGGGCGACGTGTTCAAAGACGACATGCACACCAGCGTCATTGAAGAACTGGTGCAACTCTGGAACGGCCAGCTTGAAATCACCAACCAGACATGCAACTACACGCTCGACGGTCAACGGCTTGACATCAAGTTGCGCGCCGGCATCCTCAAAGGTCATGAAGACACCTGGGGCCGCGTGCTGCTGACACTTGAAAACATCACCCCCGAAGAAAACGCCCGCAAGCTGCTGACCCAGCGCGAAACCTATGCGCGCAACCTGTTCGAGCTGTCGCCAGTGTCTTTGTGGGTGGAAGACTTCAGCACCATCAGGGTGCTGATGAACGAGGTGCGCGAAAGCGGCATTCAAGACTTCTCCACCTTCATGCGCGTGCACCCCGACTTCGTGACCCGCTGCATGGAAGAAATACGCGTCATCGACGTGAACCAGCACACCCTCCAAATGTTTGGCGCAGAAAGCAAACAGGCCCTGATGCGGCAGCTGGACAAAGTGTTTCGGGACGAAATGATCGACTCGTTTCAGGAACAACTGCTGGACCTGTGGAACGGCAAAACCTATCAGCAGCGCGAAGTGGTCAACCACCGGCTCAACGGCGAGGCGCTGCACATCCACATGCAGTTTGACGTGATGCCCGGCCACGAATCCCGCTGGGACATGGTGCTGGTGTCACTGGTGGACATCACCGCCCGCAAAAAAGCCGAGGCCTATCTGGAATACCTGGGCAAGCACGACGTGCTGACCAAACTGCGCAACCGCGCCTTCTTTGCAGAAGAAGTCAACCGCCTGGCCCGCAAAGGGCCATGGCCCATCAGCGTGGTGGCCGTTGACGTGAACGGCTTGAAACGCATCAACGACGAACAAGGCCACGCTGCTGGCGACGCGCTGCTGCGCCGCGCGGGCGAGGTGCTGGCCAAGTCGATTGACGCCCCCACTTGCGCCGCACGCATCGGCGGCGATGAGTTTGTGGTGCTGATGCCAGCCACCGATGAACGGGGCGTGCAGGCGCTTGTGCAACGCCTGCAGACGGTGCTGGAGTTGAACAACCAGTTCTACCCCGGCAACGAACTGTCCATGGCCATGGGCACAGCCACCTGCGTGGCCGGTGGCTCCATGGACATGACACTGCAAGCCGCCGACCACGCCATGTACCAGACCAAAGCCGCGTACTACGAAGCGCACCACATCGAGCGGCGTTCAGGTGTTGAAAATTTGTAGCTTCCAGCACTTTCCAGTAAAGCGTTAAAGCGGTTTTTCTTCAATTTTTCATAACAGACCAGCGAGCTGGCTGAATGAATGGGCGGTATCGACCCTCTGGAGCCAGTCAGGACTCGGCAGCAAGCATAGGTGGTGCTGCCTCTGAGTCCAACCGAACGGTCATTGATGTTTCGAGACGGCCCCCGTGCCAATTGGGTCATGAACTCGCATTCGGGGACTGCTGGCCAGGGGAAAGATAAAACTGCACCCCATTGCGCCCCGCATCCTTGGCCTGGTACATGGCTGCGTCAGCCCATTTCATCAAGTCGGTCCGACTGGCGTCATGATTGAAGAACATGACAACACCAATGCTCGCGCTGCAGCGGTGCTCGACGGTCTTTTCGGGCTCTCCCTGCTGCGCCACGGTCAGCAGGTAGGACTCGGCCAAGCTGACGCGAGTTTTCTCGGCCACATTGGCGGCCTGTTGGGTGGCCTGGTCTTTATCGGCACCCAGGTCCCCGATCAACACCACAAACTCATCACCGCCCAGACGGGCCACAGTGTCCACTCCGCGTACGCAGGCGCTCAGACGTTTGGCAACCTCGATCAACAGCAGATCACCCACACTGTGCCCGTGTAGGTCATTCAGTGGCTTGAAGTTATCCAGGTCCAGAAACATCAACGCCCCGTGCTGCGCGTTGCGCTTGCTGCTTGCCATGGCCTGACTCAACCGGTCATCGAGCATCCGGCGGTTGGGCAGGCCGGTGAGTGCATCAAAGTAGGCCAATTGGCGGATCTCGGCCTCCATGGCCTTGCGAGCGGTGATGTCAGAGTGCGTTCCGGCCAACCATTCGGGAAGCCCGTCGTGGGTGCGACTGACCAGTTTGCCCCGGTCAAGCACCCAAATCCAGTGCCCATCCTTGTGCAGCATGCGCGACTCGCATTCGTAATGCTCGGTTTCACCGGCAAAGTGCTTTTCCAGCACCGCAGTAGAGGCGACGAGGTCGTCAGGGTGGACATGCTTCATCCAGGTAGCGATGCTGACGGGTGCCAGCTCGTCTAGGGTGAAGCCAATCAGATCGGCCCAACGTTCGTTAAAGCGGGTCTCGCCGGTTTGCACATTCCACTCCCAGGTGCCCACCCCTGTTCCCCACAAAATGTTGGACATGCGCTGGCTTTGCTGTGCCATTGCTTCTTCGGCCTGGTGTCGTTTCGTCACGTCAACGACGATCGAGTAAAGCAAGTGCCGCCCTGCCACTTCGATCGGGCCGGAGTGCACTTCAACATCGCGGATGCTGCCATCGGCCAGCCGGTGACGGAAATTGAAATGCGCCCGTTGCTCACTGACAGCCAACTGCATTTCCGTGGCAATTTGTTCGGGCGTCAGGGTATTGATCTGGCCAATCTTCTTGGCCTTCAGTTCCTCATCCTGATAGCCGTAGAAACGGGCTGCCGCTGTGTTGCCTTCAAGGATTTGACCGTCGATGGGATCAAGCAACAGCATGGGCACGCGCGACCGCGCGAAAAGTGCGTTGTAGCGTTGCTCACTGACACGCAACTCGTTGGTCAGTTCATGGGCAATGGCTTCTGCACGGCTACGGGTACTGATGAGCGCAACAGACAAACCCACCACCAGCATGCCAATGACAAGCAGGGTCGCCATATCGACCCACGGCGAAGGGAACCGTTGGCTTTCGGCAAAGCCTGGCAACGCGGTGTATCGCAAAGTCCAGTAGCGTCCAAACAGTTCGAGCTTTTCGGTGACGATGAAGCCATCGGTACTCTCTGCCCCAACAACCGCACTCCCCTGCTCGCTGTCGTAGAGCAAATGCGCTTCAGATGCTTCTTCGCCATCGAATACTTGCAGCCGGATTGCATCCAGTTCTTTGGCAAGAATAGGCGTCATCAAATCATTCATGCGGTAGGGGCTGTACACCCAGCCCACCAGGGCCGCACGCCGTTGTGCCTCGGTTTGGATGAGCGCAGCATTGCGATACACCGGGAAATATGCCAGCAAGCCGGCTTGCACGTCTGCTTTGGTTTCCTGCAGCAACTTCACCTTGCCGGAAAAAATGACGTCGCCGACATCGCGAGCCCGAACCATTGCGGCGTTGCGTGTGGCCTCAGAAGACATGTCGTAACCAAAGGCGCGCAAATTGCGTCCAGCAAATGGTTCAAGGTAGATGATGCTGGTGTATTCATCGCGGTCTCCCTCAGGCTTGATGACGTAATCGGGGAAACCTTGCTCACGCATCTCGCTCAGGTGTGATGGCAGTTCTTGCTTGGGGATGTAAAAAGAAAAACCAACGCCTTGGATGCCACGATAGGACTGATCCAGATCGAGCTTCTCAACAAATGCGGCCCACTCGGCGCGTTCAACCTTACCCGACGCAGCAAACAAACCGGCAGCTGAACGCAGAATCTGCCCATAGGCCGACATACGCTCGTCTACTTTGGTCGTGATGCGGTGGGATTCATGGACAAAGATGTTGCGAACGTTTTGCTCGCGGCTCTGCTGCAACATTTGCCACACGATGGACAACCCAATCAGGGTCAACACCGTGACCACCAAAGCGGGCCAATGTTGACGCAAGCGTGGCAGACCGATGGTGGGTACGTCCTTGTTGTTATCCATATTGCAAGTGACTCGCGGCTCCTCGTACATGCAAACAGCCTAATGCGCTTGGTGGGATCGAGAACTGATGAACATCAACAACAACGACTCATTGGCTTCAACACGGCAGCGTTTTCAATGTACGGGGGGCTCCAGACGAGTCATTCGTGTGCATTTTTCAGGCGTCTGTTGATGGCCGTCAACTGCCTTCCGCACCCCAACCCCAGTGCATCCACCACCGCCAGTGACTGCCCCAAATGCACACACCCTCACATGGCAAAAATTGGTTTCCTGCCCGCCGCCGCGTCGCAGCCCTTTCACCGGGGGGCAGGTGCTGTAGTCGGTGCCCACAGCCAGGCGGGCGTGGCGCTCGTCGGTCAGGCAGGCGTGGGTGATGTCCACGCTCACCCAGCGGCGCGTGGTCGCGTCCACGCACACATCGGCCCAGGCGTGGCTGGCCAGGTCGGGTTCATTGGGGTCGAAAAAGTAGCCGCTGACGTAGCGTGCCGGCCAGCCGATGCTGCGGCACACCGCCACCATCACATGGGCTTGGTCCTGGCACACGCCCAGGCCCCAGTCGAAGGCCTCCAGCGCCACGGTGTCCACACCGGTCTGCCCCTTGCGGTAACCCACTTTCAGCCCCACGGCGGTGGCCAGTGTCAGCACCTGGTCCACGCCGGTGGGGCCGCTGGCCAGTTGGCTCAACGGCAGGCCCAGCAGCGCGCTGGCCCAGGCAGACATCCGCGGGTGCGGCTCGGTTATGTGGGTTGACCGCAAAAACAGGCTGGGGTCAGGCAGGTGGGGCGGGTCGCACCAATCGGCCACGTTCAGGGTGGTCAACTGGCCACTGGCCACCACCTCGGTGGCCAGCACGGGGGGGGCCGAATGGCTGATGGCAATGCTGCCGTGGTGCACATGGTTGCCCAGTGCGTCGATGCGGCCGTGCAACACGGCGAGTGACTTGAGCGACCAGAAATCCACATGCTGTGACGGGCCGCTGACAGGCCACAGGTGCAGCGACTGCACCGAGTGGCGCAAAGGGGCGCTGTAGCGATAGCGGGTGGTGTGGCAGATGCTGAGCTTCATCGGCCCCATTGTCCGGCCCTGAGCGGGTGTACGAGGGTCAGGCTGTGACAGACGGCATCAAATAGTCTTGGCTGATGCGGCCACCGAGGTCGTTCACGCGGTCCAAGAACTGCGTGAGGTAGGCGTGCAGGCCAGTGGCCAGGATTTCGTCGATGCGGCCGTATTGCAGGTCTGACTTGAGTTTGCCCGCTCGGCGGTGGGTTTCGCTGCTGTGGTCGCTGGCCACCATGCTGAGGTTGTTGACCACCTCATTCATGCTGGCCGCCAGGCTGCGGGGCATGTCGGGGCGGAGAATGAGAAGCTCGGCCACGCGCTCTGGCTTGATGACGTCGCGGTAGACCTTGCGGTACACCTCAAACGCGCTCACGCTGCGCAAAATGGCGCTCCAGTGGTAGAAATCGTACTCTTGATCCATCTCACTGGCAGCACCGTAAAAGTCGCTTTCCACGGCGTGAAACTTCACGTCCAGCAAACGGGCGGTGTTGTCAGATCGCTCCAAAAAGGTGCCCATGCGGTAGAAGTGGAAAGACTCGTCTTGCAGCATGGTGCCAATGGCCACACCACGCGACAGGTGCGAGCGATGCTTGACCCACTCGAAAAACGCGGCCGGGTCGCGCTCAAAGTCTTTGGTCTTGAGGTAGCTCGCCAGTTTCAGCCAGGTGGCGTTCTGGGTTTCCCACACCTCTGTGGTGAGCGTGCCACGCACGGCACGGGCGTTTTCGCGGGCGGCCAGCAGGCAGCTGGCAATGCTGGAGGGGTTGGCCTCGTCGCGCACCATGAAATCCATCACATTCTTGGGCGTGACAGCGCCGTACTTGGCTTTGTAGGCGGGCATGAGTTCGCTGATGGACAGCAGCCCTTCCCAACCCACTTGCGCCACAGCGGCTGACTGGGGCAACAGGCTGGTCTGGTAGTTCACATCCAGCATGCGGGCGGTGTTTTCGGCCCGCTCGGTGTAGCGGGACATCCAAAACAAATGATCTGCGGTTCTGGAGAGCATCTGGCGCTTTCTGTATCTCGTTTGTTTGCTATCGTTCTTCTGAAACTCAGGCTTCCAGAATCCACGTGTCCTTGGTGCCCCCGCCTTGCGACGAGTTGACCACCAGCGAACCCTCTTTGAGCGCCACTCGGGTGAGGCCGCCGGGCACCATCTGCACGGTTTTGCCGCTCAGAACAAAGGGGCGCAAGTCGATATGGCGCGGCGCAATGCCTTTTTCCACATACGTGGGGCAGGTAGACAGGCTGAGCGTGGGCTGGGCGATGTATCCACTGGGGTTGGCCAGCACGGCCTGGCGGAAATCTTCAATCTCGGCCTTGGTTGCTGCTGGCCCCACCAGCATGCCGTAGCCGCCCGCGCCGTGCACCTCTTTCACCACCAACTCTTTGAGGTTAGCGAGGATGTACTTCAGGTCGTCGGCGTTGCGGCCCATGAAGGTGGGCACATTGTTCAGGATGGGCTTTTCGCCCAGGTAGAACTCAATCATCTTCGGCACGTACGGGTAGATGGACTTGTCGTCCGCCACACCGGTGCCAATGGCGTTGCACAGGGTCACGTTGCCGCTGCGGTACACGTCGAGCAGGCCTGCGCAACCCAGGGTGGAGGTGGGGCGGAAGGCCAACGGGTCCAAGAAGTCATCGTCCACGCGGCGGTAAATCACGTCCACCCGCTTGGGGCCGCGTGTGGTGCGCATGTACACAAAGTTGTCCTTCACGAACAGGTCTTGCCCCTCGACCAGCTCCACGCCCATTTGCTGGGCCAGAAAGGCGTGCTCAAAGTAGGCGCTGTTGTACATACCAGGGGTCAGCACCACCACCGTGGGTTCGGCCGTGGTAGCAGGGCTGACAGTACGCAGGGTTTCCAGCAGCAGGTCGGGGTAGTGGGCCACGGGGGCCACGCGGTTTTCGGCAAACAGCTCGGGAAAGAGCCGCATCATCATCTTGCGGTCTTCCAGCATGTAACTCACGCCGCTGGGCACGCGCAGGTTATCTTCCAGCACGTAGTACTCGCCGTTGCCTTGGGCATCGGGGGCACGCACGATGTCGATGCCGCTGATGTGGCTGTACACCCCACCGGGCACGTCAACACCCATCATCTCCGGGCGGAACTGGGCGTTCTGGAAAATCTGCTCAGCGGGTACCACACCGGCCTTGATGATTTCCTGCCCGTGGTACACGTCGTGAATGAAGCGGTTGAGCGCGGTGACGCGCTGCACCAGCCCAGCCTCCATGCTTTTCCACTCGTGCGCAGGAATGACGCGGGGAATCAGGTCAAACGGGATCAGTCGCTCGGTGCCTGAACCATCTTCGTCTTTGGCCCCGTAAACGGCGAAGGTGATGCCCACGCGGCGGAAGATCATTTCCGCCTCGGCCCGGCGCGACTGCATCACGTCTTCGGGTTGCTGGGCCAGCCAGCGGGCATAGTTTTCGTAATGCGCCCGCACCTGTTCGGGCGAAGCGTTCATTTCATCGAACTTCTGGATTTGCATGTGCCATGTTCCTGGGTTTGTGCCTGTATCCAGCATAGCAATTACCGGGCCAGCGCGGGTGATATCGCACCAAATACGTGCGAACGGGTCTTTTGACGAACATCAGTTGGGGGTCAACACATCGGGTTCGGTGTCGGCTGCACTATCGCTTGTCTGCGCCTTCCAGTGCCAGTGGCGGGCACCTGTACGGCGCTGGCAATCCAACCTGTCAGGGTGGGCGCTGTGCCAGAGCGCGGCACCACATTCGGGAGTGGCCATCCAGGGCAGTGCCAAAGTGCGGTAGCGCCCCAATACCTCGGGGGCGGGGTGACCGTAGCGGTTGCGGTGCCCAGCTTGCACCAGCACCCAGCGCGGCGACACAGCCTCCAAAAAGGCCATTGACGACGAATGTTTGCTGCCGTGGTGAGGGGCCATCAGCACCGTGGCGCGCAGGTCATCGGAGTGGCGCCGCAGCAAGCTTTGCTCGTGCTCAGCATCCAGGTCACCTGTCAGCAGCGCTGACGCATGGGCGCCGCGCACCCACACCACACACGAAAGGTTGTTGTTGGAGGTGCGGGCTGCGTACAGATCAGGTGTGGGGTGCAAAACGTCAAAACGCACGCCGTCGTGCGTCCAGGTTTGCCCAGCCTCGCAGCGGGTCCACGGCCCGGGTCGGGCTTGCACGCGTTGCAACAGGGCAGCATCGCTCCAGGCAGTGCCCAGGTCGGGCCGCTCGAAAGAGGCCCACACCCGACTGCCTGGGTAGGCCGCCAGAACGGCGGGGGCACCGCCCACATGGTCGCTGTCACTGTGGCTGAGCACCACATCCGCAGGGACATCGCCCCAGGCCTGCAGCAAAGGCAACAGCACACGTTGGCCTGCGTCACCGCTGGGACCATACTGGGGGCCGGCGTCAATCAGCACGCTGGTGCTGGCGGTGCGCACCAGCACGGCACTGCCCTGCCCCACGTCGGTAGCCACCAGTTCAAACTCACCCGGGGCCGGGCGCAAGGGCACATGCAAGGCCGCAGGCAACACCAGCGCCAGCCCCACCGCACGCCACGCCCAAGGCATGCGGGACACCAGCAACAGCCCCCCGGCCAGTGCTGCGCCAGCCCACACCGAGGGCCATGCGGGCACAGACACACTGGCCCACGGCCACTTGGACAGCCACACCAACGTCTGCACAAAACCTTGCACGGCCCATGCAGCGGGTGTCCACAGCGCGGGCCACAACACGGCCACCAAAGCCAGCGGCGTGACCACAAACGTGACCCATGGAATGGCCGCCAAATTGGCCACCAGGCCCACCACCGACATCTGTCCGAACAGCACCATTGACAGGGGTGCCAGCGCCAGACCGATGTGCCACTGCGTACGCCCCAGTTGCACCAGACCACGCCACGCATGCGCCACCAGCAACTCGCAGCGGGTACCCCACGGCAGGCCAGGCGCGGTGAACAAGGGCTGACTTGGCGCGCCAGGGAACGGGCGACGCGCCGGTGGCCGGTCTGCGCTGGCCAGCAACACGCCCACGGCCACAAAGCTGAGCCAGAAACCCGGTTGCAAACCCGCCCAGGGGTCCCAGGTGAGCACCACGGCCAATGCCACCCCGGCAACGGCGTGCCAGGGCCATCGCAAGCCAAGCAGACGCAGACCCAGCACCACGGCCAACATCAGCACGGTGCGCTGGGCGGGAATGCCCCAACCTGAAAACAACGCATAACCCAATGCCAGCAACCCACCACCCCAGGCCGCCGCCACGGGTGCCGGGCAGGCCAGCAGCAGACGGCTGCCCCAAACGGGACTGAGCCGAGGCGCCCACCGCCAGCACCGCCCCACGGCCAAAGTGGCCAGCCACGCCCAGAGCGTGATGTGCAAACCGGAGATCGAAACCAAATGTGCAACGCCGGTGGCGCGGAACACATCCCAGTCGCCACGCTCAATGGCAGCCTGGTCTCCCACCACCAACGCGGCCAGCACCCCAGCGACCCGACGGTCAGGCACGCGCTCGAACACCTGAGCCCGCACCGATTCGCGCAGGGGTTCCAAGCCACCTTCGGCTGCCGACAGTCGCACGGGTGGGGGGTCGTTTTTGCCCAGGCGCACATAGCCGGTGGCACCCACGCCTTGCTCCCACAGCCACAGTTCGCTGTCAAAGCCGTGCGGGTTGGCCAACCCGTGGGGCCGCCGGAGGCGCACCGCCAATTGCCAGCGCTCACCGGCGCGGGGGGCAGCACTGTCAGGCGGGGCATACCAGCCCAGCAGCACACGCTGCGGCAGTTCAACCTGTTGACCGCTGGCCACCACAGTGGCAGAACCTTGCGGGCGGGCCGCAAACCGCCACCCGGTAGGTGTGGCGCGGGGCAGGTCATCCACCACCACCGTGGTTTGGAGGGTGATGCCCTCCAGTGTTGGGAGCAAAATGTCGGCTTGGCGTTGCACTGCGCGCCAGCCGCCACTGCTCCAAGACAAACTGGCCAGAGCCACCACCAGCACCACTGTGCGAAACAGGTGTTTGGTCGGATTGTCGATAGCACTTTTTAATATAGCTACCAACCCAATGGATACAAGCGATAGAGCCGAAATAAGCTTGTAAAAATCAAGTTCCAGCAAGGTCGCCTGTTGCCACAGCGCCACCGCGCCGGCACCCCAGCCCAGCGGCCACACCCACCACCACGGCAAGGGGGCCGACACCGAGCTGTGGCGCGCAACTTGCTTGCTGCCCGGCAAACCGTTCACACTCCACCCATTCTTTTTCTCCCAGTCGAAAGCACCGCGCATGGCCATCCACGTCGCACTCAACCACGTCACCCATTATCAATACGACCGTCTGGTCAAGCTCGGGCCACAGGTGGTTCGCCTGCGCCCCGCGCCCCACAGTCGCACCAAGGTGCTGTCGTACAGCCAACGCATCGAGCCGGCCAACCATTTCATCAACTGGCAGCAAGACCCGTTTGCCAACTACCAGGCCCGCCTGGTGTTCCCAGAGCCCACCCGCGAGTTCAAGGTCACCATCGACCTGGTGGTGGAAATGGCGGTGTACAACCCGTTTGACTTCTTCCTGGAGCCCAGCGCCGAGAAGTTTCCGTTCAGCTACGCCAAAGAGCAGACGGCTGAACTGGCCCCGTACCTGGTCACCGAGCCCAAAACCCCGCTGGTGACCGAGTACCTGAAAAAGGTCAACACCACCGAACAGCGCACCATCGACTTCCTGGTGGGCATCAACCAGCTGGTGCAAAAGGACGTGGGCTACACCATCCGCATGGAACCCGGCGTGCAAACGCCCGAAGAAACACTGACCAAAGGCACCGGTTCGTGCCGCGACTCGGGCTGGCTGCTGGTGCAGCTTCTGCGCCACCTGGGCCTGGCCGCACGCTTTGTGTCGGGCTACCTGATTCAGCTCACGTCTGACGTGAAAGCCGTGGACGGCCCCAACGGCCCTGAAAAAGACTTCACTGACCTGCACGCCTGGTGCGAGGTGTTTTTGCCCGGCGCAGGCTGGATTGGCCTGGACCCCACCAGTGGACTGCTGGCCGGCGAAGGGCATGTGCCGCTGGCCTGCACACCACAACCGTCCAGCGCCGCGCCAGTGGAAGGCGGTGTGGACAAGTGCGAGGTGACCTTTGCGCACCACATGCAGGTCACGCGCATTTACGAATCGCCCCGCGTCACCCTGCCCTACACCGACGAGCAATGGGACAAAGTGGTGGCACTGGGCCACGACGTGGACAAACGCCTGGAAGCCGGTGACGTGCGCCTGACCATGGGTGGCGAGCCCACCTACGTGGCCACCGCCGACCGCGACGCCGCAGAATGGAACACCGACGCCTTGGGCCCCACCAAACGCGGCTACGCCACTGAGCTGGTGCACCGGCTGCGCGCCGAGTACGGCGACGGCGGCTTTTTGCACTTGGGCCAGGGCAAGTGGTACCCCGGCGAGCAGTTGCCCCGCTGGGCCCTGTCCATCTTCTGGCGGGCCGATGGTCAGCCCCTATGGCACAACCCCAACCTGTTTGCCGATGAACGCGACGTGGCCAGCTACACAGCCGATGACGCCCGCCGCTTCACGCAGGCATTGGCGCGCAAACTGGGCCTGAGCACCCAATACATCACCCCCGGCTACGAGGACACCTGGTACTACCTGTGGCGCGAGCGCAAGCTGCCCGTGAACGTGGACCCGTTTGACTCGAAATTGAGCGACGAGCTGGAGCGCGTGCGCCTGCGCCGCGTGTTCCAACAAGGCCTGGAAGCCACCATTGGCTACGTGCTGCCATTGCAAGCCAACTCGCAAGGCACCTGGACTCAAAGCAACCCGCGCCTGGGCGGCAGCACCATCTGGTCCACCGGCCCATGGTTCTTCCGCGACGAACGCATGTACCTCATCCCCGGCGATTCACCCATGGGTTACCGCCTGCCTCTGGACTCCTTGCCCTGGGTGTCCGCCGCCGACTACCCGTACCACATCGAGCAAGACCCCAGCACCCCGCGCGACGCGCTGCCCGAGGGCACGGCCCTGCGACAGCAGTACGCCCCCCACCAGGTGGGTGGCGGGTTTGCAGAGGGCGGCACGGTGTCGCTGCAAAACACCAGCTACATCCCGGCGGACCCCTCGCAAGCCCCGCCTGCCATGGCGTACAACGCCGACGGCCAGGGCAACGTGGCCGCCCCCGGCCAGCCCACCAACGGCAAATACCCGCAACGCGGCGAATCGGCCGCCTGGCTGACCCGCACGGCCCTGTGTGTGGAGGCCCGCGACCCCCACCGAGCCAATGGCCCCAAAAGCGAAACCGACAACGGTGGCAAGAGCAGCCACCTGTACGTGTTCATGCCCCCCATGGCCCGACTGGAGGACTACCTCGACCTGGTGGCTGCGGTGGAAGCCACAGCAGAAAAGCTGGGCATGAAAATCGTGCTGGAAGGCTACCCGCCCCCACGCGACCCGCGCCTGAAGATGCTGCAAGTCACGCCCGACCCTGGCGTGATCGAGGTGAACATTCACCCCGCGCACAACTGGGGCGAGCTGGTCGAGCACACCGAGTTCCTGTACGAAGCCGCGCACCAGACGCGCCTGTGCGCCGAAAAGTTCATGACCGATGGCCGCCACACCGGCACCGGCGGGGGCAACCACTTTGTGATGGGGGGTGCCACGCCCACCGACAGCCCGTTTTTGCGCCGCCCAGAGCTGCTGGGCAGCCTGGTGGCCTACTGGCACAACCACCCGTCGCTCAGCTACCTGTTCAGTGGTCTGTTCATTGGCCCCACATCTCAAGCCCCACGCGTGGACGAAGCCCGCAACGACCAGCTGTACGAGCTTGAAATTGCCCTGAACCAGATCGATGCCAACCGTGCCACCTACGGCAACGCCATGCCTCCATGGCTGGTGGACCGCACGCTGCGCAACATCCTGGTGGACGTGAGTGGCAACACCCACCGCAGCGAGTTCTGCATCGACAAGCTGTATTCGCCTGACAGCAGCACAGGCCGCCTCGGCCTGCTGGAGCTGCGCGCGTTTGAAATGCCGCCCCACGCCCGCATGAGCATTGCCCAGCAACTGCTGCTGCGTGCACTGGTGGCCCGCTTCTGGGAAAACCCCTGGCGCGGCAAACTGACCCGCTGGGGCACCGAGCTGCACGACCGCTTCCTGCTGCCCACCTTTGTGCGCATGGACTTTGAAGACGTGCTGGCCGACCTGCGCCAGTGCGGCTTTGGCTTCGACATGAGCTGGTTCGAACCCCACTTCGAGTTCCGCTTCCCATTGGTGGGCCAGGTGGCCGCACGCGGCATCGAGCTGACCCTGCGCAATGCGCTGGAGCCGTGGCACGTCATGGGCGAAGAAGGGGCCACCGGCGGCACGGTGCGCTATGTGGATTCATCGCTGGAGCGGTTGGAGGTGCACGTGAGCGGCCTGAACGACAGCCGCTACGTGGTCACCTGCAATGGCCGCGCCATGGCCCTGCAGCCCACCGGCACCGTGGGCCAGTTTGTGGCCGGTGTGCGCTACAAGGCGTGGAACCCGCCGTCCAGCCTGCACCCCAGCATTGGCGCGCACGGCCCGCTGACGTTTGACATCGTGGACAACTGGATGCAGCGCAGCATGGGCGGCTGCCAGTACCACGTGGTACACCCGGGTGGCCGCAACTACGACAGCTTCCCGGTGAACTCCTTCGAGGCCGAAAGCCGCCGCCTGGCGCGCTTCTTCCAGATGGGGCACACCCCGGGCCGCATGAGCGTGGAGCCCGCCATCACCAACCGCGAGTTCCCTTTCACACTCGATTTGCGCACCTGAGCACGCCCAACCCTGCGCCCCGCCACGGGTAAACCCTTGGGCGGGGCGTTCACGGCATACTCAATTTTGTGAGCGACTCATCTCTGCCTCTATTCAGCCACTCAGCCCCTGACAGTCCCACCGAGTTGGTGAAAGAGCTGGCAGCGGTGACCGCTGCGGGTCACTTTGACGAGCTGCGCAACCCCGTCACCGGTGAATTGCGCCCGCACTGGGAAGCGTTTTTCGGCCATGTCGGGATGGAAGGCGTGGGTGAGCTCAATCGCCGCGCCCAGAGCCTGGCCCGGCAAATACGCGACAACGGCGTGACCTACAACGTCTACGCCGACCAGGCACACGGCACGCAAAGGCCGTGGTCCCTTGACCTGTTTCCCATAGTCATCACCCCCGGTTGCTGGGCCGACATTGAGGCCGGGGTGTTGCAGCGCACCCGCCTGCTCAACCTGATACTGGCGGACATTTACGGTCCCTGCCGCCTGCTCAAGCGCGCCCTGCTGCCGCCCGCGCTGGTGCAGGGCCACCCAGGCTATCTGCGTGCCATGCACGGTGTAGAACCGCTGGGCGGCACGTGGCTCAACATCGCTGCCTTCGACCTGGCACGCGGCCCCGATGGCGGCTGGCGCGTCGTGTCGCAGCGCACACAGGCACCGTCCGGGCTTGGCTATTTGCTGGAAAACCGCATCGCGATTGCGCGCCAGTTTCCCAACGCCTTTGCCGGCATGAAAGTGCAGCGCCTGGCCGCCAGCTACCAGGCGCTGGTGCAAGGCATCAAAGCCATGGCACCCAACGGCCAGAACGCGCGCATCGCGCTGCTCACGCCAGGTCCGTACAACGAAACGTATTTCGAGCATGCTTACCTGGCCCGCTACCTCGGCCTGACGCTGGTCGAAGGCAGTGACCTGACGGTACGCGACCGGCACCTGTACCTGAAAACACTCAACGGCCTGGAGCCGGTGGACGCCCTCATCAAGCGCCTGGACGACCAGTGGCTTGACCCGCTGGAACTGCGCTCAGACTCCGCACTGGGAGTGCCCGGATTGCTGCAAGTCATGCGCGCAGGCAATGTGCTGGTGGCCAACGCCCCTGGCTCCGCACCACTGGAGTCCAGCGCGATGCTGGGTTTTTTGCCCGCCATCAGCCGCGAGTTGCTGGGTGAAGAGCTGTCCCTGCCCGCGCTGCCGACCTGGTGGTGCGGCGAACACGCGGCCATGCAGCGTGTGTTGCCGCAGCTCAAAACCAGCGTGATCAAGTCCACCTACCCCGGCGGAGACGTGAACACCGCCATGGGCCAGCGCCTGGGAGCCGGTGCGCTCGACCGCATGACGGGCCGCATCGTTCAGCAGCCCGACGACTTCACCGTGCAGGCCTACATGCCACTGGCCCAGACCCCCACCTGGGCGGGCGACCACATTGCGCCGCGCTCGGCCATGCTGCGCGTATACGTACTGGCAGACGGTCCCAACAGCTGGCGCGTGTTGCCCGGCGGTCTGGTGCGGCTGGCCCCGCGCGGAGAGCTGATGGCCTCCATGCAAAAAGGTGGCAGCAGCGCCGACTGCTGGGTGCTGACAGATGGCGAAGTGGACCGCACCAGCCTGCTGCAAAGTGCACCCAGCACACTGAGCATGGCGCAAAACAAACGCCCCGTGACCAGCCGCGCCGCTGAAAATCTCTTCTGGCTGGGCCGCTACACCGAGCGCGCAGAAAACAGCGTGCGCCTGGCACAAATCATCCTGCGCAACCTGCACAGCGAAGAACACGCCAGCCGAGCGCTCCAGGCCTGGATGTCGCGGCTGGCCCGCAACCACTCGCTGGTGTTGCCCGGCGTGCCCAACCTGCCACCGGCCTTGCCGAGCGCCGCAACCGCAGCGTCTGCGTCCACCACGCCGTCCGAACTGGCCGCAGCCGCCAGCAAGCCCACCGCGCCGAGCCAGGCACAGCGCGTGTTCGAGCGCTCCCTCATCGCAGCCTTGGGCGACACGGTGGGCAGCTACAGCGTAGGCTTCAACCTTCGCGCTGTGCGCCTCGCCGCAGCCAATGTGCGCGAACGGCTGTCGCAGGAACAGCGCAACCTGATAGAACGCGCAGAGTCTGAATTCCTTGACCAGTGCGGCGGGCTGGGTGCCGACACCGAATCGGCCCCGCAAGAGGCACTCAATGCCCTGGAGGCCGCCAGCGAGTGGCTGGCCGGCATCACGGGCGCGCAAACCGACCGCATGGTGCGCGACAACGGCTGGCGACTGCTGAGCATTGGCCGCCACATTGAGCGTCTGTGCACGTTGTCGGCCGCCATGCAGCAAGCGTTTGAAACGGGCAGCGTGCTTGAGTCGCACGGGTTCGAGGCGCTGGTGGCCCTGTTCGACAGCACCATCACCTTCCATGCGCACTACCAGCAGCGGCGCGACGTGGTGGCCCTGCTCGATTTGCTGCTGCTGGACCGCGAAAACCCCCGATCGCTTGCCTGGGTGCTCGACACCCTGCGCTCGCGCCTGAAAAAGCTGGAGCAAGGCGACCCCGCCTTTGCACTTGACCTCTGCGCCAACCTGCCCGACCCCGCCACCTGGGACCTGGCCAGCCTGAGTCAGCGGCATGCCCCCACCGATGTGACCGGCACCAGCGGCAAGGACACCCCGAAACCGGTGGCCCCACCCGCCGACGCCGTTGGTTTTGCCGAACTGCGGGCAGTTCTCAAGGCTTGTGACGCATCGGCCAAGGCCCTGTCAGACGCGCTGAGCCAGCGCCACTTCAGCCACGCAGACCGCGACAACCGCAGCCTGCTGACCTGACCCACTCACCAGCACACCACCCCCCATGCGCCTGCGCATCGTCCACCACACGCACTACCGCTATGCACCCGCCGTGGTGATGGCCCAGCACCTGGCGCACCTGCGCCCGCTGGTGCTGGACGACCAAGCGGTGACAGCGCACACCGTCACCATTGCGCCCGAACCCGCGCAGGTGACCGAGTCAGTGGATTCGTTCGGCAACCAGCGCTGCTTCTTTGCACTCCAAAGCCCGCACGAAGCCTTGTCCGTGCTGTCTGACTGCGAGGTGGAGACCCAGCCACCGCAATCCGTGCCAGATTCCCTCCCGTGGGAAGACGTGCGCGACCACCTGACCTACCGAGCCGGTGCGCCCTACGATCCGGCCAGCGAGTTCACCTTTGCGTCGCCCTTTGTGCCTCGCAGCCCCGTTCTGGCTGACTTTGCCAGGCCCGTCTTCGAGCCCGGTGAACCGCTGCTGGCCTGCGCCGAGGCGCTGATGGCGCGCATCCACACCGAGATGACATACGAAGGCGGCAGCACCGGCGTGAACACCCCCACGCTGTCTGCATTGGCCCAGCGCAAAGGTGTGTGCCAAGACTTTGCGCACATCATGATCGGCTGCCTGCGCAGCCTCGGGCTGCCTGCGCGCTACGTGAGCGGCTACCTGCTCACTCACCCGCCAGAGGGCCAGCCACGCATGATTGGGGCCGATGCCTCACACGCCTGGGTGCAGGTGTATTGCCCACATGCGCTGGGTAAAAACGTTGACCACCTGGGCGGCATGTGGGTGGACTTTGACCCCACCAACAACCGCAGCGGCTGGGGTCGTCCGGGCGAAGACTACGTGACCCTGGCTCTCGGCCGCGACTTTGGCGATGTGTCGCCCCTGCGCGGGGTGATACAGGGCGGAAGCAGCCACCAACTCACGGTGGCCGTGACAGTAGCCCCGCCCGACGAACTGGCCGGAGCCGACCTCTCGGCCACCGCGCCCGCAGTCATTGAGCCTGAGCCCGAAGCCGATCCAGATGCCTGAAACCAGCGCATGAAGCTGGCACATGGCGTGGCTTCAGGCTTTCTTATTCAGTAGCAAACAGCTGAATATTGAAAAGCGTCAGAAGCATAAAAAGCTTTAATCTCAAACCCAGAAGCGGGCGAGTTGCTCCACGTCTTCCGCGAACATCTGGCCTTTGTCCGCCTGCAGCACTTTGCCATCGCGCCCGAGCACGATGGTGATGGGCAAGCCTTTGGGCTTGGGCAACGCGGCCTGGAACTCCGGTGTGACCCAGGCCGCCGGGAAGCTGTAGCCCCGCTTCTGGAGGTAAGGCAAGGCGTCTTCCTTTTTGCGGTCCACCGACAGGGCCAGGAGTTCCATCCCCTGCCCCCTGTGCTTGAGCCACAGCTTTTGCATCTCAGGGCTTTGCAGGGCGCAAAACGGGCAGGTGCTTGCCCACCAGTACAACACCAGCACCTTGCCCCGCGCCTGCTCGGGTGTGAACACACTGCCATCGAACCGCGTGATGCCAGGCAGCTTCAGCAGCGTGCCCTCGTCGGGCAGGGGCGGGGCTTTGGCTTCGCTGGGCGGAGGCCCGCTCTGGCCCCAGGCCGATGTGTGCCACCAGGCAGATGCACCACCCAATGCCCATGCGGTGGCTGCATGCCGGGTGTGGTTCAACAACGTGCGACGGTCTAGCCACGTGTGTGGGGTCATGGGATGCGCTTTCATGGTGCGTATTTTCAGGCCTGCTCGTACAACGTGATCACACACGCGCCGCCCAGACCCAGGTTGTGTTGCATGGCCAAGCGGGCATTGGGCACCTGCCGCTGGCCTGATTGGCCACGAAGCTGTTGCACCAACTCAGTGCACTGCGCCAGACCGGTGGCACCCAAAGGGTGCCCTTTGCTGAGCAAACCGCCCGAGGGGTTGGTGACCACCGCACCGCCGTAGGTGTTATCTCCATCCAGCACAAACTGCTCGGCACCACCAACAGGACACAGGCCCAGTGCCTCGTAGCTGATGAGTTCGTTGTGGGCAAAGCAATCGTGCAGTTCCACCACATCAATGTCTTGTGGGCCCACACCAGACTGTTCGTACACCTGCTGCGCAGCCGCTGCCGCCATGGAAAAGCCCACCACCTCACGCATGTCGCGCGCCTCAAAGGTCACGGCGGTGTCGGTGGTCATGGCCTGGGCACGGATGCGCACGGAGGCGTTCAGCCCGTGCTGGCGGGCAAATGTCTCCGAACACACCACGGCCGCCGCCGCGCCGCAGGTGGGCGGGCAAGCCATGAGGCGGGTCATTACCCCATCCCACAGCATCGGGGCGGCCATCACGTCTTCGGTGGTGAGTTCTTTGCGCAGCAGGGCCATCGGGTTGTGGGCGGCGTGGCGGCTGGCTTTGGCGCGGATGGCGGCAAACGTCTCCAGCCGTGTGCCGTATTGCTGCATGTGGGCCAGGCCAGCGCCACCAAAGTAGCGCAGCGCCAGCGCAATGTCAGCACGGCCCACCAACTCTGCCGTGGCAGCGTCAAACGGGTCAAAGGGCGAGGGCCGGTCGGTGAACACGTTACCCAGCGTGCCGGGGTTCATGTGCTCGAAACCCAGCGCCAGCACACAGTCTGCCGCGCCGCTGGCCACGGCCTGGCGCGCCAGAAACAGCGCGGTGGAGCCAGTAGCGCAGTTGTTGTTGACGTTGAAGATGGGAATGCCGCTCATGCCCACGCCGTACAGCGCACGCTGCCCGGCGGTGGAGTCGCCATACACATAGCCCACGTAGGCCTGCTGCATGTCGGTGTAGGCCAGCCCCGCATCGGCCAGCGCGGCACGCACGGCCTGTGCCGCCATGTCGGGGTATGGCGCATGGGCACCGGGTTTGGCAAACGGTGTCATGCCGACACCGGCAATGTGAACAGACTGGGTCATGAGATGGTGGGCTGGGCGTTTCAGTCGGCCAGATTTTCCAGCTCCAGCGCGCGATTGGCGGTAGCGGACAGGACACAGTCGTTGGCCACCACGGCGGCCACACTGCCACCCTCGGGGTCGGCGTAAAACGGGCAATTGGCATCGCGAAAGGCCAGCCACGCGCGCTGGGCCGCCAGCAGTTGCTTTTTGCGCGGGGCGCTCAAAGGGGCCATGGCGGCTTTGTAAGCCTTGTTGAGCCGGGCGTCTTGCCGCTGCAACTCGGTGGTAATCCAATCGAGCATGGCCGAGGTGACGCCGCCGGACTTGTCCATGGGTGCAACGCCACTGCTCTCGTTCATTCGCTTTCCTCATGCTGATGATGCGGCGCACCTCGCCGCGCGGTGTCTACGCCATGGCAACCATACGCCCAGCCAACTGCTGCAAACCGCGGTGGCCTACTGACTGGTGCTCGGCCCGCGTGGCGGGAACCCGCACAGCGCACCCTCAGCCCAGCAACCATGCCAGACCCAGCAGGGCAAGCCAGCCTTTCAAGCCGATACGTGAGTTTTCGTCGCTCCACCATTGGTCAAAGGTGCGCAATTCAGACGGTAACTCGGCATCCAACTTCAAATTGAAGACTTGCCGCCCACCCTGGCGCGTCCAGGCGGTGGTGTTGACGTGCTGCTCTGGTTGC
>JAIFMP010000013.1 GCA_020048405.1 Hydrogenophaga sp.
TGAAGAGCCCGCGCCTTCTGGCTGTCACTTGGCTTCACACGGCAGGGGTCGCAGGTTCGAACCCTGCACCGCCCACCAAAATTTGTGTGATGAATCAAGGACTTAACGGAAGCGTTAGGTCCTTTTTTTATGCCTGATCGGCACTTAGGGAGCAAGCAATGGAGCAACTCGACGTGGTTGTCATCGGTGCGGGTGTGGTGGGCCTTGCGGTGGGGCGGGCCCTGGCATTGGCGGGACGAGAGGTGATGGTGCTGGAGAAAGAGCAGTCCATTGGCACAGGCGTCAGTTCTCGCAACAGCGAGGTGGTTCATGCCGGCCTGTACTACGCACCCGGTTCTCTGAAGGCCCGTTTGTGTGTGCGTGGCAAAGAATTGCTCTACCAACTGTGCGAGCAGCGTGGTGTGTCTGTCAACGCCTGCGGCAAGCTGGTGGTGGCCACCGATGAGGCTCAACTTCCCGCGCTGCAGGCATTGGCTGCCCAGTCTGGCGCCAATGGTGTGCCAGTGAGCTTGTTGACTGCGTCAGAGGCTCGGGCACTGGAGCCAGCGTTGCATTGTGTGGCTGCCTTGCACTCGCCGACCACTGGCATCGTGGACAGCCACGGTTTGATGCTGGCTTTGCAAGGTGATCTGGAGCGTGCGGGTGGCATGGTGGCTTTGGAGTCGGCCGTGGTTGCCGGACAGGCCACGCCCGAAGGCGTGGTACTGACGGTGCAAAATGCAGGTGCAAGCGCGCACGGTTGTGAACGCAGCAGCTTTGCACGCGTGCTCGGTGGCGCGTGGCATTCAAGGCTTGCCAGCCGAGCATGTGCCGCGCGAGCACTTTGCCAAGGGCAGTTACTACACACTGGCGGGCAAAGCACCGTTCACGCGACTGGTGTATCCCGCGCCGCAAGGGGCTTGGTTGGGTGTTCATCTGACGCTGGATTTGGGCGGACAAGCCAAGTTTGGCCCCGATCTGGAATGGCTGAACGTTGCCACCCCCGATGCGATTGACTACACAGTGGACCCTAAGCGGGCCGATGCGTTCTATGAAGCCGTGCGCCGCTATTGGCCCGCATTGCCCGATGGGGCTTTGCAGCCAAGTTACAGCGGGGTGCGCCCCAAAATATACGGGCCTGGCGAAGCCGCACCTGACTTTCGCATCGACGGCCCAGCCGTGCACGGCGTGCCGGGGTTGGTGAACCTGTTTGGCATCGAATCCCCAGGCCTCACCAGCGCAATGGCCATCGGGGAATACGTGTCTCAGATAGATGTCTAAATCATAGCTGTGATATCAATACCATCAAGCGCTGATGGCACTTTTGATGCTTGAAGCAGCTTCATTCACCAGGGCTGGGCCTTTGTAGATCAGGCCGGTGTAGATCTGTACGAGGTCGGCGCCAGCGCGCATTTTTTCCACCGCGTCGGCGCCACTCAAAATGCCGCCCACGCCAATGATGGGAAAGCCCGAGCCCAAGGCCGCGCGCAGTTGCCGAATGACGGCGTTGCTCTTTTCAAACACCGGGCGGCCCGACAGGCCGCCCGCTTCGTCTGCATGGGGTAGGCCTGCCACGGCGGCGCGGTCCAGCGTGGTGTTGGTGGCAATCACACCCCACGCTTGGTTGGGCTTGCCACGGCCGTCGCAGCCGTAGCGCTGAAGCGTGGCGGCCACGGTGGCGACCTGGGCTTCGTCCAGGTCGGGCGCAATTTTCACGAACAGGGGAATGGTTTTGCCATGTTCGCGGGCCAGCCCTTCGCGTCGCTGCGACAGCGCGTCGAGCAGCGCGTCCAGTGCCTCGTCGCTTTGCAGGGCGCGCAGGTTTTTGGTGTTGGGGCTGGAGATGTTGACCGTGACGTAGTCGGCGTGGGGGTACACGCCGTCCAGGCATGTCAGGTAATCGGCCGTGGCATTTTCAATCGGCGTGGCGGCGTTTTTGCCGATGTTCAGGCCCAGGCGCAGCAGGTTGTTGCTGCCAGCTTGGCGGCATTTGGCATGTTGCACATTGGACAGGAAGGCGGCCAGGCCTTCATTGTTGAAACCCAGGCGGTTGATGAGCGCATCGCGGGCGGGCAGGCGGAACATTCGTGGCTTGGGGTTGCCGGGCTGGCCTTTGGGTGTGACAGTACCCACTTCCACAAAGCCAAAACCCATGGCTCCCAGGCCGTCGATGGCGTGGGCATTCTTGTCTAATCCTGCGGCCAGGCCCACCCGGTTGGGAAACCGCACACCGGCAACCGTCACAGGGTCATCCACCCGAGCGGCACACCAGGCCCATTGCAGTGGGGTGTTCTGGCCTTTGGCCAAGCTGGCCAGCGTCAGCTCGTGGGCTGCCTCGGGGTCCAGCCCGAACAGAAAGGGGCGGGCGAGGGCGTAGGGAATCAAGGGCATTGGATAATCCGCATTCAGTGTCAGCAACCCATCATTTTCCCCGATCGATCACCATGACCTCTGCCGCCGCCACGCCCCTGACCCAAGACGAACTCAAAACCCTGGTTGGCCAGGCTGCTCTGAAGTACGTGGTGCCCGGCAGTATTGTGGGAGTGGGCACTGGCTCTACCGTGAACAAGTTCATTGACGCCTTGGCCAGTATGAAGGACCAGATCAAGGGTGCTGTGTCCAGCTCGGTGGCGTCCACGGTGCGCCTGAAGGCGCTGGGCATCGAGGTGTTTGACAGCAACGACGTACCGGAACTGGCCGTGTACATCGACGGAGCCGATGAAATTGACGGTCTGGGGCACATGGTCAAAGGCGGTGGTGCTGCGCTGACGCGCGAAAAAATTGTGGCGGCGCAATCCAAACAGTTTGTGTGCATCGTGGATGACAGCAAGCTGGTGCAGGCGCTGGGCAAGTTTCCATTGCCCGTGGAGGTCATTCCTATGGCTGCCAAACGCATTGCAGCCCAGTTTGTGGCCATGGGCGGAACAGCCACTTTGCGCCTGAAAGACGGTGTGCCACTGGTGACCGACAACGGACAACACATTCTGGACGTGACGGGCCTTCGAATCACCGACCCGCTGGCCTTTGAAAGCCAGGTCAACCAGTGGCCTGGTGTGGTGACGGTGGGGGTGTTTGCCCACCAGAAAGCGCAGGTCTGTTTGATGGCCACTGCGGGTGGTGTACAGACCATCAATTACAGATAAAAACTGCCCCTATCGATTTCCTGAATTAAGCTTTTAGCTATAAAAATCCTGCAAAACGGATCGCTTTGCGGGGTTTTGCGGAGACGCGCTGACGGCAAGGTTCAGAACTTGATGCCTGTCGGGTTGTTGGTGCTGGCGGCCGGAGGCGGGGGCTTGCGAGCGGGCTTTGCCACTGATGTGGTGGCTTCGTTGCCCGATGGTTGTGTGGGTGTGGCAGGGGCCACTGTGACGGGTACCAGGGGCTGGGCCGCAGGGTGGCGATAAGCGGGTGGCAGTGCAGACTTGGGTGGGTAGCCTGCCGCATCGAGATACCGGCCCCAGTCTGTGGCAGAAAACCCCTTTACCGGTTGTGCACCGACCATCAAGAGGGGTAGTGCGTTGTCGGGGTTGACACGCGAAAACGCGGTCAGATCGTCGTTGGTTTCAACGGTTTTTTCGGTGTGGGGTATGCCACGGGCGATCAACAGGGCGCGCCCACTGTTGCATGGCTCACAGTTCGGTGCCGAGTACAGCGTCACCGGGTACTTGGCCACCAGTTTTTGCAGCTCAAATGGCAGGTTGGCGCGCACCTCGCCTGTACCGCTGCTGCCTCCGGCGACGCGGGTAGCGGTTTTGGCATCCGGTGGTGGCTGGTCGGAAAACGATACCTTGCCGTCCGGACCAACGATGCGGTAAACCCCTTGCGCAGGCAGGGAAGGTGGCAAAGCACAGGCCAGCAGCACGATCCCGAGCGTGTGACAAGCGGCTGAAAAGCGGGTTGGTGTGGTGACGGCCATGGTCGTTTTCCTCGGTTGGGCAGAAGGGGCGGAAGCCTTCACGCGGTGGTCATGCCTTGGTGGCGCAGCAAGGCATCCAGTTGGGGCTCGCGGCCCCGGAAAGCTTTGAACGACTCCATGGCCGGGCGGCTGCCGCCTGCTTCCAGCACGGCTTCGCGGTAGCGGCGTCCTGTGGCCACGTCCAGCGTGGTGCCGGTGTGCTCGGCTGCTTCTTCAAAAGCGGCGTAGGCATCGGCAGACAAGACCTCTGCCCATTTGTAGCTGTAATAGCCCGCCGAGTAACCACCCGAAAAAATGTGGCCGAAGGTGTGGGGCGTGCGGTTGTATTCGGGGGCTTGCAGCACCGCAACCTCGTCGCGCACTTGCTTCAACAGCGCAAGGATGTCTGGGTGCCCGTTGACCACCGGGGCCTGACCCATGTGCAGCAGCATGTCGAACAGCGAAAACTCCACCTGACGCAAAGTTTGCAGACCGCTCTGGAAATTTTTGGCTGCCAGCATCTTGTCGTACAGGGCGCGGGGCAGGGGCTCGCCCGTGTCCACGTGGGCTGTCATGTGTTTGAGCACATCCCATTCCCAGCAGAAGTTTTCCATGAACTGGCTGGGCAGTTCCACTGCGTCCCACTCCACGCCGCTGATACCGGACACGTCTCGTTCGTTCACTTGTGTCAGCAGGTGGTGCAGGCCGTGGCCAAACTCGTGGAAGAGGGTGATGACGTCATCGTGCGTGAGCAGTGCTGGCTTGTCGCCCACGCCCTCGGCGAAGTTGCACACCAGGTGCGCCACAGGGGTTTGCAGCGC
This sequence comes from Hydrogenophaga sp., assembly GCA_020048405.1. Lineage (GTDB taxonomy): Bacteria > Pseudomonadota > Gammaproteobacteria > Burkholderiales > Burkholderiaceae_C > UBA2334. Next base: position 4,699 of record JAIFMP010000013.1, read on the forward strand.
GCCGGTGTCTGGGCGCAGCCAGCGTGCGCGCACGTCGTCCATCCAGGCGCCACCGCGCTTGCCGGTGCGGGCTCCGGGGTCCAGATAAAACTGGCCTACCAAGTGTGTGCCACGCTCGATCCGAAAGAACTGCACACCGGGGTGCCACACGGGTGCGGTATCGGGCCGAATGGCCACTTCAAACAGCGTCTCGATGATGCGAAACAGCCCTTGCAGCACCTTGGGGGCGGTGAAGTAGGTTTTCACCTCTTGTTCGCTGAATGCGTAGCGCGCTTCTTTCAGCTTTTCACCCAAGTAACTCCAGTCCCAGGGTTGGGGGTCTGGCAGGTTCAGATGTTCAGCCGCGAAGGCCCGCAGATCGGCCAGATCCTGCTCGGCAAACGGCCGTGCGCGCTGGGCCAGGTCTCGCAGAAAGTCCACCACTTGCTGGGGTGAGCGGGCCATTTTGGGCACCAGTGAGACCTCGGCAAAATTGGCGTAGCCCGCAGGGCGAGCAGTTCTTGCATGACCGCGCTGTTGTCGAACTTTCGGAATTCTGTTGCCGCCTGGTCGCTGGCGCGGGTGGTGTGGGCTCGGTACAGGCGCTCGCGCAGCGCACTGCTGAGGGCAAACTGCATGATTGGCAGATAGCAGGGCATTTTCAGCGTGAGCTTGTGGCCTTCTTTGCCGTCAGCCACTGCGGCGGCACGTGCGGCTTGAACCACGTCCGCTGGCACACCCACCAGTTCTTCTTCGGTGGCAAAGTAGGCAAAGGCATCGGTGGCGTCCAGCGAGTTCTCACTGAATTTTTGACCCAGCTCGGCCTGGCGTTCCTGTAACTGCGCAAAGCGCTCTTTCGCCGCACCTTGCAGCTCCGCTCCACCCAGGACAAAGCCACGCATGGCGTTGGTGTGGGCCTGTCGTTGCTCGGGCGTGAGTTGTGCAACATCCATGGCTTTGTATTTGGCGTACAGGCGTTCGTCGGCACCCAGGCGGGTCCAGAATTCGGTTACCCGCGGCAGCGCGGCGTTGTAGGCAG
>JAIFMP010000146.1 GCA_020048405.1 Hydrogenophaga sp.
GGCCGGTTGATGCTCGACTTTGTGGCAGGTGCAGGCTTTACCGGCATTGCCGTGGCGCTGATGGGGCGCAACCACCCGGTGGGCATCGTGCTTGCCAGCCTGCTGTTTGGTGCCTTGTTCCAGGGGGGTGCCGAAGTGGCCTTCGAGGTGCAGGGCTTCACCCGCGACATGGTGGTCACGCTGCAAGGCTTCATCGTGCTGTTTTCGGGTGCCATGTCTTATGTGCTGGCGCCTGTGCTGGCGCGTGTTGTGGTGCGGCGCGTGCGGCCGGAGGTGCCACATGGATGAGGTATTGCTGGGCTCGCTGCTGGGCTCCACGCTGCGTGTGGCCACGCCGCTTCTGTTGTGTGCGCTGGCCGGGTTGCTGAGTGAGCGCAGTGGGGTGGTGGACATCGGACTGGAGGGCAAGATGCTCTCCGCTGCCTTTGCCGCTGCAGCGGCAGGTGCTGCCACTGGCAGCTTGGGCTTGGCGCTGCTGGCCGGTTTGGGCGTGGCGGTGGTGCTGTCGTGGGTGCACGGGGTGGCCTGTGTCAGCCACAGCGGTGACCAGGTGGTGTCGGGTGTGGCGCTGAACATCATTGCCGCTGGCCTCACTGCCGTGCTGGGGGCCGCCTGGTTCCGCCAGGGCGGGCAGACACCGTCCTTGCCCGACAGTGTGCGCCTGGGGGCCGTGTTTCCCGATGCGGCCGCCGCCTTGCAGGGCGTGCCTTGGCTGGGTGCGTTGCTCGGGCAGGGCCTGCTCAGTCACAACGTGTTGGTGTATGCCTGGTGCCCACCGTGTGGTTTGTGTTGTGGCGCACGCGTTTTGGGCTGCGCTTGCGCGCCGTGGGTGAAAACCCCGCCATGGTCGAGGCAGCGGGTGTGTCTGTCACTCGCATGCGCTATGCGGCCCTCAGCCTCAACGGATTGCTGTGCGGGCTGGCGGGGTGTTACCTGGTCTTGGCGCAAAGTGCGTCGTTTGTGCCGAACATGACGGCGGGGCGCGGCTTCATGGCACTGGCAGCGCTCATTTTTGGCAAGTGGCACCCGGTGGGTGCGCTGTGGGCCTGTTTGCTGTTTGGCTTTCTGGATGCCGTAGCCATTCGCCTGCAGGGCGCGGTGTTGCCAGTGGTGGGCGAGGTGCCGGTGCAGTGGGTGCAGGCATTGCCCTACATCCTGACCGTGGTGTTGCTGGCAGGGTTCATCGGCAAAGCCGTGGCCCCCAAGTCTCTGGGCATTCCTTACGTGAAAGAACGCACATGACTTTGTTTGTGGACGAGGCCGAGCAGGCCCTGGCCCAGCGCCTGTGGGCGCAGGCGCTGGCCGTGCAGGCACGGGCGCACGCGCCGTATTCCCGCTTCCATACGACCAGGGGCACACTCACGCGGGCTGCAACGTGGAAAACGCCGCCTACCCCGAAGGCGTGTGCGCCGAGGCCGGTGCCATCAGCGCCATGGTGGTCGCAGGCGGGCGGCGCATCCAAGGCATTCTGGTGGTGGGCACCGGGGCGCAATGGGTCACGCCATGTGGTGGCTGCCGCCAGAAAATCCGTGAATTTGCCGCGCCGCACACGCCGGTGTGGGTGGCCAACGCCGACCGAATCCAGGCCCGCCTGACGCTGGAGGCCTTGTTGCCCCACAGCTTTGGCCCCAACCATCTGTCACCCCCGAAAGATACCGCATGAACCTGTCTGCCCTCCAGGTGCTGCAACACCGCCTGCCCCAAGCCCGCCCCCGAGTGGCGCTGGTGCTGGGTTCCGGCTGGGGCGGCGCGGTGGCCGCCCTGCGCGACCCGGTTCGCGTGCCGTATGCCGAGTTGCCAGGCTTCCCCGTGCCGAGTGTGCAAGGCCACGCCAGCGATCTGGTGTGGGGCCGCCTGGGCCCGCACGAGGTGGTGGTGCTGACCGGGCGCAAACACACCTACGAAACCGGTGACGCCGCTGCCATGAAGCTGCCGCTGCGCACCCTGCGTGACTGGGGTTGTGAGGTGCTGGTGCAGACCAACGCGGCCGGCAGCCTGCGCGCCGACATTCCGCCTGGCAGCCTGATGCTGCTGAGCGACCACCTCAACCTGCCCCAGCGCTCGCCGCTGGTGGGAGAAGCTGGCAACGACCGTTTCGTCAGCATGATCGATGCCTACGACCCCGCCTTGCGTGCTCAGGCCCTGGCCACCGCGCAGGCCTGTGTCAGCCCGTTGCATGAAGGGGTGTACGCCTGGTTTCTGGGCCCTCAGTTTGAAACCCCGGCCGAAATCCGGATGGCCCAGCGCCTGGGTGCCGATGCCGTGGGCATGAGCACCGTGCCCGAAACCATCGTTGCGCGCCACCTGGGGCTGAAGGTGCTGGCCTTGTCGCTCATCACCAACATGGGCGCCGGCCTGTCGGAGGAAACCCTCAGCCATGCCCACACCCTGGCCCAGGCGAATGCGGCGGGTGAGCGAGCCTCCCGCGTGTTGACCGCCGTTCTGGAGAACCTTTCATGGTGAACGCCATGCCGCACCTCCCTGCCGCGCTGGACACCCCCACCCAGCGCCAACAGGCCGCCGCGACCGTCATGGCCTGCCTGGACCTGACCGACCTCAACACTGGCAGCAACGAAGCCGCCATCGATGCGCTGTGCGCCAAGGCGCGTGGCACGGTTGACCTGCCACCGGTGGCTGCCGTGTGTGTGTGGCCGCGCCTCGTGGCCCACGCCCGCCAGCAGTTGCCCTGGCACATTGGGGTGGCGGCGGTGGTCAATTTCCCATCGGGCGAGCAAAGCCTGTCCGAGGTGCTGGCCGAGGTGGCGCAGATTGCCGAAAGCGGTGGCCAGGAGGTGGACTGTGTGTTGCCCTACCAGGCGCTGTGCGGTGTGACGATGCGCCGGCCCTGGCCGCCGCCAGCCAACTGTTGCAAGCCGTGCGCCGCGCCAGCCCGGGTTTGCTCCTGAAAGTCATTCTGGAAACCGGCGAACTGCCCAGCCCCGAGCGTGTGGCCCAACTCAGCCAGCTGGCGCTGGACGCGGGGGCCGATTTCATCAAAACCAGCACGGGCAAAACCCCACATGGGGCCAGCCTGCCCGCCGCCACCGCCATGCTGCGGGTGCTGCAGGCGCGGGGCCAAGCCTTGCCGCCGGGCGCATCGGCCGTGCTGGGTTTCAAACCCTCGGGCGGCCTGCGCACCCTGGCGGATGTGTGGCCGTATGCCCTGGCGGTGCAACAGGCCTTGGGCCCTCACGCGGTCAATCCCCGGCGCTTTCGCGTGGGTGCAAGCAGCCTGTGGGATGACTTGGCGGCGGTGCTGCGGGGCCAGGCCCCTGTCCCAGCGGGGGCGGGTGGGTATTGAGTATTCTTTTTCAATAGCTGTCAGCGCAATACCATCAAGCGCTGGGTGCCAATAATCCTTTAAATATAAAGCCGAACGGTTCCACTCCATGCTGCTGCCCCAAGAAATCATCCGAGCCAAACGCGACGGCGCTGCGCTGGACGCGCAACAGATCCAGGCATTTGTGCGAGGTCTGGTCGATGGCTCGTGGAGCGAAGGACAGGCAGCGGCGCTGGCCATGGCCATCTTCTTCCGGGGCATGGACGTCACCCGCGCCATGATGACCTCGGGCGACGTGCTCGAATGGGGCAGTGCCCACCTGGGCGGCCCTGTGTTGGACAAACACTCCACCGGTGGCGTGGGCGACAAGGTCAGCCTCATGCTCGCGCCCTGGGTGGCCGCGTGTGGGGGCTATGTGCCCATGATTTCCGGCCGGGGCCTGGGCCACACCGGCGGCACGCTGGACAAGTTCGACAGCATCCCCGGTTACCAGACCGCGCCCAGCCTCGACCTGCTGCGCCGCACCGTGGCCCAGGTGGGCTGCGCCATCATCGGCCAGACGGCCGACCTCGCTCCGGCGGACCGGCGGCTGTACGGCATCCGTGATGTGACGGCCACGGTGGAGTCGGTGCCGCTCATCACGGCCAGCATCCTGTCCAAAAAACTCGCTGCCGGGCTCCAAGGCCTGGTGATGGACGTGAAGGTGGGCAACGGGGCCTTTGCCGACAACCTGCCCATGGCGCTGGACCTGGCGCAATCGCTGGTCAGCGTGGCCGAGGGCGCGGGCCTGCCCACCCGCGCCTGGCTCACCGACATGAACCAGGTGCTGGGCCGCAGCTGCGGCAATGCGGTGGAAATGCAAGAGGCGGTCGACTTCCTCACCGGTGCCGATCGCGAGCCCCGCTTGTGGGAAGTCACCCGCGCCCTGGCCGCCGACATGCTGCTGCTGGGCGGGCTGGCCGCAGACGAAGCAGAGGCCTTTCAACAGCTGGACCGTGCACTCGACAGCGGTGCGGCCGCCGAGCGCTTCGAACGCATGGTGCAGGCCCTGGGCGGCCCGGCAGATTTCTTGGCCAGCAGCCGCCAGCACCTCCCCACCGCACCGGTGTGGCTGGACGTGCCCGTGCCCCGAGCTGGCTGGGTGTCGGCTGTGCGCACGCGAGACGTGGGCGTGGCCATCATCGAGCTGGGCGGTGGCCGTCGCAAAGCCTCCGACACGGTGGACCACGCGGTGGGCTACACCGGACTGCACGCCATAGGTCATCGCCTGGAGGCGGGCGACCGTCTGGCAACCGTGCATGCGCGCGACACTGCGTCGGCCGAGCGTGCTGCCCGCGCCTTGCTGGCTGCGGTGACGGTGTCTGACGAGCCGTGTGCCGCACAACCCGTGCTGGTCCAGCAAGTGAGTGGATCAGCCAAGGGGGCCACCACATGACCCGTGCCGTTGTGCTGGTCCTCGATTCTTTCGGCCTGGGCGCCACGCCCGATGCGGCCCTGTTCGGCGATGTGGGGGCCAACACCTTCGGCCACATCGCAGCATGGCGGGCAGCCCAAGGCCGACCGCTGCAATTGCCCCATCTCATGTCATTGGGGTTGGGCCACGCGGCCCAGGCCGCCAGCGGTGAATGGCCTGCCGGTCTGGCACAAGTGAGTCCGCCCACCGGCGGAGTGGCTTACAGCGCGGCCTGCGAAGCCAGCCGGGGCAAAGACACCCCCAGTGGCCACTGGGAGATGATGGGTTGCCCTGTGCCGTTCGACTGGGGGTATTTCCCCACCGAAGCAGCCCTGTCCGCTCAGCCTGTGGGCGGGCAAGCGGCTGAACACATCGGGGTGTTCCCGGCCGGTTTGATGGAGGACTGGTACCGTGCGTGTGGTTTGGAAGGTAGCCTGTGCAACGGTCACGCCAGCGGCACCGAAGTCATTGACCGCCTGGGCGACGAACATTTGCGCACCGGTTGGCCCATTTGTTACACCAGCGCCGACAGTGTGTTTCAGGTGGCTGCGCACGAAACCGCGTTTGGCCTGGATCGGCTGTACGCCATTTGCGAAGCCGCCAAGCCCATTTTCGACAAGGCGCACATCGCCCGCGTGATCGCTCGCCCCTTTGTGGGCGGCGAAGGCGAGCCGTATAGGCGCACCGGCCACCGACGCGACCTGACCACCCCGCCCCCCGGCGAAACCTTGCTGGACCGCCTGCTGGCCCAGGGGCGTGAAGTGCACGCGGCGGGCAAAATCCCGGACATTTTTGCCCACAGGGGCATCAGCCACGCCTACAAGGGTGACGGTAACGCGGCCTTGTGCGAAGCCACCCTGCAAGCACTGACCGCATGCCCAGAAGGTGGAATGGTGTTTGCCAACCTCGTGGACTTTGACATGTTGTATGGCCACCGTCGCGACGTGGCCGGTTACGCCCAGGCGTTGGAGGCTCTCGATGCGTGGCTGCCCCGCTTGCAAGCGGCGCTGCAGCCCGGCGACCTGTTGCTGTTGACAGCAGACCACGGGTGCGACCCCACCTGGCCAGGCTCAGACCACACCCGCGAGCATGTGCCCCAACTGTTCAGCGGCCCGGCCTGCCCGCCGCTGGGGGGGCTTCCTGTCAGCCCCAGTTTTGCTGACATGGGGCAGACCTTGGCCAAGCACCTGGCTGTGGGTCGGTTGGCGCACGGTGAGCCTTGCTGGGTCTGACGGCTCCCTTTTGATGACACCATGAAAAACGGCCCCTGATGAGGGGCCGTTGACGCCGGGTGTCTGTCCCGCTGTCAGGGCTTGGCCGATGTGGGGAAGGGCCAGGCCGCGTGCGGATTCAGGGTGGTTTGTGCGGCAGCTGCCTTCTTGGAAGGGGCAGCTTTTTTAGCGGGCGCGGCTTTCTTTGCCGGTGCTGCTTTGGCTGCGGGTGCGGCTTTGGGTGCCGGTGCGGCCTTGGCTGGTGCAGCTTTCACGGGGGCTGCTGGTTTGGCAGCTTTGGCTGGTGCTTTTGCAGGTGCTTTTGCGGGGGCGGCGGCTTTGGGTGCTGCGGGGGCTTTTTTCGCAGCAGCTTTCGGAGCTGCCTTGGCTACAGGCTTTGCAGCCGCGGCTTTTTTGGCCGGTGCTTTGGTGGCTAAAGGCGCAGCTTTCTTGGCCGGTGCGGCTTTCTTGGCTGGGGCAGCCTTGGGTGCAGGTGCGGCCTTCTTCGCTGCGACCTTGGCAGCAGGCTTTGCTGCGGCTGCCTTCTTGGCTGGGGCTGCAGCCTTCACGGCCACAGGCTTGGCGGCGGCTTTGGGAGCGGCCTTTGCAGCGGGTTTTGCTGCCGTTTTGGCTGCTGGCTTCGCTGCTGCTTTGGCGGCAGCAGCAGGCGCTGGGGCTGCTGCGGCTTTTTTCACGGGAGCCGCTTTGGCGGGTGCCACGGTTTTTGTCGCGGGGGCTGCCTTTTTGGCTGCCGGTTTTTTCGCAGTTGCCATCTGGTTATCTCCTGGGGTGGGTTGCAAAGAACGTCTCTGTGAAAGCCAAGGGGTGTAGAGACGATTCAGTGCACCGCAAACCCCGGTTGTGCAACCGGCATGGCGCTGCGGAGCGCTGAATGGGGGACGCGCCCAAACCACCTGCCGCCGTCGGCCCCGCACCGCTTGAGCGGTGGCTGGGGACAGGCAAGTGGGTGGGGCGCATGTGTGGGTTGATGGCGGTGGCGCGTGGTGGCTGTTGGTTCAGTCCCAAGACAGGGCACCGCCCGACTGGTACTCGATCACGCGCGTTTCGAAGAAGTTGCGTTCCTTCTTCAGGTCGATCATTTCGCTCATCCACGGGAAGGGGTTTTCCTCATTCGGAAACAGCGCTTCCAGCCCAATTTGTGTGGCTCGCCGGTTGGCGATGTAACGCAGGTAACCCTTGAACATGGATGCGTTCATGCCCAGCACGCCACGTGGCATGGTGTCTTCGGCGTACTGGTATTCCAGTTCCACGGCCTTGGTGAACAGGTCTTTGATTTCGGCCTTGAACTCTGCCGTCCACAGGTGGGGGTTTTCGAGCTTGAGCTGGTTGATCAGGTCAATGCCGAAGTTGCAGTGCATGGACTCGTCGCGCAGGATGTACTGGTACTGCTCTGCAGCACCGGTCATCTTGTTCTGGCGGCCCAGCGCGAGAATCTGAGTGAAGCCCACGTAGAAGAACAGGCCTTCCATCAGGCAGGCAAACACGATCAGCGACTTCAGCAGAGTCTGGTCGGTTTCGGGTGTGCCGGTGTGGAAGTTGGGGTCCATGATCGCTTCGATGAACGGGATCAGGAACTCGTCCTTGTTGCGGATCGACGGCACCTCGTTGTAGGCGTTGAAAATTTCGCCTTCGTCCAGCCCCAGGCTTTCCACGATGTACTGGTAGGCGTGGGTGTGGATGGCCTCTTCAAACGCCTGGCGCAGCAAAAACTGGCGGCACTCGGGTGCGGTGATGTGGCGGTAAGTGCCCAGCACGATGTTGTTGGCGGCCAGGCTGTCGGCGGTGACGAAAAAACCCAGGTTGCGCTTGACGATGCGGCGCTCGTCTTCGGTCAGACCGTTGGGGTCTTTCCACAACGCGATGTCGCGGTTCATGTTCACTTCCTGCGGCATCCAGTGGTTGGCGCAGGTGGCCAGGTATTTTTCCCAGGCCCATTTGTATTTGAAAGGCACCAACTGGTTGACATCGGTCTGACCGTTGATGATGCGCTTGTCTGCCGCGTTCACGCGACGGCCACCGAGTTGGGTGGCAGGGGCCTGGCTGGCTGCTGCTTTGGCAGCAAAGGCTGTGGCTGTGTTCAGGGCCTGAGTGGACAGTGACGGCTGGGCAGCCACTGCGGCCACCGCTGGGGTGGCGGGCAATGGAGCAGCAGGCGCTTTTTGAAGGGTGGGCGTGACCTCGTCGTCCCAGGTGAGCATGTCGGTTTCCTCTTGGCGGATTATGGAAGGCGCATGTGGAATTGCATAGCAGATTTCACATGCGTTGACGGGGCAGAAGGGGGGTGTTGCGTGGCGGCATCGTTGCTGCTTTGCATTACCCCCCGGGGCTTGATGTGGGGCTTACTGGCAAGCCTCGCAGCCGGGGTCGTCAATGGCACAGAACTTGATGTCCGTTGCTGCGTCCACGGTCGCCAGTGCGGCCATGGCCGTGCTGCTGGGCGCAGTGGCGGTGTCGTTGGACACAGCATTCATCTGGCCCGAGCGGCCAGTCGATTTTTCGGCGTGAGTGGCGGCCATGGTGCGCAGGTAATAGGTGGTTTTAAGACCACGCAGCCAGGCCAGTTTGTAGGTGTCGTCCAGCTTCTTGCCGGAGGCACCGGCCATGTAGATGTTCAGGCTTTGGGCCTGGTCGATCCACTTCTGGCGGCGGGCAGCGGCTTCCACCAGCCACTGGGTTTCGATCTCGAACGCGGTGGCATAGAGGGCCTTGATGTCCTGGGGCACACGGTCGATGGCGCGCAGGGAGCCGTCGAAGTGCTTCAGGTCCATCACCATCACGTCGTCCCACAGGCCCAGGCGCTTCAGGTCGCGCACCAGGTAGCTGTTGACCACCGTGAATTCACCCGACAGGTTGGACTTGACCGACAGGTTGCCGAACGACGGTTCGATGGACGCATCCACGCCGATGATGTTGCTGATGGTGGCTGTGGGCGCAATGGCCACACAGTTGCTGTTGCGCATGCCGTCCTTGGCGATCTTGTTACGCAATGCATCCCAGTCGAGCGTGGCGCTGCGGTCGGTTTCCACATAGCCGCCACGGGCTTCGGACAGCAGGTTCAGGGTGTCCAACGGCAGGATGCCTTTGTCCCACAGCGAACCTTTGTAGCTGCTGTAGCGGCCCCGCTCGGCGGCCAGTTCGGTGGAGGCCCAGTAGGCGTGGTAGCACACGGCTTCCATGGACTGGTCTGCAAACTCCACCGCTTCTTGCGATGCGTAGGGCACACGCAGGGCGTACAGCGCATCCTGGAAACCCATGATGCCCAGGCCCACGGGGCGGTGGCGCAGGTTGGAGTCGCGCGCCTTTTTCACGGCGTAGTAGTTGATGTCGATCACGTTGTCCAGCATGCGCATGGCTGTGCTGATGGTGCGCTTCAACTTGGCATGGTCCAGCTTTCCGTCGGCAATGTGTTGCAGCAGGTTGACCGAACCCAGGTTGCACACGGCGGTTTCCTGGTCGTTGGTGTTGAGCGTGATTTCGGTGCACAGGTTGGAGCTGTGCACCACGCCCACGTGCTGCTGGGGGCTGCGGATGTTGCAGGGGTCTTTGAACGTGATCCAGGGGTGGCCTGTCTCGAACAGCATCGACAGCATTTTGCGCCACAGGTCGGTGGCGGGCACGGTTTTGGCGGGTTTGATTTCGCCACGGGCTGCCTTGGCTTCATAGGCCACGTAGGCTTTTTCGAAGGCGGTGCCGAACAGGTCGTGCAGGTCGGGCACGTCGGACGGGCTGAACAACGTCCAGGGGCCTTTTTCCATCACGCGCTTCATGAACAGGTCTGGGATCCAGTTGGCCGTGTTCATGTCATGCGTGCGGCGGCGGTCGTCACCCGTGTTCTTGCGCAGCTCCAGGAACTCCTCGATGTCCAGGTGCCAGGTTTCCAGGTAGGCGCACACGGCACCCTTGCGCTTGCCACCCTGGTTCACGGCCACGGCGGTGTCGTTCACCACTTTCAGGAAAGGCACCACACCTTGCGATTCGCCGTTGGTGCCCTTGATGTGGCTGCCCAATGCGCGCACGCGGGTCCAGTCGTTGCCCAGGCCGCCAGCAAATTTGGACAGCAGCGCGTTTTCTTTGATGGACTCGTAAATGCCGTCCAGGTCGTCCGGCACGGTGGTCAGATAGCAGCTGGACAACTGGCTGCGGCGCGTGCCGGCGTTGAACAGCGTGGGCGTGCTGCTCATGAAGTCGAAGCTGGAGAGCACTTCATAGAACTCGATGGCACGGGCTTCGCGGTCGATTTCGTTCAGTGACAGGCCCATCGCCACGCGCATGAAGAACGCCTGTGGGAGTTCGATGCGCGCTTTGCGCACGTGCAAAAAGTAGCGGTCGTACAGGGTCTGCAGACCCAGGTAGTCAAATGCCAGATCACGCTCGGGCTTCAGTGCGGCACCCAGACGTTTCAGGTCGAACTGGCCCAGCTTTTCATCGAGCAGTTCGTTGTCGATGCCTTTTTTGATGAACTGGGGGAAGTAGTCAGGGTAGGCCTGGGCCAAGCCCGCTTGAGTGACCTCGGTGCCCAGCACTTCTTTGGCAATGGTGTGCAGCAGCAGGCGCGCGGTGGCGTAGGTGTAGTCGGGGTCGCGCTCAATCAGGGTGCGGGCGGCCAGGATGGACGCCTTGTGCACTTCTTCAAGTGGTACGCCGTCGTACAGGTTGCGCAGGGTCTCGGCCACGATGGGCTCAGGCTTCACGTCGGTGCTCAGGCCTGCGCAAGACGCCTCGATCCGTTCGCGCAGGGCTGCCATGTTGAGCGCGACCTTCTGGCCTTGGTCGAGCACGTGCAGTTCAGGGGCCGCCTGTGGTGCCTCGCGTTCGCCTTTGGCGGCGCGCTCTTGCGAGCGCCGCTCGCGGTACAGCACGTAGGCACGGGCCACTTCGTGGTGGCTGCCGCGCATCAGGCCCAGTTCGACGTGGTCTTGCACGTCTTCAATGTGGAAGGTGCCGCCACCGGGCCGTGAGCGCATCAGCGCTTTCACCACCGACTGTGTCAGTGCCTCAACCGTTTCGCGCACGCTGGCCGATGCCGCGCCCTGGGTGCCGTGCACGGCCAGAAACGCCTTCATCAGCGCCACGGCGATCTTGTTCGGCTCGAAATGCACCACCGAGCCGTTGCGGCGGATGATCTGGTAGTGGCTCAGCGCTTGTGCGCTGGCGGGGCGTGCCGCATCGCCGTCCCCGGCAAACATGGCGGTGTGGGTGGGAGCGGGGGATGGCTGGTAGGCGGTGGTGGGCATGTGTCCTCTTTCGGTTGCTTTTTGATGCGTGCGCGGCGCAGGCCTTGGGTGTCAGGCCAACACTATATCTAGTGTTTGGGGTGCTGTGTGTGCACTAGGGGTAGTGGTTTTCTCGGGTAAACCGAGAAAAATTCACCGCCTGGCGGGCGGCAATCTCATGCCACTGGCTGGGGGGGTGTTATCCAAAAAAGAGCATTCGCCTCACAACGTTTGTCGATGAAAAAAATTCATCGGTTTCGGGTTGGGCTTAGTTTTGCGTTCGGGCCAGGCCGCGCAGCTCTGTTTCGTAGCTTTGAAGGGTGCGAACCGCCTGGCTGCGTTGCTCTGGTGTGGTGCTACGGTGCAGGGCAGCGAACTGCTCGCAACCGTCGCGCACCAGCTGTTGGACATAGCCGTTGTAGCCAGGTGTGGGCGAAGACGCAAAGCCGGCTAACCAGCCCTGCACCCGAGTTTGTGCCCAGCGCGCACTTTCGGCGTCGTTCTGGCCCACCGGGTTTTGCAAGCTGACCAATGTGTCCAGCAACTCGGCTTGGCGGCGTTCCCGCTCGGCCAGATTGCGCTCGGGCTGAAAGGACGACGCCCGCAGGTTGCTGCGCAAGAGGGCCACCTGCTCATCACTCAGGGCACCGTAGAGCTGGCCGTAACGCTCGCGCAGGGTGTCCAGGCGTTTGTCCAGCCCAGCCTGGGCGCTCAAGTTGACGGGCGAAGTGGCATTGGCGGCAGTGAACCAGGCACGCCGTGCGCTGGCCGAGTGGGTTTCGCGGTACTCGTCGTTGCTTTTGCGCTGGTTTCGCTGCAGTTCGGCCAGCTGTTCTGCTGTGGTCCCAGTGGCCAGGCGGGCCATGGCGGGCACCGCTTGCTGGGTGATGGTATCGAGCAGACTGCGCACTTGTGTCCATTCGCGGCAGGCCTCGGCTGCGCTGATGTCACTGGTGGCCATGACCTGCCAGCGCCTCAGAACGTCGGCGGTGGCTGGCAGTTGGGTGCGGCGGTGCCAGGCCAGCAGTTCGTTCATGTCGGTGCGGGCCTGGTCCGATTGCCTGTCGCTCAGGGGGAGCTGGCGGTTCAGCCACAGCATCCCCAGGTCGGGCAGGCGGTTGTAGCCCAGGCTCACCATGCTGCAGCCCGCCAGCACGGCCACAGCGCCCACGGCCAAGGCGGCGGTAGGTGGGGTGCGGATAATCCGCTGCCAACAGCGCTTCAAACAGGGAACAAGCAGCATGAACATGCAAACAGATGTGGTCGTAATGGCGGCGGGCAAGGGCACCCGAATGAAAAGCAAGCTTCCCAAAGTGTTGCACCGCTTGGGCGGGCGTGCGCTGGCCGCGCATGTGATTGACACGGCCGCACGGGTATCGGCCCGGCGGGTGGTGGTCATCACCGGGCATGGTGCATCGGAAGTGGAAGCGCACTTGTCAATACCATCAAGCGCTGGTGTCACTTTTGGTATTGAAAACGGTGCCCCCGCTGCCGCAGTGCCTGAACTGAGCTTTGTGCGCCAGGAGCCGCAGCTGGGCACCGGTCACGCAGTGCAGCAGGCCATGCCAGCACTGGCCGACGACGGCGTGACCCTGGTGTTGTCGGGCGATGTGCCACTGACCGAGCCCGCTACCCTGCAAGCCCTGTTGGACGTTTGTGACGGTCAGCACCTGGCCCTGCTGACGCTCACCATGCCCGACCCCACAGGCTATGGCCGCATCGAACGCAATGCAGCGGGTGATGTGCAGGCGATCGTGGAGCACAAAGATGCCACCGACGCGCAGCGCCAGATCACCGAGATTTACAGCGGCATCATGGCCGTGCCCACCGCCAAGCTGCGCGCTTGGCTGGCGCGTTTGGACAACAAAAATGCCCAGGGCGAGTACTACCTGACCGACGTGGTCAAGTTCGCCGTGGCCGATGGTTGCACCGTGCGCGCGCACCGCATCACCGACGCGGTGCAGGTGGCCGGCGTCAACAGCCCCCTGCAACTGGCCGAGCTGGAGCGCGCCTACCAGCGCCGCTGCGCCGAACAACTGCTGACCCAGGGGGTGCGCCTGGCCGACCCGGCGCGCTTTGACCTGCGCGGCAGCCTGACCTGCGGCCAGGACGTGGACATTGACATCAACGCCGTATTTGAGGGCCGAGTGGTGCTGGGCGATGGCGTGCGCATTGGTGCCAACTGCTGCATTGCCAATGCGGTGATCGAGGCGGGGGCGGTCATCCATCCCTACACTCACATCGACGGTGAAAAGCTCGGAGTGAAGGTGGGCCCTGGCGCGCTCATCGGCCCGTTTGCCCGCCTGCGCCCCGGCGCAGACCTCGGCCCCGAGGTGCACATCGGCAACTTCGTGGAGGTGAAAAACTCAACCCTGGCCGCAGGCGCCAAGGCCAACCACCTGGCCTACCTGGGCGACGCCACGGTGGGCGAACGGGTGAATTACGGTGCGGGCAGCATCACCGCCAACTACGACGGGGCCAACAAGCACCGCACCGTGATCGAGGCCGACGTGCACGTGGGCAGCAACTGCGTGCTGGTGGCACCGGTCACCATTGGTGCGGGTGGCACGGTGGGCGGCGGCAGCACCATCACCAAAAGCACGGCCCCTGGTTCATTGAGCGTGGCGCGTGGCAAGCAGGTGAGCATTGCCAACTGGGCGCGGCCCACCAAAAAGAAACCGGGTTGAGGGTGCCAGTCTGACGGGAGCGGGGTGTGTGCGCTGACATCCCCCACCCGCCCCCTGTAAGGCAAACGCTGACAAGCCCTGTCGGCGGCACTGACAGCAGATAGCGCCATACGCCGATTCAAGTTTGAAAGGCATGTTTTCACAATCCATATCAACGCTTCAGCACTTGGTCGGTGTGGTACCGAACCCCAAGACGCTGAGCCCCTTGAAGGAGTGAAGACCATGGACAACGAACAACTGCTCGCCGAGATCCGCGAAGCCAACCTCACCTACCTGATGCTGGCCCAAAGCCTCATCCGCCAGGACAAAGCCACCGCACTGTTCCGTCTGGGCCTCACCGAAGAAGCCGCAGACCTGCTCGCAGCACTGTCCCCCGCACAGGTCATGAAAGTCGCCTCCGGCAACATGCTGCTGTGCCGCTTCCGCGTCGACGACGACCTCGTGTGGAACCTGCTGACCAACCACAAGCCCGGCAAAGTCAACAACGACACCACCAGCCGCCTGCACGCCAGCATCCTCATGGCCGGGCGCTTCGCCGAAACCCTGTAAGCCGCACACACCCACGTCAACACCCGGCACAGTAGTCAGAACCGTTCAAGCAAGACAGGAGCACCGCACCATGGCACAGAAAAGCATCGTCAGCGAAAGCGCAGACATCCAGCGCGCCGTCACCCTCATCCACCTCGGTGCCCGCCTGCAAGTGTTGGAAAGCGTCACCAACCTGTCCTACGAACGCCTGTTGCGCCTGTACAAAGAAGTGGCTGGCAAATCCCCCAGCAAAGGACAGTTGCCCTTCTCCACCGATTGGTTCCTCACCTGGCAGCCCAACATCCACGCCAGCCTGTTTGCCAACATCCACCAATACCTGTCCAAAGCCAGCGAGCTCGAAGACATCGACACCGTCATCAAGGCCTACGAGCTGTACACCGAGCAAATGCAGGCAGGTGGCATCGAGCCCCTGCTGAGCTTCACCCGCGCCTGGCGCCTGGTCAAGTTCATGGACAACAACATGCTCACGCAGACCAAATGCAGCTGCTGCGGCGGGCACTTTGTGACGGAGCCGTATGAAATTGCGCGCAACTTCGTGTGTGGGCTGTGCGAGCCACCGGCACGCGCTGGCAAGGGCAGTGGCGCTGGTGCGCTCAAGCTGCATTGAGCGGCAAGTGCCCTGCGGCACAACCGATTTCTCCAAGGGTTGTCCCTGGCGCTCAAAAAGGGGCCCAGGGACTTTTTATTTGTGTAGCTGAAGTCGCTTATGCAATATGCGGGAGAGGCAGTTTCGACGCGAATTTAGCGCGGTGTGTGCTGAAGAAGGCTTTCACGTTGCGCACGTTGGCATCGGTGGTGAACAGCCGCTCGGCCAGCGCCTGGTAGGCGGGCATGTCGGCCACCGTGACCACCAGGCAAAAGTCCGGCCCCGGGCTCACGCGGTAGCACTGCTGCACCGCCGCGTCTGCCACGGCGCGGGCCTCGAACGCGACCAGCCGCTCGGTGGCCTGGTGGTCCAGGCTCACTTCCACAATCGCCGTCAGCCCGTGGCCCAAGGTGTGCGCCAGGCGGTCGGCACTCAGCACCGCCACCTGCCGTTCAATCAGCCCGGTGTCCCACAACCGCTTCACACGGCGCAGCGCCGTGGCGGGCGAAACCCCTACTCGCTCGGCCAGGGCCTGGTTACTGGGGGTGGCATCGGCCTGCAATTGGTGCAGCAAGGCCAGGTCGGTGGCATCGAGTGGTGTGTCTTCTGGATTCATATTCGAATAAAAAATGAAACAATATTTCGATTGTGTCTTGTGATGAAATAATCGAGTAAAAATATAATTAAAAAGTTTAAAAATTTCTCTCTGTGCAGCCTAGCATTGCCCATCGTTTATCAACAGGGGTGGCTCATGTGTGGCATCGTCGGCGCGGTTTCTCGGCGCAACATCGTTCCGGTTCTGGTTCAAGGCCTTCAGCGGCTCGAATACCGCGGGTATGACTCCTGTGGCCTGGCCATCCATGCCAACATCGGTTTGGTGCGTTCACGCAGCACTGCCCGCGTGGCCGAGCTGTTGGCGCAGGTGCAAACCGACAGCACCCAGGGCGGCACTGGCATTGCCCACACCCGTTGGGCCACACACGGCGCGCCAGCGGTGCACAACGCCCACCCGCACTTCAGCCACGGCACGGGGGCCGACAAACCCGCCCGCGTGGCCCTGGTGCACAACGGCATCATTGAAAACCACGACGAACTGCGCGCACGCCTGCAAGCCCGTGGCTACGTGTTTGCCAGCCAGACCGACACCGAAGTCATTGCCCACCTGATTGATTCGATTTACGACGGCGACCTGTTTGCCGCCGTGCTGGCCGCCACGCAGCAGCTGACCGGCGCGTTTGCAGTTGCCGTCATGCACAAAGACGAACCCCACCGCGTGGTCGGCGCACGTTCGGGCTCTCCGCTCATTCTGGGTGTGGGCCAACCCCAGGCAGGCCAGGCCAACGCCGACGGCGAGCATTTCCTGGCCAGCGACGCCATGGCCTTGGCCGGAGTGACCGACCAGATCGTGTACCTGGAAGAAGGCGACCTGGTGGATCTGCAGCTGGGCAAGTACTGGATCACCGACCGCGCCGGCAAACCCGTGCAGCGCACTGTGCGCACCGTGCACGCGCACAGCGGCGCGGCCGAGCTGGGCCCCTACCGCCACTACATGCAGAAAGAAATCTTCGAGCAGCCCCGCGCCATTGCCGACACGCTGGAAGGTGTGGAAGCCATCACGCCCGAGCTGTTCGAGGCCGTCAACCTGCCGCCACCTGGGCAGGGCGCCCACGCCACGTTCAAGGCCATCGACTCGGTGTTGATCCTCGCGTGCGGCACCAGCTACTACAGCGGCTGTGCTGCCAAGTACTGGCTGGAAGACATTGCGGGCATCCCCACCCAGGTGGAGGTGGCCAGCGAATACCGCTACCGCACCAGCGTGCCCAACCCCCGGCAGTTGATCGTCACCATCACCCAAAGCGGTGAAACCGCCGACACACTGGCCGCACTGCGCCACGCCCAAAGCCTGGGCCACACGCACACGCTGACCATTTGTAACGTGGCCACCAGCGCCATGGTGCGCGAATGCAAGCTGGCCTACGTCACCCGCGCAGGGGTGGAAATTGGCGTGGCCAGCACCAAAGCGTTCACCACCCAGTTGGCCGGGCTGTTTTTGCTGACGCTGGCGCTCGCTCAGGCCAAAGGGCGGCTGTCAGCCGAACAGGAAGCCGCGCACCTGAAAGCCATGCGCCACCTGCCTGTGGCACTGCAGGCCGTGCTGGCGCTGGAGCCGCAAATCATGGCCTGGGCCGACGACTTTGCCCGCATGGACAACGCCCTGTTTTTGGGCCGTGGCCTGCACTACCCCATTGCGCTGGAAGGTGCGCTGAAGCTGAAAGAAATCAGCTACATCCACGCCGAGGCCTACCCCGCCGGTGAGCTGAAGCACGGCCCCCTGGCCCTGGTGACCAGCGCCATGCCCGTGGTCACGGTGGCACCCAACGACGCCCTGCTGGAGAAGCTGAAAAGCAACATGCAAGAGGTGCGCGCCCGTGGCGGTGTGTTGTATGTGCTGGCCGATGCGGATACCCGCATTGACAGCAGCGAAGGCGTGAACGTCATCCGCCTGCCCGAGCACTACGGCCACCTGAGCCCGTTGCTGCATGTGGTGCCGCTGCAGTTGCTGGCGTACCACACGGCGTGCGCGCGGGGGACGGATGTGGACAAGCCCCGGAATCTTGCCAAGTCAGTGACTGTTGAGTGATTGCATTGCAATGGCAATACGCTTGGACGGATGAAGGCCGCCACATTGCCGCCCATTCGCGTTGCCCCGGACTTCCGGTGCGAAATTGAAACCGTGTTGCAGCCCGGCGAAACCCTCTCCAAGTTCGTCGAAAACGCGGTGCGTGCCACGGTGGCGTTGCGCAAAAGACAGGCCGAGTTGGTGCAACGGGGGTTTGACTGCCATTGAGCAAATCAAAGCACAAGGCAATGGTGTGCCAGCCAGTGCGGTGGTGGCGACGCTGGAGGCCCGGCTGGCTGCTGCACGGCTTGCCAAACGTCAATGACCTTTGCGGTTGAATTCAGCCCGGCGGCGGCTGAAAACCTTCAGCGACTGTTTGATTTCGCTTTGCAGCGCGAACTCGAGAGCGCGACCGGTGACCTGGATGTGCCCGCAATAGCGCTGCAAGGCATCAAAGACGGGTTGGCTTTTCTGGCGCTGTCACCGTTTTCATGCCGCAAAGTGGGTTCCAGCGCGTTTGTCCGGGAGTTGGTGATTCCCTTCGGGGCCTCGGGGTACGTGGCCTTGTTTGAAATGGTGGACGGCACACGGGTCATCGTCGGCGCTGTGCGCCACCAGCGCGAAGACGACTGCCACTGACCTGGCTGCCCAGTTGGTGGCGGTTCAACTCCACCGCGCCAGCGGCAGATTCAGCAGCAGGTTCTGCGGTTTGAGCTTCGGCAGGCCGCGGCTGTCTTGTCCACTTCTGGTGCGAGAAACAACACCAGACATATGGACAAGCCAAGATGCATCAAGGGCGGCAGAATGGCGCGGTACAGTGAAGTAAAGTGTTCGCTACCCACCCACTCAGGACTCACCCAAATGCATGACCAATGGACACTGAAAAAGAGGCTTTCGGTCGCGTTTGCCGCGATCTTGCTGGTCTCCGGCGCTTTGCTGACCTTTGCAACGGTCAACATCAACAAGCTGATCGGCACCGTGGGGTGGAACACCCACACCTACGAGGTGTTGCAAGAGTCCGAGATCATGCTGCTCAACATGGTGAACATCGAGACCGGTTTGCGTGGCTTTGTGGCGGCTGGAGATGAGAAATTTCTGGAGCCCCTCACCCAAGGTCAGGCGGCTTTCAAAGCCGCGTTCGACCGGGTCAAAAAGCTCACCTCGGACAACCCGGCTCAGCAAGCGCGGCTGGACAAGATGATGGCTAACCATGTCCAGTTCATGGCGGTGGCCACGGCTCTGAAGGCGCTGCGAGCCGATGTCACTGCGGGAAAAGCCTCTATCGATGAGTTGCTGACCGAATTCAAGTTGGGCAAAGACAAAGCGGCCATGGACGCGTTTCGCGCCGGTGTGGCAGAGTTCTCCAGGGTGGAGGCCGACCTGCTCGTCACCCGCTCGGCCGACATGGACAAGGCCGCTTCCCTGACCACCCGCATCCTGACCTTGGGTGGCTTGGCTTGGCTTTGTTTGTGATGACTGGCCTGATTGGCGTGGCGCTCACGCGCAACGTGCTGCGTCAGTTGGGCGGCGAGCCCGCCGTTGCCATGCATTCGGTCAACGCAGTGGCCAAGGGCGACCTCACCGTCCACATTCCGTTGCAGCCTGGTGACAGCACCAGCCTCATGGCCGCGTTGGCTGGCATGCGCGACAGCCACGTGCGAAGTGGCTCAGAAGCGGTGGCTTCAGCCAGTGCACAGATTGCCCAGGGCAACAATGATTTGTCGTCCCGCACCGAACAGCAGGCCAGTGCCCTGGAGCAAACCGCTGCCAGCATGGAAGAACTGAGTTCCACCGTGAAACAAAACGCCGACAGTGCGCGGCAGGCCAACCAGCTGGCGTCAAGTGCCTCCACGGTGGCCGTGGAGGGTGGAGGGGTGGTGGGCCAGGTGGTCGAAACGATGCGAGGCATCAACGAGTCGAGCCGCAAAATTGCTGAAATCATCAGCGTCATTGACAGCATTGCCTTCCAGACCAACATCCTGGCGCTCAATGCCGCTGTGGAAGCCGCACGGGCGGGTGAGCATGGGCGCGGGTTTGCGGTGGTGGCCACCGAAGTGCGCAGTCTGGCGGGCCGCTCGGCAGAAGCCGCCAAGGAAATCAAAAATCTCATCAATGCCAGTGTCGAGCGCGTGGAGCAGGGCACATCGCTGGTCGACAAGGCCGGTGAAACCATGACCGAGGTTGTGGCTTCCATCCGGCGGGTCACCGACATCATGGGTGAGATCAGCGCTGCCAGCCACGAGCAGGCGTCCGGCGTGTCGCAGGTGGGTGAAGCTGTGTCGCAGATGGATCAGGCCACCCAGCAAAACGCTGCCTTGGTGGAGGAAATGGCCGCTGCCGCCAGCAGCTTGAACACTCAGGCCGCAGATCTGGTTGCGGCCGTCTCTGTGTTCAAAATCGGTTCAGACGGTGGTGCGGTCCGCGCCCCTCGCGCCAGTTCGGTACAGCCAGCGCGGGCTTTTGCCGCGCCTGCGGCACCGGTCAAGCGCATTGCACCGCCAAAACCAGCCAACAAGTCCAAGGCCCCCGCCGTTCCAGCCCCACAGCCCGCCAAAGTGCTGAAAGTGGCGGCACCGGCCAAGACACCGCCCAGCGCAGGGGCAGAGGACTGGGAGTCTTTCTGACCCTGGCCCAGGGGTAACGCCCGTCAACTCCGCCGCGCCAGCGGCAAATTCAGCAGCAGGTTTTGCGGTTTGAGTTTCAGCAAGCCCTGCGCGTCTTGCGCCATCGCCAAGTAGACCGGGCGGCCAGCCACATCGCTGCGCATGTCCAGCGGCTGGGCAAACTCCAGTTTGAACAGGCACATCAACCGCTGGTGGCGGACTTCGTCCACCGGTTGGTCTTGGTACAGGTCGTTCAAAATACCGCTGGCCTCGGCGTCCAGGCCCACGTGCCATACCCAGTGCTCATCTTGAATTTCGCGCTCGGTGTTGATGTGAACCTGCACCTGCAAAAAGTGCGACACCCACTTTTCCATCACCCTGCACAGCGCGTCCAGTGCCGGTTGGCCGTGGTTCAGGCACACGGCGGTGTCAAAGTGCTCGCTGCGGGGCCAGTAAATGTCAGCGTTGTCGGTGTCCAGCACGTCCAGGTCCACGCTGCGCAGCTTGGCACCGGCCTGTCGCAGCAGCTGGCCCAGGCTGCCAAAGCCGTCGGTGCGGGCGTGGCGTTCCACGGTGTCGTGGTCGGCTGCCATCACCGTGCCACCCTCCAGCACGCTGATTTTTTGAGGTCTGAACAGCATTTCCGCCGCACGGGCCTCCATGGCGCTGGCTTGGGGGCCCATCACGTGGCGCAGCAACACTTGCGTGAGTTGGTGCACCAGCACCGGCGGCACATCCACACCGCTGCCCTGGAACAGCGCCAGGTAACTGGCTTCCAGCGTGGGGCGCGCCAGCAAGCGGTCGCGAAAGCGCAGCCACACGGCCAGGTTGTCGGCCGCGTCGCGGTCGGCCAGTGCGTCCAGATCGGGCGCGGTGACTGTTCGGCGCGGGTCGTCCAGCAGCCGCTGGTGCAAGGCCAGCTCAGCCTCGCACGAGGTGGGAATGGGCGCCAGCTCGGGTCGTTGCAGCAGGTGCTGCAAAAACGCGTCGGTCACCACCAGATGGTGGCCGGTCTGGGTGGCCAGCAGGGCGTGGCCGCAACTGGGCCAAAAATCGGGGGTGGCGTCGGTCATCTGGAGATTGTCCCTGCCCGCTTGCCCTACCATCGGCGCCCTCGCTCTATTCACCCACAGTTTCATTCCCTTGTCCGTGTTGGCCAGCGCCTTGTCAGCGCCATCTCCCCTCGTTCGCCTGCTGGCCGACACCACTTCGGTGCCGGTCGACGTGTCACGTCAGGACTTTGCCGAACAGCTCAGCCAGTGGCTGGGCGCGCTGGATGCTGTCACGTTGCACGGCACCCACCAGTCGCTGAAATCGGTGGTGGGCAGCAGCCCCCTGGGCACGTCGCCCCACAGCCCTGCCGCACTGGAGGTGCACTTTCAGCGGGTGCGGTCTGCGCTCGTGGCAAGGGTGTCAGAGCCGGTGCGGCTGCCAAACGGGGCTCACGAAGGTGGACAATCTGCCTCCCGCCTGTTGCGCGCCGCTGCCGAGGCCCCCTTGGCCGCTGGTGAAGCGAGCTTTGCACCGTATCGCCAGCACTGCCAGGCGCTGCAACGCCACATGGGCCTGAAAATTGCCACTTTGCGCGCTCAGGTGCGCCAGGTGCTGGCCCACGGGGCTGCGCCGCTGCGGCAACTGTCCGAAATGGACGCGGTGTGGGAGCAAATGCTCACCACCCGCGAGGCCAAGCTGCTGTCCACCGTGACCGCGTTGCTGGAAAAGCGCTTTGACCATTTGCGCGGAGCGGGGGAATTGGCGCGGTATGCGCCTGAACAACAAGCCGTTTTGCTGGCCGAGTTGAACGTCCGCCTGCTGCCCGTGGTGGGGTTGGTGGAGGCGTTTGCCCAGCACGACAACACACAGAAATCCAACGCATGAACCGTTATCTATTCACCGCCGCGTTTGCCCTGGGCCTGTTGGCCCTGCTCTGGGTGGGCGCGGGTTTTGTGGGCAGCAGTCCCATGGCTTTGCTCATGACCGGCGTCATGGCTGGCGTGTACGGTCTGGGCGCATGGGAGCTGTCGCGGTTTCGCGCCGCCACGGCGGGCTTGAGTCACGCTTTGGCTGCCGTTCCCCAGGCGTTAGACACCCTGCACGACCTGAACACCTGGCTGGCCAGTGTGCCGCCCACGCTGCAGCACACCGTGCGGCTGCGCATCGAAGGCGAGCGAACCGGCTTGCCCGGCCCTGCGCTCACGCCCTACTTACTGGGGCTGCTGGTCATGTTGGGCATGTTGGGCACGTTTTTGGGGCTCATCGTCACCTTCAGGGGCACTGTGTTTGCGCTAGAGGGTTCGGCAGATTTGCAGGCCATCCGCTCAGCACTGGCCGCGCCCATCAAGGGGCTGGGGCTTGCGTTCGGCACCTCTGTGGCAGGGGTTGCCGCGTCGGCCATGCTGGGGCTGATGTCTGCCCTGGCCCGGCGCGAGCGGGCCGAGGCGGGCAGGATTCTGGACACACGTGTGGCCACGGTGTTTCGCCCGTTTTCACTGGTGTACCAGCGCCAGGAAACCTTCAAAGCCCTGCAAGCCCAGGCCCATACCATGCCCTGCGTGGTGGACAGCCTGCAATCCCTGGTGGACGGCCTGGAGCGCCGCAGCCAGCAATTGAGCACACAACTGCTGGACCAGCAGGCCCAGTTTCACCGGGACGCAGCCCAGGCCTACACCGGTCTGGCCGACAGCGTGGGCCAGGCCCTGCACACCAGCCTGGCAGCCAGCGCGCAGGCGGCCGGCGACGCGTTGCAGCGCACCGTTCAAGCCGCCATGGCGGAGATGGTGCAGGCCTCTGCCCAGGCCCACCAGCGCCAGATGGATGCCGCCCAAACCCAGTTGGCCGGTGTGGCCACGCAGTTCGGTGCCACGGCGCAGGCCGTTTCCACCGCTTGGCAACAGGCGCAGCAAGGTCAGGCCACCACCCAGCAGGCTTTGATGGACGGCCTGGCCCAAACCCTGGCTGCGTTCACCCAAACTTTTGAGCAGCGCAGCGCCGCGTTGCTGGCCACTGTGCAAAGCACGCTGGCCCAGACCCAGGCCGACCTGGCCAGTGCAGACCAGCAGCGCCTCGCCGCCTGGACCCAGAGCCAGACCGTCAGCGCTGACGCGTTGCAGCGCGAGTGGCAGCGCCTGGGCGCACAGACCCTGGCCCAGCAAGACGCTGTGTGCCAGACACTGGCGCAAACGGCCACCGCCATCACGCAGCGCACGCGCGAGCAGGCCGACCACACCCTGGGTGGCCTGGACCGTGTGCTGGCCCAAGCGCAGGCGCTGGCCCTGGCCCGCAGCGAGGCCGATGCCCTGGCCGAGCAGCAACACACCGAACGCCTGACCCAGCTCACCACCCTGTGGCGCACCGAGCTGGCCGCCCTGCGCCAGGACGAAGCAGAGCGCGGCCAAGCCGCTGTGGCCCGCCTGGGCGAACTGCAAACCGCGCTCACCCACCACCTGGCCACCCTCGGTGCTGCGCTGGAAGCCCCCATGGCCCGCATGGTGGCCACGGCGTCTGAGGTGCCACAGGCCGCAGCAGGCGTGATCACCGAACTGCGCCAGGAGATGTCCCGCCTGACCGAGCGCGACAACCTCGCCCTGGCCGAACGCGCCGAACTGGTGGGGCAGATCAACAGCCTGCTGCAAGGCATGGGGCAATCCGCAGCCCACGTCAGCGCCAGCGCGGTGGAACTGGCCAGCGTGGGCGAGGCCTTTGGCCACGGCATGGGCCTGTTCAACAGCACCCACGACAAACTCACCGACGGCCTGGCCCGGCTGGAAACCACGCTGCAACAGAGCATGGCCCGCAGCGACGAGCAGCTGGCTTATTACGTGGCGCAAGCACGCGAGGTGATTGACCTCAGCATTGCCGCTCAACAAGGCATCGTCGAAGACCTGCGCCGCCTGCACGCCAAAGGCCTCACGGCATGACCGACCTGACCGAACACGACGGCGGACCAGACCATGCCGCCGCCGACACCTCCACCGTGTGGGCGGTGTTTGGCGACCTCATGGCAGGGTTGCTGGGTGCCTTTGTGTTGGTGCTGGTGGGCGTGCTGGTGGTGCAGGTGGACCTGGTGGCCAGCCTGGAAGCCGAGGTGCAGAAACGCCGCTTGGAAGAACAGCGCCGCATGGCCCTGGAAAAAGCCCTCGCCATTCCGCTGGAAACCGGGCGCGTCACGCTGGCCAACGGGCGCATTGGCATCAGCGGCAGCGTGCTGTTCCCGCTCAACTCCGACCAGCTTCACCCCGACGGGCGGCAACTGCTCAAAAGCCTGGTGCCGCCGTTGCGCGTGTACCTGGGCGAGCGCAATGAGCTGCTGATGGTCAGCGGCTTCACCGACGACAAACCCATTCAGGGCCACAACGCCCGTTTTGCGGACAACCTGGAGCTGTCGGCTCAGCGGGCATTGACCGTGACGCGGGCCCTGATCGACGAGGGCATGCCTGCATCCATCGTGTTTGCCGCCGCCTTCGGGGCCGAGCAACCCGCAGCATCGAACGCCGATGAAAAGGGCAGGGCCCTGAACCGCCGCGTGGAAATGGCACCGGTGCCCCGAACAGCCCCTGTGCCCACCGAGCGCCGCCCGTGAAAGCAGGGCATGGGTGACATGGGCAATGTCAGCGAGGGGCCCTGGGCCCAGCCGCTCGCCGCCTTGCGTGAGGCAGGCGCGGCGCAGTGCGCGCCCCTGCGCTGGCACCACCTGAACGCCCTGGCTCGCCGCACCCAGTCCGCCCCGGCCGATGTGCAAGCCGTGCTGGCACCCAGGCTGAACGCTTTGTTGGGGCATTGGCTGGATGACTTGCAAGCCGAGGGCGCGCCGCTGCCCGAGTTGCAGGCCACCCCCAAAGCCACGCCTGCAGTGGCGCGGCAGCCCGGTGCGCTGGCCGCCCTCACCCACCACCTGCAAGCCGTCCGTCAGGCCCAACACCAGGCCAGTCACCCGGTGGGCAGCGGGCTGTTGCCCGACACTGGCCACCCCGGCGAGAGCCCCAGCGTGTCGCGCTTCAGAGAAACCTGGGCCCACATCGCTGCGGAACACCAGGTGGCCCGTGCCGTGGCCCGTGCGCCCGACAACGCCGGGCCGCTGAACTCGCACATGCTGGTGCTGCGCTCGCTGTCGCTGATGCAAGAGGTGTCCCCTGACTACCTGCGCCGCTTTTTGTCGCATGTGGATACCCTGCTGTGGCTGGAGCAGGCCACCGAAGTCCCGAAGACACCCCGACGATCAAGATCTAAAAAATAGAGCTGTCCATGCAATACCGTATTGCTTCAGAGGCATATTTCTCATGAAAAATTCACTGCAAAGTGCATTCGCTCAAACCGGGCTGGTGTATTCCACCGACAGCGGTCGCATGTGCCCTGGCTGTCGCCAGCCGGTGGCGGCTTGCGTGTGCAAAGCGGCAGCGCCTGTGCCGGTGGGTGATGGCGTGGCCCGCGTGTGGCGCGAAACCAAGGGCCGTGGAGGAAAAGCGGTCACGCTGGTCAAAGGCCTGGCGCTCGACGCCGCCGCACTCACTGCCCTGGGCAAACAGCTCAAAGCCGCCTGCGGCAGCGGCGGCACGGTGAAAGACGGTGTGATCGAAGTACAAGGCGACCACGCCGAGCGCGTGGTGCAAGAGCTCACTCGCCTGGGTCACCGCGCCAAACGGGCGGGCGGGTGATTTACACCAACCAGATGGCCCGCAGCCCCAACATGAAGCCACCAGCCACCCGTTCGGTGGTCAGCAGGCCCAGTTGGTGGATGTGGTCGGTGGACAGCACATCGGCCATGGGCAGCGTGCGGCCCCGCTGGGTGGGTTTGAAATCAGACAAACGCAAACGAACCAGTGCCCACTGCGGCGGGGCTTGAAACACCACCTGGTGTTGAACCCCGTCGGCCTCCGGGTGCAGGTGCAGGGCCAGTTTGAATGGGCGGCCAAAGCCGCAGGCCTCTACCACCACAGCTTGGGCTTGACCCACGGGAATGGGGTGGGGCAGGGCGGCTCGTACCGACGCAAACCCGCCGCCATTGGCCAGGCTGACTTCGCCCGAAAACACCGCGCATGGCTGTGCTTCAGGCGCGTTGGGGTAAGCCAGACTGCCCGAGCCTGTTGGCTTGAACTCCACCGCGCCGCTGGAACGCCCGCCCATGAGTTGGTCGTGCAGGCCTTGCCAGTCGGTGGCGGCGGTTTCATCGCTGAATGTCCACAACAAACGGGCGGCGGGCGACGGGGCCACAGCGCGAGCCGTGGCCGTGCCGTAGGCTGTGTCAGTGCTCATGCGGTGGACAGGGCTTCGGCCCGGCGCACCGGCACCTGCCAGGGCTGGCCGGGTTGTGTCAGCGCTGTGATGGCAATGACCGGTGGCAGCGAGGCCACAGCCCCAAAAATGGTGGCAAACGAGCCATCGGCCGCGTCCCGTCCGGTGCCAATGCGGATGAAGCCCATGGGAATGGCCGTGCCAGAGGGGTCGAACAGGTACCAGCGGTGGCCCACGTAAGCCTCGACATAGGCGTGGAAATCGGTGGGACCCAGGGCGGGGTCGGCCCCGTAGTCGATGCCGGTGGTGAAGCGGGCCGGGATGTTCAGTGCCCGGCACACGGCAATCATCAGGTGTGCAAAGTCGCGGCACACGCCCACGCGGTCGGTCAGCGTGTCGAGCGCTGACGTCATGGAGTTGCTGGTGTTGGACTTGAACGTGACCTGCGACTGCACCCACTGCTGTATGGCCTGCACCCGCGTGTAGCCGTGGGGCAGCGC